>NZ_JBXALO010000004.1:0-413479 GCF_058799515.1 Serratia sp. GW822-FHT06D09
CAGAAGTGAAACGCCGTAGCGCCGATGGTAGTGTGGGGTCTCCCCATGCGAGAGTAGGACACTGCCAGGCATCAAATTAGTGTGCTGATATGGCTCAGTTGGTAGAGCGCACCCTTGGTAAGGGTGAGGTCCCCAGTTCGACTCTGGGTATCAGCACCACTTTATTTAAAGTGGGTTTAGAAGTTCGGCAAAAAAGAATTAAAAGAATTTGCCTGGCGGCAATAGCGCGGTGGTCCCACCTGACCCCATGCCGAACTCAGAAGTGAAACGCCGTAGCGCCGATGGTAGTGTGGGGTCTCCCCATGCGAGAGTAGGACACTGCCAGGCATCAAATAAAGCAACAAGCCCTACGTGAAAGCGTAGGGCTTTTTGTTTTATCTGCTGTGGGTCGTTCTGCTCGAGCATGGGCATGCGAAAAGCCCGTCGGGAACGGGCTTTAACGCCGCTTGCGGCGGCCCCGAAGGGGTGAGTCTCAGGATGAGACGAATCGTGTAGGACACTGCCAGGCATCAATTAAGCCAGAGGCCATCCGCAAGGATGGCCTTTTTGCTTTTTAGCGTCCAAAAATACGTTCAACCTCCCGTCATCGCCGCGATGAAACATTTTCACCTTTCCGTTGAACACTCGACATTACGGTAAAAAACCGCTATCTTCGGGCATCTAGAAGTCTAAACGTTTAAACGGATGTGTGGGGATTAAGCAATGCCGATTCGTGTTCCTGATGAGTTACCTGCAGTAAGTTTCTTGCGCAATGAGAATGTCTTTGTGATGACATCCTCACGGGCAAAAACACAGGAAATCAGGCCGTTGAAAGTGCTGATCCTTAACCTGATGCCAAAGAAGATCGAGACGGAAAATCAGTTTTTACGTCTGCTTTCTAACTCGTCTTTGCAAATCGATATCCAGTTGCTGCGTATCGACAGCCGCGAGTCAAAGAACACGCCGGCGGAGCATCTGAACAACTTTTACTGTGATTTTGAAGACATCCAGGATCAGAACTTTGATGGTCTGATCGTGACGGGGGCCCCGCTAGGGTTGGTTGATTTCTGCGACGTTGCTTACTGGCCGCAGATTGAACGCGTAATAGATTGGGCCAAGAATCACGTGACCTCCACGCTATTTGTCTGTTGGGCCGTGCAGGCCGCTTTGAATATTCTGTATGGCATCCCGAAGATGACGCGTGAAGTGAAACTCTCTGGCGTTTACCAGCATCAAACCTTGCAGCAGCATGCCTTGCTGACGCGTGGTTTTGATGAGACTTTCCTGGCCCCCCATTCGCGCTATGCGGATTTCCCTACCGAGATTATTCGGCAGTACACGGATCTGGATATCCTGGCCGAGTCGGAGCAAACCGGGGCCTATTTGTTCGCCAGCAAGGATAAACGGCTGGCGTTCGTGACTGGGCACCCAGAGTATGATGCGCTGACGCTCGCCGGTGAGTACTGTCGCGATAACGAAGCAGGTCTCAACCCGGTAGTGCCGCTCAATTACTTCCCCGACGATAACCCCGAACTTACCCCCAAAGCGACGTGGCGCAGCCATGGCCACCTGTTGTTCGCCAACTGGCTTAACTACTACGTTTACCAGATCACACCTTACGATCTGCGTCATATGAACCCGACCCTGGAATAACATTTTTTGCTTTAACCGGCGGCTGAATCGAGGCCGCCGGCACTCCTCTCCCAGCGCTTTTCCCCTTATTTATCTGCCATTCTTACTAAAACTCATTATCTAACAAACACTTGATACAACCATCGACAGGAAATGGAACCGCTTTCCTTACCCTCTGGTATTGTTATTTTTAATAACCAATTGATAATAAAAGGTTAATAAAATATTTAATAATAAAATGGAAATCGTTTTTGATTTTTATTTTTAGTTGAGTATTCTTAGATCCAGCGAGATGAGATCTGACCAGTTGAGGATCATTTTATTCATCCTGATCCGCACTGATTTCTGATGAAGATGTGCCCGCCTGACTTGCAGCTGCGGTGCACAATGATGCGAAGGAGCAAGACAATGACGCAACAGATAGCAGGCACGGAGTTAACGTTTACGCAGGGTTTTACCGCTGCTGAACGGCAGGTGTTGACGGATGACGCGGTCGAATTCCTGGCGGATCTGGTGAGTAACTTTACTCCGCAGCGCAATAAGCTTTTGGCTGCGCGTGCCTGTTGGCAGCAGAAGATCGATCAGGGCGAACTCCCAGACTTTATTTCGGAAACTGATTCCATTCGAAATGGAGAGTGGAAGATCCGCGGCATACCCGAGGATCTGCGCGACCGTCGGGTCGAAATCACCGGGCCGGTTGAACGCAAAATGGTGATCAATGCCTTGAATGCCAATGTGAAGGTGTTTATGGCGGATTTCGAAGATTCACTGGCGCCGAGCTGGGACAAAGTGATCGATGGGCAAATCAACCTGCATGATGCAGTGAATGGCACCATTTCTTACACCAATGAAGCCGGCAAGATTTATCAGTTGAAGCCTAATCCAGCGGTATTGATAGCGCGCGTACGTGGCCTGCATTTGCCGGAGAAACACGTGCAGTGGCAGGGCGAAGCGATCCCTGGCGGTCTGTTCGATTTCGCACTGTATTTCTTCCACAACTACCGTCAATTGCTGGCAAAAGGCAGCGGCCCTTATTTCTACCTGCCGAAAACCCAATCCTGGCAGGAAGCCGCCTGGTGGAGTGAGGTATTCAGCTTTGCCGAGGATCGTTTCTCCCTGCCGCGCGGCACCATCAAGGCCACGGTATTGATCGAAACGCTGCCGGCGGTATTCCAGATGGACGAGATCCTTTACCACCTGCGCGATCATATCGTCGGGTTGAACTGCGGCCGTTGGGATTACATCTTCAGCTATATCAAAACGCTGAAAAACCACGCTGACCGGGTCCTGCCGGATCGCCAGTCGGTCACGATGGACAAGTCGTTCCTCAGTGCTTACTCCCGCTTGCTGATCAAGACCTGCCACAAGCGAGGTGCTTTTGCCATGGGGGGCATGGCCGCGTTTATCCCTAGCAAAGACGCCGAGAAAAATGCCTGGGTATTGAACAAGGTACGGGCGGATAAAGAGCTGGAGGCCAATAACGGCCATGACGGCACCTGGGTGGCGCATCCGGGGTTGGCAGATACCGTCATGGAAGTGTTCAGCAAAGTGCTCGGCGAACGCCGTAATCAGTTGGAAGTCCTGCGTGAAAACGATGCGCCGATCAGCGCCGCGCAACTGCTGGAACCCTGTGATGGCGAACGGACCGAAGCCGGCATGCGCGCCAATATTCGCGTGGCGGTGCAATACATCGAGGCCTGGATCTCCGGCAATGGCTGCGTACCGATTTACGGCCTGATGGAAGATGCGGCGACGGCGGAAATATCCCGTACCTCAATCTGGCAGTGGATCCATCACCAAAAGAGCCTGAGCGATGGCCAGTTGGTCACCAAGGCGCTGTTCCGCCAGATGCTGAAAGAAGAGATGTTGGTGGTACGTGAAGAATTGGGTGAGGCGCGCTTTAACGCTGGCCGTTTCGAAGAAGCTGCGCGCCTGATGGAACGTATCACTACGCAAGACGAATTAATCGATTTTCTGACCTTACCCGGCTATGAGCTTCTGGCCTGAACCTGTTCCTGACCATTAACCCTACATTATTGAAAAGGATAAAAATTATGTCTACCTCTCGTGCTCAACAGATTCAACAACTGGAACAGGAATGGAAATCGGCTCGCTGGGAAGGCATCACGCGCCCATACAGCGCTGAAGACGTGATTAATTTGCGCGGCTCGGTCAATCCGGTCTGCACGCTGGCACAAAACGGTGCCGCCAAGCTGTGGGAACTGCTGCACGGTAAATCACGCAAAGGCTATGTCAACAGCCTGGGTGCGCTGACTGGCGGGCAGGCATTGCAGCAGGCCAAAGCAGGTATTGAGGCGATTTATCTGTCTGGCTGGCAGGTCGCTGCGGATGCCAACACCGCGTCTGCCATGTATCCGGACCAGTCGCTGTACCCGGTTGATTCCGTGCCGGCGGTGGTTAAACGTATCAACAATACTTTCCGCCGTGCCGATCAGATCCAGTGGGCCAATAAAATTGAACCGGGCAGTAAGGGTTACACCGACTACTTCCTGCCGATTGTCGCCGATGCCGAAGCCGGTTTTGGCGGCGTGCTGAATGCCTTTGAGCTGATGAAAGCCATGATTGAGGCCGGCGCTGCCGGGGTGCATTTCGAAGACCAATTGGCGGCGGTGAAAAAGTGCGGCCATATGGGCGGAAAAGTGCTGGTGCCAACTCAGGAAGCGATTCAGAAGCTGGTAGCAGCCCGTTTGGCTGCAGACGTGCTCGGTGTGCCAACGCTGGTCATCGCACGTACCGACGCCGATGCGGCCGATTTGCTGACGTCAGACTGCGATCCATACGACAGCGAGTTTGTCTCCGGCGAACGTACAGCGGAAGGTTTCTTCCGTACCCATGCCGGCATTGAGCAAGCGATCAGCCGTGGCCTGGCGTATTGCCCTTACGCCGACCTGGTGTGGTGCGAAACCTCCACGCCGGATCTGCAGGCAGCCAAGCGTTTCGCTGATGCCATTCACGCCAAATTCCCAGGCAAACTGCTGGCATACAACTGTTCACCGTCGTTCAACTGGAAAAAGAACCTGGACGATCAGACGATTGCCCGCTTCCAGGAGGAACTGTCGGCGATGGGATACAAGTACCAGTTCATCACGCTGGCGGGCATCCACAGCATGTGGTTCAACATGTTTGACCTGGCGCACGCTTATGCACAGGGCGAGGGCATGAAGCACTACGTCGAGAAGGTACAGAAACCGGAATTCGATGCCGTTTCACGCGGTTACACCTTCGCATCGCACCAGCAGGAAGTGGGTACCGGCTATTTCGACAAGGTTACTACCATCATTCAGGGCGGTGCTTCTTCGGTAACGGCGCTGACCGGTTCGACGGAAGAACAGCAGTTCTGAGGCGGCAACGCTGAAAAAACCTAACCCAGAGCCTGCATATGCGGGCTCTATTTTCTGGCGGGAGGTAAGGATGGCGGCGAAACTGGAGCTGTTGATCGCACAGACGATACTGCAGGGTTTTGATGCGCAATATGGCCGCTTCCTTGAGGTGACTGCCGGTGCGCAGCAGCGTTTTGAGCGAGCAGACTGGCCGGCGGTGCAACAGGCGATGAAAAAGCGTATTCACCTGTATGACCATCACGTCGGTTTGGTGGTGGAGCAACTGAAGTGCATCACGGGGCAAAAGTCCTTTGATGCGGATTTCCCCAGCCGGGTGAAGGCGGTGTACACCGACCTGTTGCCGGAGTACCCACGCTTTGAGATCGCCGAAAGCTTCTTCAATTCGGTTTACTGCCGCCTGTTCAAACACCGGGATTTAACGCCGGAAAAGCTGTTTGTTTTCAGCTCCCAGCCCGAGGGACGCTTTCGCGATATCCCGCGTCCGCTGTCGCGCAATTTCACTGCTGGCGGTGATGTATCGGCGATGCTGTACAACCTGTTGACCGATTTACCTCTGCGGCTACCTTGGGAAAACTTGTCGCGTGATATTGATTACATCACGCTGGCGTTGCAACAGAGCTTTAGCGCGCAGCAGCTGGCTGGAGCGACGTTCCAGATTGCCAATGAGCTCTTTTACCGTAACAAGGCTGCCTGGCTGGTCGGTAAGTTGCGGGTGGCGGATACGGTCTATCCTTTCCTGCTGCCGATCCATCACAGCGATTCCGGTGCCTTGTTTATCGATACCTGCCTGACCAGTAAGGCCGAGGCCAGTATCGTCTTCGGTTTCGCACGTTCTTACTTTATGGTTTACGCACCGCTTCCGGCAGCGATGGTCGAGTGGCTGCGAGAAATACTGCCGGGCAAAACCACCGCCGAACTGTATATGGCGATTGGCTGCCAGAAGCACGGTAAAACGGAATGTTACCGTGAATACCTGACGTTTATGGCTGGCTCGCAGGAGCAGTTCATCATCGCGCCGGGGGTGAAAGGCATGGTGATGCTGGTGTTTACCCTGCCGTCGTTCGATCGGGTGTTCAAGGTGATCAAAGACGAGTTCGCACCGCAAAAAGAGGTGACGCAGGCGCAGGTGATGGCCTGTTACCAGTTGGTGAAAGAACACGACCGCGTGGGGCGCATGGCGGATACCCAAGAGTACGAGAATTTTGTCGTCGACAAGGCGCGCCTCAGCCCGGAGCTTTTGGCTGAATTGCAGCGTGAAGTGCCGGACAAGCTGGAGGATCTGGGCGATCGCATCGTGATCAAGCACCTGTATATGGAACGGCGCATGACGCCGCTGAACCTGTATCTGGAGCAGGCCAATGAGCAGCAGATGCGCGACGCTATCGAAGAGTATGGCAATGCGATCAAACAACTGGCCGCCGCCAATATTTTCCCCGGCGACATGCTATTCAAGAACTTCGGCGTGACCCGGCACGGGCGGGTGGTGTTCTACGATTACGATGAAATTTGCTATATGACCGAGGTGAACTTCCGCGATATTCCGCCGCCGCGTTACCCGGAAGATGAACTGGCCAGCGAGCCGTGGTACAGCGTGTCGGCGAACGATGTATTCCCGGAGGAGTTCAGGCATTTTCTGTGTGGCGATCGGCGCATTCGGCAGGTGTTTGAAGAGTTGCACAGTGACCTGTTCGAAGCCGATTACTGGCGCGGGCTGCAGCAGCGCATTCGCGACGGGCATGTGGAGGATGTCTTCGCTTACCGCAAGAAACGGCGTTTTAGCCAGCGCAGCGGGGTGGCACTGCCTGCTACCTCGGCAGCGACGTAAGGGCGCGGCACGCCGCGCCCGATAGCATTAAGCTTTTGCACCCGCAACGGCGGCACGCGCCAATTCGGTGATGCGTGCGTAGTCGCCGCTTTCCAGCGCATCCGCCGGCACCAGCCAGGAGCCGCCGATGCACAGCACGCTTTTCAGCGCCAGATAGTCACGGTAGTTGCTCGGTGAAATACCGCCGGTCGGGCAGAAACGTACCTGCGGGAACGGGCCGCCGATCGCCTGCAGTGCTTTCACGCCGCCGTTGGCTTCCGCCGGGAAGAATTTAAACTCACGCAGCCCATGATCCATGCCCAACATCAGTTCAGACACGGTGCTGATACCCGGAATTAACGGGATTGAACCGGCCGTGGCCGCTTGCAGCAGATCGGCAGTCAGGCCCGGGCTGATGGCGAATTGCGCCCCGGCATCGGTCACTTCCTGCAGCTGCTGCGGGTTGATGACGGTACCGGCGCCGATGATGGCATCAGGCACTTCTTTGGCAATAGCACGGATCGCGTCCATTGCGCAGGCGGTGCGCAGGGTGACTTCCAATACCCGGACGCCACCGGCCACCAGGGCTTTCGCCAGCGGGATCGCGTGTTCCAATTTGTTGATGACGATCACCGGGACTACCGGGCCGGCCATCAGGATCTGCTCTGCGCTGGTTTTCCAATTGTTCATTAAGGGTTCTCTCCAGTTATAGCCGTCGCCTTCGGGCTGCCCGGCCATGCTATCGGTTAAAATTTAATGCAGCAGGCGCCCTGTTCGGCACCGGAAAGCTGGCTGCGTAATGCGCCGAACAGTTCACGGCCGCAGCCGATATGTTCGGCGCTCAGGTCCGGTTGGTAAGGCGCTCGCTGGGCCAGAATGTCGGCATCGACCAGTAATGCCAATTCACCGGTGCGGCCGTTTACGCGGATCACATCGCCGTCCTGCACCTTGGCCAGCATGCCGCCGGTATAGGCTTCCGGGGTCACGTGGATAGCGGAAGGGACCTTGCCGGAGGCGCCTGACAGGCGGCCATCGGTGACCAGCGCGACTTTAAATCCGCGGTCCATCAGCACGCCCAGCGGTGGCATCAGCTTGTGCAGTTCGGGCATGCCATTGGCCTGCGGCCCCTGGAAGCGAACCACCACCACGCAATCGCGATCCAGCTTGCCGGCTTCAAATGCCGGCACGATGTCATGCTGGCTGTCAAATATCACCGCCGGCGCTTCGATAATCTGATTGTCGGCCGGCACCGCCGAGGTTTTCATCACCGCGCGACCGAGGTTGCCTGCCAAAACCTTGGTGCCGCCGTGATGTTCGAAAGGCTCCGCCACGCTGGCGATAACCTGGGTATCGAGCGAGCTTTCCGCGCCCTCGCGCCAGGCCAACTGACCGTTATCCAGCCACGGCTCCTGGGTATAACGCGTCAGGCCAAAACCGGCCACGGTGTGCACGTCTTCGTGCAGCAGGCCGTGCTTTAGCAGTTCGCGCACCACCAGGGCGACGCCGCCAGATGCCTGGAACTGATTGATGTCCGCCGGGCCGTTCGGGTAGATACGGCACAGCAGCGGTACGGCGTCCGACAGTTCGGAGAAGTCGTCCCAGTTGATGATGATGCCGGCGGCGCGCGCCATCGCCACCATATGCATGGTCAGATTGGTGGAGCCGCCGGTGGCCAGCAGCGCAACGATGCCGTTAACCACCACCTTTTCATCCACCAGTTTGCCGATTGGCAGATAGTTGCCGGCGGTTTCGGTCAGGCGAGTGACCTGGCGTGCGGCAGCGTCGGTCAACGCATCGCGCAAAGGGGTGTCCGGGTGAACGAAGGAGGATCCCGGCAGGTGCAACCCCATCACTTCCATTACCATCTGGTTGGTGTTGGCGGTGCCGTAGAAGGTGCAGGTGCCGATGCCGTGATACGAAGCGGCTTCGGCCTCCAACAGCGCCAGTCGATCGGCCTTGCCTTCGGCGTACAGCTGACGCACGCGCACTTTCTCTTTGTTCGGTAAGCCGCTGCTCATCGGGCCGGCAGGAACAAACAGCGACGGCAGATGGCCAAAGGACAGGGCGGACATCACCAGACCCGGCACGATTTTGTCGCAGATGCCGAGGAACAGCGCGCCGTCGAACATATTGTGTGACAGACCGATAGCTGAGGACATGGCGATCACGTCGCGGCTCATCAGCGATAGCTCCATACCATCCTGCCCCTGGGTCACGCCGTCACACATCGCCGGTACGCCACCGGCTACCTGACCGACCGCGCCCACGGCATGCAACGCCTGTTTCAGCCGTTGGGGATAGTTTTCGTAGGGCTGGTGGGCAGACAACATATCGTTATAAGCGGTGATGATGGCGATATCACTGCGCACCATGTTTTTCAGTGCGGTTTTGTCGTCCGGCTGACAGGCGGCAAAACCGTGCGCCAGGTTGCCGCAGGCCAGCTGTGCGCGGTGCACGGTTTGGGAACGCGCCGCTTCAATGCGTGCCAGATAGGCGGCGCGGCTCTGTTTGGAACGGTCGATGATGTGTTGCGTGACACGGGATAGGGTGGGATTAAGCATACCTTCCTCACATGGCTATTGTTATAGACGCCGCCTGTGGCGGTGCCCCCGGTGGAATATTGCAGCCCTGATGTGCAAAGGCCGGGGGCGGTGTTATGTCGTTATCGTGATTTAAAACAGGGTGAAAGCGATCATGCCGATGATGCCACCCACGCTGCCAAGGATGGTTTCCATCACCGTCCAGGTTTTTAGCGTTTGCAGCTCATTGGCGCCGGTAAACTTGCCGAACAGCCAGAAACCGGCATCGTTGACGTGGCTGAGCACGATAGACCCCCCGGCAATACAGATAGCCAGCGCGGCCAGCTGCCCACCGCCGAGCCCCAACTGGCTGGTCACCGGCAGCACCAGGCCAACGGTGGTCAGGCAGGCAACGGTGGCGGAGCCTTGGATCACGCGTACCATAGCGGATAATGCAAAGGCGGCTACGGCGATCGGCAAGCCGGTGCCAATCATGGCGTCACCCAGTGCCGGACCTACGCCGGAATCCACCAGGATTTGTTTGAACACGCCGCCGGCACCGGTCATCAGCAGGATGATCCCGGCGGGCTGCACTGCAGCCGAACAGATGGCCAGCGTTTGTTCGTTGGTCATGCCGCGCGGTTTTGCCAGCCCATAAATCACGATTAGACAGGCGATTAAAATGGCGGTGAACGGATGGCCAATAAACTCCAGCCACTGCTGCAACTGAGAACCTGGCGTGACCAGACGTGCACCAATGGTTTTCATGCCGACCAGCACCAGTGGGCAGAGTACCAGCGCCAGGCTAAAGCCAAATGACGGCAGGTTGCCTTTGTTGAGTGTCGGTTCGTTTTCGTCTGCCGGCATTGGCCAGTTAACGAAGCGGCTAATAAAGCTGCCGTACAATGGGCCTGCAATCAGCATGCCGAGGACGGCGGCGACCAGGCCGATGGCGATCATCCAGCCGAAGTCGGCTTTCATTTGCGCCGCAAGCAGCATTGGGACCGGCCCCGGCAGCAGGAAGGAAGCCGCAGCGGCGACGCCGGCGAACAAGGGAATGGCCAGCTTGACGATATTGCCGTCGGTGCGACGTGCGACGGCAAACACGATGCCGATCAGCAGTACCACCGCCACGTCAAAGAACAGCGGCAGGGCGCAGATCAACCCGGCGATACCGAGCGCGTAATGGGCTTTACTTTGGCCGAAACGTTTCAGCAAATGTGCCGCAATTTGATCGAGTGCGCCGACCTCATGCAGTATCTTGCCGAACATGGCGCCCAGCGCCACGACGATCGCCAGGAAACCCAGCGTATCGCCCATGCCTTTTTGCATGGTATCGGCGATGCGGTCCAACGGCATGCCGGAAAAAATACCGGCAGCGATAGACACCAACATTAACGCGACGAAGGCATGCATGCGTGCCTTCATCACCAGAAACAGCAGTAATAGAACCGAGCCGACTGCGGTACCGACCAGCGTTACAGTATTCACGCGCACACGTCCTGTGGCAGGAAACTCTGGATATGTCGTACGGTATCGGCGATGACGGCTTCCAGCGGCTGGTTGATATCTACGGACATAACGTCGCTTTCGTCCGCGCCCGGTTGCTCCAGCGCCGCGAACTGCGTTACCAACATCTGTGGCTTGAAGAAGTGGCCGTTACGCGCAGCCAGGCGGGCTTCGATCACCGGAAAATCGCCGTGCAGGTAGATGAACGACAGGTTGCCGTTACCGGCGCGCAGGCGATCGCGGTAGTGCTTTTTCAGCGCCGAACAGACAATGACCGAAACAGTATTGGTGCGTTGCATCGCAAAGGCAGCATCGTTGAGGGCGGCCAGCCATGGGGCGCGATCGTCATCGTTCAGCGGTTCACCGGCGGCCATTTTCAGGATATTGCTGCGCGGGTGCAGAAAGTCACCGTCAAGGAACCCGGCAGACAGTTGGCGGGCCGCTGCGGCGGCCACGGCAGACTTGCCGCTGCCGGAAACGCCCATAATGACGTAAATACGGTTTTGATTATTGGTCATGGCTTAGCTCCAAAACGACAAGTGGCGTTACCTTGCATTATTTGTTACCGGTAACATGTTATCGGTAACATTGTCGAAGGAAGTTTCGCCGGTTGCAATCGGCTTCCGTTGGCAAAGTCATTATTTGTGATCGGCTTCAACTATTTCAGGCTGTCATCCAGACATGAAACCTCGTTGAAGTTGAGCAGTGAGCATGCGTCACGATGGGGATAATCGTCATGGAGAAAGGCTTGCGCAGCGACACTCTCTGCGCAAACCTGGGCATTTTTACGATGATGATTTTCGTCTGATGCGCCGGGTAATCAGCGCTGACGTTTATTTACTGCCTTGTTTTTGCGCTAACAGACGATCGACTTCCAGCTTGGCTTCGCGGAATTGTTTTTGATATTCGGGGCTGGCCTGGAGGCGAGCGAAAGCGCCGGCAGCAAGGAAACGACCCGCGTTGACATCACTTTCCCAATGTACGCCGCAGATCAGGCGACTACGACCAAACTCATAGCCTTTTTTCATTAACGGGGTTGCCAGTTGTGGCTCCATGGCGGTTAACGTCATGGCCCACATCATCCCGGTGACGGCATGACCGGAGGGATAAGAGCCGCCGTCGTTACTTAACGCGCTATGTTCTTTGGGCGTGCAACTGTCGATACGTAATGCCGAGTAGGGCCGAATCCGGCTAAACGCTTTTTTGGTGTCATTGGAGGCGTAACCTGCATCGGTAAAAACACGGCTGAGGAGCAGGTGCAAATGAGGCGTATTTTTACGTGAAATAGTGATGCCCAGCGCCGGTGAAAATGCGCTGCCAATATGGTTGAAGGAGAGTTTGGCATCTTCGATCGCCAACTGGCCGCGTGGCGTATCGCGCAGCTGTCGTAATTCATGGAACGTTTCAATATCGCTTTTTGCTGCTGCGGAATGCTCTTTTGGCGGCGGCGGCAGAATTTTTGCGCCGTCAGGATAATCTGCCGGTGTCAGATAACCATTAATCCAACCTTTGATATAAGGGGAAAAACCCACGTTCGGGTAACCGATATCGCTATAATCGGTGCGCCAGGTTTCAGCAGGATCGTTATTGGGTGCGGTATCGTTGTTTGCGTGGGCCGCCGATAAAAATGCCGTAGAACCCAACAGTAATGCTAATACTGCAAAGCACTTTGAGCGGGTTGTGTTTTGATTATTCTCTATTTTCATTATTATTTCCCTGTGTTTTTATTGCGACTTTAGTCAGACATTCCGTTTAAAACATTCGGTTAATTAACGACGAACAACCCTAAAAAATACAAAATGTTCAGTAAAATACCGCATATTATGGTCGCCACTACCGGGGCGGCAATTTTCAATATAGGACGCCCCAGCGCTTCATTAAGGAAGTACAGGGCAGCGGTGATGCTAAAGCCGGTATAGCCCGCCATCTTGATAGAGGCGAAAATAGCGCCGATCAGCAAAGCAAATTCCATCAGCATGTTCATCGCATTGCGGATACTGTCTGAGGCATTACGAACCGAGGGATAGTTGCTTAACCAACGGCCGATAGTCCGCAACAACAGCACTTCCAACGTGATGGTCAGGGCACCTAAAATGGCCGCTAACCAGGGCGAGGGGGCCAGATAACCGACGGTAAAGACGAAGGTAAAACCGGCGACGGCGTACACCCCAGTGGCTAGCGCGGTGGTGGCGATGAGCGGAATAAAGCCCAAACCACGCATAAACTCAGCCAGCGCAGCTTGATTGACCAACGCAGCGGATTCTTCCGGAGATACGCCGGGGGCCCAGGCTTTTGCCAGCGTATAGATCGAAACCTCAGACCCTCCAAACAGCTTAAGGCTGGCAACCGTCGAGATTAGCGCACCGGTAATGGCGAGCAGCGGCAGATTCTTGATAATGCGAGAGGTTCTCTCCTCGAAAACAGAGGTGCCATGGTTTACTTCATGATGCTTGCGCTGTGAGATATCACGAAATATCGCAATCCCCAGCAGCATCACCATACCGACGAATATCTCAATCGACTCTGGAAAGAGTGAAGGATAAAAGCGCACGACAATGACGCGCGACATCAGTACGGCGACGGCGGCCAGCAGGCTATGGCGCCAGCCGAATTGATAGAAAATAGCCACCAGTGGGAACAGCGCGAAGGCCGAAATCACCGGGCTGGAAAGCTCGCCCAGTGAACCGAGGATATCCACGGGAAGCGCGGTCAGCAGGGTATTGATCGGCACCAAACTGGTTAGCACCAATGCTCCCCAGGCCATGCCCAAAGCGAAAGCCAGGTAGCTGTTAAAGGCCAGTACGCCGATGATGTCGGTGGGTAAAAACAGCAACCAACTGTTCAACAGCCCGGTTGAGAGGGTAAAGGAGATCCCGACGGATGCGACGAAGCCGATGCTCAAACCAAATGCAATGCTGCCGGCTTCACGGCGATTCATATTCCCTTCGACCAATTGCGGCAGAATCGGACGAATACCGTCGTGAAATACGGCAACGGAACGATGAGAAAGCAGCGAGGTCATTCCCGTTAGCAAAGCGACAATAACAATATGCAAATACTGCTCCATGGATACCCCCTTAATTCAAATGACCCATCAGCATCGGGATGGCATGTTCAACATGTTCCACCGAAAGGCCAAAGGCCACTTTGCCTTCGTTGACCCATTTTATTATTTGTTCTTCTTTTGCCTGTATTCCCGGTTTGGCAATGGTGCAGCAGCGGTTATAACCGATAATCGCAATAGCGATGGATAACGCTGCACCGGCGCCGGTATTACAGGCGCCAATAAAGTAATCCAGTTCGCCACTTTTGACTTTACTGGCCGCTTCCATGTCATTTTGAATAAAGCACTCAAATTTACCGGGGGCGGCTGATTCGATAGCTTGTTTAATTTGCTCGCGTTGTAAACCTGCAATACCGATCTTTTTCATTATTCTTGTCCTCTGAAGAAAGTGTTTGGATTGGTGCACAGCATATGGTCAATATCTTGTTGTGGTATCCCAGCTTGCAGCAGCATGGGGACGAATCTATCAATGAGATAACTGAATCCCAGACCGCCATTTGCGGCCAGGTGGGAACGTCGGGTGATATCCATGGAAAGCATTACCTGGCTCAATAGTCCGCGTTGAGAAAGTGCCAGCAATGTCGCCACGCGCTTTTCGTCCGGGTAGTAATCGTTTTTGCCGATAGTGTCGAATTGAATAAAAGCGCCGGTTTCAGTAATCCTCAGCAAGGTGTCCAACTGATCGCGTAAATCGCAGTGGCCAATAACAATACGTTCGGCGGATACACCATGGCGCATTAATAGCTGCAACTGCTCCAATCCCATGGTGCTGAAACTGGTATGCGTAGAGATGGGTTTTCCGGTGGCTAAATGTGCCAGGGCAGCAGCATGGAATACTTTCTCTTCCGTTGGGGTAATGGTGCCTTCGCTGCTGCCAATTTCTGCAATTACGCTGGCGCGCAGCGTTGTGCCGTCAATGCCGTGCTCAATCTCGTCGATCATTTCTTGCGCCAACTGCTGCGCGCTGCGCTGAGCAACATGTGGCGGATAGAAATCCTGTTGGTAGTAACCGGTTGATGCCAGGATGTTTATGCCGGTTTCTTGCATCAAATCCAGCATAAATTGAGGATTACGCCCCATATAGCGGTTCGTGACCTCAACCAGGTTCAATACGCCTTTATTGACCAGCGTTTTCATTTCATCCACGAGGAGTGCGTAACAATCCAATCGGCAATCAATATTCTGTTTGAACGGCGACAGATCAATATGCAGATGTTCGTGTGCATAGGTATAGCCACGTCGATCAAATTGCGATGAAGGATTCATGGTTGTCCCTTATTCATTTGCGGGAAGAACGAATGGCCGTTTTGAGGTGCCGGAGCGCCAAATGCGTCGCAGACCGTAGCCCCGACATCAGCCAGGGTTGAGCGTTCGCCCAAATAGACGCCTTGAACGCCGGGGCGCCAGAAGAGTAATGGCACTTTTTCTCGGGTATGGCGCGAGTGACCAATCGTCGGGTCATTTCCATGGTCGGCCATCACCACCAGGGCGTCGTCTTGACCGAGTCGAGCCAGTAATTGCGCCAGGTAACCGTCAACGACTTGTAATCGCTCAGCGTAGCGATCGCTGTTTTCGGCATGGCCGGCCAGATCTGTTTCCTGGATATTGGTGCAGATAAAGGCCTGTCCCGGCAGTTCGACCGCCTGCAAGGTCAATTGCATGATCTCTTCCGAATCTGAAATGCCCTGATAATTTGTTCCGTGAGGATTGATGACGATATCTGCGACTTTGCCGATTAACACCGTGGGCACGCCTGATGAGTGCAAACTGGCGGCGGTTTGCTGGCTTGCATCGACGCCATAACCGAGATGGACAACGGTAAAGCCATGGTCATAGACGCCTGACTTGGGGGCATTGATCCCGACATAGCGCTTTGCGCGGGTTTCGGCGGCATTGTGCAAAGCGGCATTACTGCCAATGTTGCCGCCAAAGACAATCACCCGGCCGACGTGAACCTGGCTGCGAACGATGTCACCAATGGTGCGAACGGTGGCGAAATCAATGGCATCCAAATTGGCAGTCACATTATAAACCTGGCCGGGATCGGTCTCGAGGTTATCGCCGATGGCGACGCATCCGTTAATTCGCAGGTAGCATAAACCATCCTCGACCGCGACACGTTCAACCTGGTACCCGGCCTTATTGAGCGCCGAAGCCACCTGTTCCCTGACCTGAGAAAAGGGCATCAATAACGGGATGTCAGGGCGAGTGCCCATGATTTCCTGATGCCCCATAAAGGAGTCGGCCCCCTGATGCTGCAAATTTGCGTTGCCGTAGTTTGCCGCCGGATTGGGGTGCATGACATTGTCTGGCTGATATCCCAAAGCGTTAATCAGGCCCAGCTTCTCTAATGTCGGCAGCCGTAGCAGGCCGTATTTTTGCAAGATGTGGCCGCAGGTATTGGCCCCAATATCAAGAGGGCGCTGGTGGGCGACATCGTCCATGGCGCCGATACCGAAGCCATCTAAAACAATAACCACAAATTTTTTCACCGGGCATCTCCTGAATGGCTGAGTCTGTTACCTTGGCTGTCGAATACCCCGGCAAGCTGCGGGGCACCCCGCGAAATACCGCACACCATGGCGACGTCGCTGCGGGTAACGAAAATTTGTGTGCGAAAACACATGATGACTACGCTACCAATAGGGAAGGTCCCGCGTAGCCCCAGGTAATAATCAATACTGTGGTCCTCCGGCGGCACCACTTCGGTTTGGCTCATCTGACCATCAGGGGTGAACACCAGCGCGTGTTGGACGTGGCTGCGGCGATAGTGCCCGCCGCCATAACAAAAACTGAGCTCTTTATAATGATGAGATATTTCAGTCAGATATAGCATTGCCAGGCGTTCTGGCTCAGTACCAAAAACGTTCGCCGGGAAGGTTCCTGTGAATGCGTGCCCCGGCTCAATGTGGGTCACGCCAAGCTGTGCGAGCATCGGCAACGACGAGCAGCTATTGGCGGAGGGGGCATTGATTTGGCATATCTGGAAGCCGGCCTGACGCAGGCGAGCCACAGCTTCAATCAGGGTGGCAAAGTTGGGGGTTGTCTGTGGGATATCGCCGGCCTTGTGGCTAAGCAGGCAAGGGAAATGGGTGACGCCGACCACCTGTACATGCCCCAGCTGTGCTATTTGTCTGGCGGCGGCCACGACATCATCAAGCAGAAAGCCGCCCTCTTGCCCAGGGTAGAGGAGGTCGCCTTCCTGATAGACTTTCAGCAATAAAGATTGCGTGATGCCTATTTTTTTTGCCTGTTCAGCGACGCTGCGGGCTTTTTCAACCGAAAAGACGGTGATCGCTTCTGGCCGCTGCTTCAGAATGGCGGCGATCTCACCGTCAGGGATCTGGACAAGATGCCCTGCGTGGCACAAGGGAACGCGATGCTGCATTAGCTGCTGCGCTTCTTTGAAATCGACAGCGGCGGCGCCCGGAAAACCCTGATTGATAATGCGTTGGCATAACCAAGGGTTACGGCCAAATTGTTTGCTCATGACATAAGGCGTCAGGTGATGCTGCTGAGCGATTTGCAATATGTGTCGGGCGTTTTCCTCTACGGTATCAACATCGATCACGTAGCTATCCGGGCGAAGGATTCTCTGTTGCCACAGTGATACGGCAGTGCCGATCAGCGCAGGATTCTGACGTTGTAATGCAGTAATAAACATCGTTCCCTTTACTCCTGGTTTGTCATCCTTGTGGAAAATATTCATTTATTTGAATATTTAAGAGAAATTATTCATGGCGATTATGCTTTGCTCAAGCTGTACCAATTGACCAGCAGGTAGCCTTCTTCATCGGGGTGGAGTTCGAGGGTAAAGTTTTTCATCAGGGCATTATTGAGCTCGCGCAACACTTCCAATTTCCCTGCTTCCGCTATTTCCGCCAATATTTCGTTGTCCAACGGTGAGACGGTTTGCTGCTGCCGGCAACGCATTAGTGCATTGGCCATGTGTGCGATCGCCAACCAGCCTTGCTCTGCGGGTAAGGGGCATTGGCAATGCTGTTGCAGTTGTTCGACGACGGCCAGCATTCCCTGATAAATGTCTTCATCAATCACTTTGGCTTGTCGCAGCGTGTTCAGGCCCTGGCGTATCATTTTATATCCTCATTTTTTTGAATATATAAATGAAATGGTAAGTGAGCGCATAACGGACGACAACGGGGAAGCGATTATTACTT
Source organism: Serratia sp. GW822-FHT06D09 (assembly GCF_058799515.1). NCBI lineage: Bacteria > Pseudomonadati > Pseudomonadota > Gammaproteobacteria > Enterobacterales > Yersiniaceae > Serratia > Serratia sp. GW822-FHT06D09. The sequence continues at coordinate 18,048 of NZ_JBXALO010000004.1, forward strand.
GAACAAGATCACAAATTATAATGAGGCGCCATACCCGACGCCTGCCAATCTCATACCGGATTTACTGGTCATAAGGCGTACTGTAGCCGCCAAAATCATAGACATACTGCAATATGGCCGTTTTGTTCTCATCAGCATGATTTTCATGCTTGACCAACAGGGCGACAACGCCTTCCGCCCCACGTAAATGAGCGCCGGCCAGTAAGCCGGATAAAGTGAGGGTTACCTCATCAGGACGGCCACCGGGTGGGGCTAATTTGGGCTGGCATTCACTCCAGCGTAGCGTACTCCCCAGATAATCATTCAGGGTTTTGCCATGGTCGGCTAACTGCAAAACAATATTTTGGTATTTATTGTCGAAATGGTCGAGGGCAATAAATTCTTGCTTATCCGGATCGATAACATCGGCGAAAGAATTGATGCCATGTTTGCCGGTAAATGTCCCCTTCCAGGTATTCACGTCGGTAACATGGATTTTCCCGTCCGGAAGATCCATTATTTTTTCTCGCACTCCATTGGACCAATTGCTGACGTCGACATCTGAATAGTACATGGGGAGCTGTTCATTATCATAATGGGAGTAATAACCAAGATCCCAAAGGTCATGCTCACTGAATTGATAACCGACAAAACCCAGATAATTCATCACAGCATACTGCATCTGGCGAAACATCTCAGGATCGCTGGAGCCACGCGTATAGAGTTTATCAATGCCAAGCTTAATGAAATAGCCTTTTATTGACGTGGTGCTGTGCAGGGGAACGCCATTTTTATCGCGAATTACGCGACCTGGATACTCAACTTGTTGATAGGTTACTGCTTTGTCATCTTCGTAATGCTTGTCATAATAGTCGGCATCTTTAGGATCAATAGAGCATTCAAAGGTTCTTATTGCCGTTAGAAAATCAGTGTAGTCACCGTGATTATATTTATCTTCGCGTTTCATTTTCACATTCCTTATCTCTATTCCTGACACATTGGATATGATTCCGGAACAAACTAACGCGGTTATTTTATACCTCTTTAAAGGCATTAATATGGCATGAAGGGTTTTATTATCGGAAAACTGTAAATAACGGCTGGCATTAATTATATACAAAGCCTAATCAGTAAAAAGGTTCTTCCTTTCCCGAAACGACATTTTTCTGGTGTTGCAGCAGTTGCTTCTTGTCAACCTGACGTGCCACAAGACGCTGAATGAGAGCGTCATCGCTGCGAATAAGCAGCACGGCTTCAGAGGCTTGAATATAGGAAGGGTGACCTTGCAAGGGGATCGCGCCCAGGGTGTCACTGGCAAAGTTCTGCACCAGGTTCCAGATAGCTGAATCAATATTGCCTTTTTCTATTTGGTTTAAACAGTCGTGATAAGGCGTATCGACATATTCGATCTCTTGCCCCTGGAAATAGAGTTCGGACAATTGACGTTGATCTGGCGAGCGAGGATCCAGGCCCACACGACGGATGCTGTTTTCTTCGCCACGGCGGTAAACCATCTGGTGGCCTGAAACATAGGATCCCGCGCCTAACTCCAGCGCAATACGGGCTTTGCCCTCCTGTAAGACCTGTCTGGCGGCCAGATGGGATACGACGGCCATATCGTAGATACCATCCAGCAGGCATTCGATACGTACGCTGGCTCCGCGCATATGCGCGTAGTAAAGCGGTATTTGCCCAAACTGTATTTTCAGACCGCTGGCTAAGCCCTCATAAAGTTTGGTGTAGGGCAGTGGCATCGCACAAACAATATTGCCAATATCGGCCTGGGTAAGGAGCGCCTGATAGTTTAACTGTTTTAATTGCGTCCCGTTGCGGCCGCGCCGTTCCAACTGAATGCAGCCACTGCTTTCCAGCGATTTAAGTGCGTTTTGCACAATGCCGACGGAAAGGCCAAAACTTTCAGAGAGTTCATCGATAGTGCGTAACCGGTTCATCGGCTTCTCATCCAGCAAATATCTGGCGAGTTGGATAAGCGCAATACCTTCTTTCTTAATGAATTTATCTCTCATTGGCGGCTCGTTGGGGGCGATAAAACGTCTAATATTCGATTATTTGAAGGTTTAATGCAACGGCATTGCTCCACTTTAACGTACGCCACCGTATTCCAGGCTGATCTCTTTTGCGGCATGGATCACCAAGGCGCCCAGCTCAATCACGCGGTTGTCGGTGATGCGCGATACGGGGCCGGAAATCGAAATGGCAGCGAAGGCTTCGCGGTGCTCGTCAAAAATGCAGGCCGCCACGCAGCGCAGACCCAGCGCATGCTCTTCATCGTCAAACGAGAAACCCTGCTTGCGGATCTGCGCCAGCCCTTCCTTCAGGTTGTGCGGCGTTAGCGTATGCTGGGTATAGGTTTGCATGCCCTTTTTATGCAGCAATTTGGTGACCTGATCGTCCGGCAGGGTGGACAGAAAGGCTTTACCGGCACCGGAGGCGTGCATCGGCAGTTTGCCGCCGATGGGCGCAGACATGCGCATCAGCGCGGTGCATTGCACCTGGTCGATAATAATCGCCTGGTACTCGCTGGTATCCAGCACCGCCAGGTTAACCGTTTCGCCAGACTCTTCCATCAGGCGACGCAGCGTGGGGTGCACCATCGCCAACAGATTACGGCTTTGCAGAAAACTGCTGCCCACCACAAAGGCGTGTGAACCTATAGTCCACAGACCCAGATCGCCGACCTGACGCACGAACCCTTGCTGTTGCATGGTGGAAAGCAGACGGTGAGTGGTGGAGTTCGGTAACCCCGCCTGTTGGGCCAGGTCGGTCAGCGCCACGTTGCCCTGGGCTTCGGCAATGTATTCCAATAATTTCAGGCCACGGGTCAGCGACTGTACCTGACCGGTTGCCGCACTGGCGCTTGGAGATGCAGCGCGGGGCTTCTTGCCACGTTTGGCGGGAACGGGGGTGACCATGATTCACATTCCTTTTTCCGTATGATGGAATTCATTTTCGTTTTTTACGTGTGAAATGCAAGCCGTCAATCAGCTCATCGGATGTGTTGCCAGACAACCTGAAAAACTCTCAATAACCGCTCGCCCCTTTAGCGGCACAACCTGTGCTAGGATGACCGATACCCGTCGTCTTTCAAGCCGCAGCGTTGTTGCCTGCACGTGTTCACCCCAGTCACTTACTTTAGTAAGCTCCTGAGGATGAACAGGCTGGGCGCCTAGCCGCAACTTGAAATCCCTAGGGTATGGGTGATGGTGACATAGTGACCCGATAATTTTACATAGGGGTCAATATAGCAGTGGCTTGAAAGATAAAGGGGATAAGGGGTGGTGAATCGAGTAGAACAACTGCGCCGTCAGTTAGCGCAGCGAATTTTAGTGTTGGACGGCGGCATGGGCACCATGATCCAAAGCTACCGTCTGGAAGAGAGCGACTTTCGCGGTGAGCGTTTTGCCGACTGGCAAAGCGATCTGAAAGGCAATAACGACCTGCTGGTGCTGACCAAGCCCGAGGTCATTACCGCCATTCACTACGGCTATCTGGAAGCGGGAGCCGACATCCTCGAAACCAATACCTTCAACTCCACCTCCATCGCCATGGCCGACTACCATATGGAGTCGCTGTCCGCCGAGATTAACTATCAGGCCGCCTGCCTGGCACGTGCCTGCGCAGACGAATGGACTGCGCGTACCCCAGAGCAGCCGCGCTACGTGGCCGGGGTGCTGGGGCCGACCAACCGCACCGCCTCTATTTCGCCGAACGTCAACGATCCGGCTTTTCGTAACGTTTCTTTCGACGAACTGGTGGAAGCCTACCGCGAGTCGACGCGTGCGCTGGTGGAGGGCGGTGTCGATCTGATCATGATCGAAACCATCTTCGATACCCTGAACGCCAAGGCCGCCGCCTTCGCGGTGGAAACCGAATTCGAAGCCTTGGGCGTTTCGCTGCCGATCATGATTTCCGGCACCATCACCGATGCTTCCGGCCGAACCCTGTCCGGTCAAACCACCGAAGCCTTCTATAACTCGATGCGCCACGTCAAACCGCTGAGCTTTGGCCTGAACTGTGCGCTGGGGCCGGATGAACTGCGTCAATACGTTGCCGAACTGTCGCGTATATCGGAAAGCTACGTCACTGCACACCCCAATGCCGGTTTACCTAATGCGTTCGGTGAATACGATCTGGATGCGCAAGAGATGGCGAGGCAGGTTGGGGAGTGGGCGCAAGCCGGCTTCCTGAATATCATCGGTGGCTGCTGCGGTACCACGCCGGAGCACATTGCCGCCATGGCCAAGGCCGTGGCGGGCGTGCCACCGCGCCAATTGCCGGCGATCCCGGTGGCCTGCCGTCTGGCGGGGCTGGAGCCGCTAAACATCGATGCCAAAACGTTGTTCGTCAACGTGGGTGAGCGTACCAACGTGACCGGCTCGGCACGCTTTAAGCGGCTGATCAAAGAAGAGAAATACAGCGAAGCGTTGGCGGTTGCTCGCCAGCAGGTGGAAAGCGGCGCCCAGATTATCGACATCAACATGGATGAGGGGATGCTCGACGCGGAAGCGGCGATGGTGCGTTTTCTCAACCTGATCGCCGGTGAGCCGGATATCGCCCGGGTGCCGATCATGATCGACTCCTCCAAATGGTCGGTGATCGAAAAAGGCCTGAAGTGCATTCAGGGCAAAGGCATCGTTAACTCCATCTCGATGAAAGAAGGCGAAGAGGCCTTTATTCATCATGCCAAGCTGGTGCGTCGTTACGGTGCCGCGGTGGTGGTGATGGCGTTTGACGAAGTGGGCCAGGCCGACACGCGCGAGCGCAAATTCGAGATTTGCCGCCGTGCCTATAAAATTCTGACCGAGCGCGTCGGCTTCCCGCCGGAAGACATTATTTTCGACCCGAATATTTTCGCCGTTGCTACCGGTATTGAAGAGCATAACAACTACGCCGTCGACTTTATCGAAGCCTGTGCCGACATCAAAACTCACCTGCCGCACGCGATGATTTCCGGCGGCGTGTCCAACGTGTCGTTTTCATTCCGCGGCAACGATCCTGTACGCGAAGCGATCCACGCGGTGTTCCTGTATCACGCGATCCGCAACGGCATGGACATGGGGATCGTTAACGCCGGGCAGTTGGCGATCTACGACGATCTGACGGCTGAGCTGCGCGATGCGGTGGAAGACGTGATCCTCAACCGTCGTGACGACGGGACCGAACGGCTGCTGGAACTGGCGGAGAAATACCGCGGCAGCAAAGACAATGAAGTAGCAGTGCAGCAGGCGGAATGGCGCGGCTGGCCGGTCGAAAAACGGCTGGAATACTCGCTGGTAAAAGGCATCACCGAGTTTATCGAGCTCGATACCGAAGAGGCCCGACAGAGGGCGGATCGCCCGATCGAAGTGATCGAAGGGCCACTGATGGCGGGCATGAACGTCGTCGGCGATCTGTTCGGCGAAGGCAAGATGTTCCTGCCGCAGGTGGTGAAATCCGCCCGCGTGATGAAACAGGCGGTGGCCTATCTGGAGCCGTACATTGAGGCCAGCAAGCAAAAGGGCTCAACGGCAGGCAAAATCCTGCTGGCGACGGTGAAGGGCGACGTGCACGACATTGGCAAGAATATCGTTGGCGTGGTACTGCAGTGCAACAACTATGAAATTGTCGATCTGGGCGTGATGGTGCCGACAGAGAAAATCCTGAAAACCGCGCGCGAGCAAAATGTGGATATTATCGGCCTGTCCGGACTGATCACCCCGTCGTTGGACGAGATGGTCAACGTGGCGAAAGAGATGGAGCGTCAGGGCTTTACCCTGCCGCTGCTGATCGGCGGCGCTACCACCTCCAAGGCCCATACTGCGGTGAAGATTGAGCAGAATTACAGCGGCTCAACCACCTACGTACAAAATGCCTCGCGTACCGTGGGCGTGGTGTCGGCATTGCTTTCCAGCGCTCAGCGCGACGATTTTGTGGCGCGAACCCGTAAAGAATACGAAACCGTCCGCATTCAGCACGCACGTAAGAAACCGCGAACTCCGCCGGTTGACCTGCAGAAAGCGCGCGCGAATGCCATGGTGCTGGATTGGGAAAATTATCAGCCACCGGTACCGAAGCAACTGGGCGTTTACCCGGTCGAAGCCAGTATCGAGACGCTGCGGCATTACATCGACTGGACGCCGTTCTTTATGACCTGGTCGCTGGCGGGCAAATACCCGCGCATTCTGGAAGATGAAGTGGTGGGGGAAGAAGCCAAGCGGCTGTTTGCTGACGCCAACCAGATGCTGGATATGCTGGCCGCTAACGGCAGCCTCAACCCGCGCGGCGTTTATGGCCTGTTCCCGGCTAACCGGGTCGGTGACGATGTCGAAGTTTATCGCGACGAAAATCGCGATGAGGTGCTGGTGGTCAGTCGCCATCTGCGCCAGCAGACCGAAAAAACCGACTTCCCGAACTACTGCCTGGCCGACTTCGTCGCGCCGAAAAGCAGCGGCAAGGCCGACTACTTCGGGGCTTTCGCAGTGACCGGTGGGTTGGAAGAGGATGAACTGGCGGCGGCCTATGACGCGCAGCACGATGATTACAATAAAATCATGGTGAAGGCGCTGTCCGACCGTTTGGCGGAGGCTTTCGCCGAGTACCTGCATGAACAGGTGCGCAAGGTGCACTGGGGCTTTGCCAGCGACGAGAACCTGAGTAACGAAGAGCTGAGCCGCGAAAATTACCAGGGCATTCGTCCGGCGCCGGGGTATCCGGCCTGTCCGGAGCACACCGAGAAAGCGGAGATCTGGCGACTGCTGGACGTTAATCATCATACCGGCATGGAATTGACTGAGTCCTTCGCCATGTGGCCGGGGGCGGCGGTATCCGGTTGGTACTTCAGCCACCCGCAAAGCAAATATTTCGCGGTGGCGCAGATCCAGCGCGATCAGGTTGAAGATTATGCGGCGCGCAAAGGCATGAGCGTCGGCGAGGTTGAACGCTGGTTAGCGCCTAACCTTGGTTACGACGCCGACTGATCCTCTCCTAGATGGGCGCAGCAATGCGCCCATGTCATTACAACGCTTCGACGTCAATGTGCAGCGCGTCGTATCGCCAGTATTCCAAATCGCAGTCAATCACCCGATCGTGCTGATCGCGGTTAACCCGGGTAATAAATAACGCCGGGCTGCCGTAGGTGACCTTCAGCATGGCTGCCGCTTCCTGCGACAGCAGGGTTGGCAGCATATCGAAACGTACCCGCCCGTAGCGAATGCCGTAGCGTTCGGCATACAACCCGGTCAGCGACTGGGTTAAATCTTCCTCCAGAATGCCGGCAAAGTAGGCCGGGTTGAGGTAGTGCTCGCAATACAGCACCGCGCGGCCATCGATGTAGCGCAACCGACGAATGCGATAGACCTCGCTACCGGACGGTAAAGCCAGTTTTTGGCTCAGATCTTCGCGCAGCGGCACGGTGGCGCTGTCGATCACTTCGGTATGGGCATCACGCCCTTGCTGTTGCGCCATGGCGTGGAAGTGGCTGCGCTGCAGAGGGTTGTAGATCAGCCGCGGCGGCGAGATAAACCAGCCGCGCCTCACCTGACGGTAGATCACACCCTGCGCCTCCAACTGACCGAGCGCTTCCTGCAGCGTAATACGGGTGGTGGAAAACTGTTCGCTCAGAGCACGTTCCGAAGGCAATTTGCCGTCGGCGCTGAACTCCCCCACGGCGATCCGGGCGTTCAGCGTCTGGCAGATGGTCGCCACGGTTGTCGATACTTCACTCATGCAACAGATGCCCCATTTTAGTGCGTTTATCCCCGCTAAAGGTAGACCAGCGAAGGGCTGACGAACACGCCAAATGCGATAAAACCGCTGCTTTTTTAGACTGACATATAATTATCACATTCGTCCGTTAGATTGGCTTGGTTCTTGCTGGACTAGTCCAGCCACTCCCACACTACCACCCGGAGCATCAGTTATGAAACGTTTGTGCGCTTCTGTGTTAACCAGTGCCATTGTCCTGACCAGTCAAATGAGCTGGGCAGCCGATTCCGATCTGGCGGCGCTGGAACAGGCTGCCAAGAAGGAAGGGGAAGTCAACAGCGTCGGCATGCCGGACAGCTGGGCTAACTGGAAAGATACCTGGCAGGATCTGCTGAGCAAGTACGGCCTGAAGCATGTCGATACCGACATGAGCTCGGCGCAGGAAATTGCCAAGTTTGATGCGGAAAAGAGCAATGCTACGGCGGATATTGGTGACGTGGGCGCGGCATTCGGCCCTATCGCGGTACAAAAAGGGGTGACCCAGCCGTATAAACCTTCCACCTGGGAACAGGTACCTGACTGGGCCAAAGACAAGGACGGCCACTGGGCACTGGCCTATACCGGCACCATCGCCTTCATTATCAATAAAAAACAGGTGAAAGAGATCCCCCACAGCTGGGCAGATCTGTTGAAGGGCACTTATCAGGTCACTATTGGTGACGTCGGCACCGCTTCACAGGCGGCCAGCGGCGTGCTGGCGGCAACCTACGCGATGGGCGGGAACGAAAAGAACCTGAAGCCGGGCCTGGAATTCTTCGGCAAGCTGGCCAAGGCCGGGCGCCTGAGCCTGAGCAACCCGGTGATCGCCTCGCTGGAAAAGGGCGAAGTGCAGGTGGGGGTGGTTTGGGACTTTAACGGTTTGAACTACCGCGATCAGATCGACAAAACCCGCTTTGAAGTGCTGATCCCCTCTGACGGATCTATCACTTCCGGTTACACCACCATTATCAACAAATACGCCAAACACCCGAATGCCGCCAAGCTGGCACGCGAATACATTTTCTCAGACGCAGGCCAAATCAACCTGGCGCGCGGCTATGCGCGTCCAATCCGAGCGGAACACCTGACGTTGCCAGACGATGTCAAAGCCAAGCTGCTGCCGGCCGAACAGTATAAGAATGCTCACCCGATCGCCGACCCGGCGGCCTGGGAGCAAAGTGCCAAAACGCTGCCGCGCCAGTGGCAGGAAAACGTCATTATGTTTATGCAGCAGTGAGTTAAACCATCATGAAAACTATCCTCGTGCTGCTGGACGGTCTGAACTATCAGGTGGCACACGACGCCATGGGCTATCTGCAGGCCGAATGTGCGGCAGGGCGCGGACGGTTGTATCAGTTGGAGAGCGAGTTGCCCTCGCTCTCCAGACCGCTGTACGAATGCATCCTCACCGGTGTGCCGCCGGTGGAGAGTGGCGTGGTGCATAACCAGGTGTCACGCCTCTCGCATCAGCAAAGCGTGTTTCACTACGCTCGTGCCGCGGGCTTGACTACCGCGGCAGCGGCCTATCATTGGTTCAGTGAGCTGTACAATCGTACCCCGTTCGACCCCGCGCGCGATCGCCATACCGACGATGCCGAACTGCCGATCCAGCACGGCCATTTTTATTACGACGACCGTTACCCGGATTCTCACCTGTTTGACGATGCGGAAAGCTTGCGCCGCCGTCATCAACCCGATTTCTTACTGATCCACCCGATGAACATTGACGACACCGGGCACCGCTTTGGCCTGTCATCGCCACAGTACCGCAATGCGGCGCGCAACGCCGACGGCGTACTGTCGCGCTATTTGGCCGACTGGCTGAATGCGGGTTATCAGGTGATGGTCACCGCCGATCACGGCATGAATGACGATCGCAGCCACGGCGGCGTGTTGCCGGAAGAGCGACAGGTGCCGCTGTTTGTCTTCGGTGACGCCTTCAGCCAGAGCGACGCTAATCCGCAGCAAACCGACCTGTGTGGCACCCTGTGCGAAGTGCTGCAGATACCGCACGACAAGCCGCGTTGCCGTGCGCTGTTGGCCTAAGGGTGAGCCATGAAAGCTAAGTGGATTGCCGCGCTGTGCCTACTGCCGTTTATCCTGCTGTTCGGCGCGTTTCAAATTGCGCCGCTGGTGTGGATTGCCGTCAGCAGCTTTTTCAGCCAGACCAGCGGCTGGGGGCTGGGCAACTATGTTGACGTACTGACCTCGCCGTTCTATTTGCAGGCGTTTCAGTTCTCGCTGGAGATCTCTCTTTGGTCGAGCGTTTATGGGCTGCTGATTGCGTTAGTAGGCAGTTACTCACTGCGCCGGCTCGGTCAGACGCGGTTTCATGATTTTGTGATGTCGTTTACCAACATGACCAGCAATTTCGCCGGGGTCCCCTTGGCGTTTGCCTTTGTCATTCTGCTGGGATTGAACGGCTGCCTGACGCTGCTGCTGCGCAAATATGGCCTGATGGAAAGCTTCAACCTGTATTCCAAAACCGGACTGATCGTACTTTATACCTACTTCCAGATCCCGCTGGGCGTGCTGCTGCTGTACCCGGCGTTTGACGCGCTGCGCGAGGACTGGCGCGAATCGGCATCGCTGCTTGGCGCCAGTCCGTGGCGCTACTGGCGGCATATTGGCTTGCCGGTGCTGGCGCCGGCGTTGATGGGCACCTTTGTCATCCTGCTGGCCAACGCACTGGGGGCTTATGCCACGGTGTATGCGTTGACCACTGGCAATTTCAACGTGATACCGATCCGCATATCGGCGCTGGTCGCGGGGGATATCTCCCTCGACCCTAACCTGGCCAGCGCGCTGGCCATGCTGCTGGTGGTGATGATGGCGTTTATTACTCTGATCCATCAATGGCTGTTGCGCAGGAGCTACCTCAATGCGCGCTCATAATGTTGCGGAGGGCGGCCATGTCGCGCTTTGAAACCGGCTATCACCGCGTAGTAAGCGGTCTGCTGTTGCTGATCCTGCTGTTGCCGCTGGCGGCGACGCTGATTTATGCGCTGGCCACCCAGTGGGGCGCGACTATTCTGCCGGACGGCTTTACCCTGAAATGGTTGGTGGCCTTATGGAGCGATCCCCGCTTCCTGCTGGCGCTGTGGCACTCGCTGCTGATCTGCTTTGGCACCCTGGTGCTGGCGGTGGTGGTGATTTTGCCAACGATGTTTGTGATTGCTTACTATTTTCCCAAACTGGATGCGGTAATGAACGTGCTGATCCTGCTGCCATTTGCCGTGCCGCCGGTAGTGTCGGCGGTCGGGTTGATGCAGCTGTTCGCCGCCGATCCGCTGCCGCTGCTGGGCACGCCGTGGATCCTGATCGGCTGCTATTTTTCCATTACGCTGCCGTTTATTTACCGTGCCATCAGCAACAACATGCAGGCGATCAACTTGCGCGACCTGATGGACGCCGCACATCTGCTGGGCGCCAGCACCTGGCAGGCGGCGCTGCTGGTGGTGCTGCCGAACCTGCGTAAGGGCGGGATGATTGCGGTACTGCTGTCGTTCTCTTTCCTGATTGGCGAATTCGTCTTCGCCAACCTGCTGGTGGGCAGCCAATACGAAACGCTGCAGGTTTACCTCTACAACATGCGTAACGGCAGCGGCCATTTCACCAGCGCACTGGTCATTTCTTATTTCGCCGTGGTGCTGATTGTCACCTGGTTGGCGAATTTGCTGAATAAAAATAAGGGCTAACCGCATGGCTTACCTCAATGTCACCCGCCTCAATAAACACTATGGCCAGACCCAGGTGTTTCAGGATATCGACTTCACCGCCGAGGAGGGCGAGTTTGTCACGCTGCTCGGGCCGAGCGGCTGCGGTAAATCGACGTTGCTGCGCTGTCTGGCGGGGCTTACCCCGGTCGACAGCGGACAGATCCTGCTGCAGGGCCAGGATCTGGTGCCGCTCCCCCCGCAAAAGCGCGGTATCGGCATGGTGTTCCAGAGCTATGCGTTATTCCCGAACATGACCGTTGAGGGCAACGTCGCGTTCGGGCTGAAAATGCAAAAGCTGGCGGCCGGTCAGATCCAGCAGCGGGTGCAAGAGGTGCTGGCGTTGGTGGAGCTGACTGAGCTGGCGAAACGCTATCCGCATCAGCTGTCCGGTGGACAGTGCCAACGGGTGGCGCTGGCACGTTCGCTGGTGACCCGTCCGCGGCTGCTGTTGCTCGACGAGCCCCTTTCGGCACTGGACGCGCGTATTCGTAAGCACCTGCGCGAACAGATCCGTCGGATCCAGCGCGAACTGAACCTGACGGCCATCTTCGTTACCCACGATCAGGAAGAGGCGCTGACGCTGTCGGATCGCATTGTCTTGATGAACAAAGGACAAATCGTACAAAGCGGTGACGCGGAAACTCTGTATACCCAGCCGGCCGACGTCTTCGCCGCCGGGTTCATCGGCAACTACAACCTGTTGAGTGCGGAACAGGCGACGACTTTGACCGGCAGCCCTTACCACGGTAAGGTAGCTGTTCGACCAGAGTCCATTACCCTGGTGCCTGCCGGGCAGGGGATTGCCGCGGTGATCCTTAACCACAGCCTGTTGGGCAACGTGGTGCGCTATCGGGTACGGGCCCGCGGTGTGGAGCTGCTGGTCGACGTGCTCAACCGTTCGGTCGAAGATTTGCGGCCCGACGGCAGTGAAATTGGACTACACTTAGAAACTGTTACATTACGGGAAGTTGCATGACATCGCTGCGGCATTCAATGATAACTCCAGGGTAATTCCTGCCGTTGCGTTAACCCTCCAATAGCGGTCTGCAGCCTGTTGCCGCTGTCCTGCCTTTATGCACGCCTGGCAGGCAGGATAGCCTGCTGTGTCTTGCCGGGCGTGAAGGGAGCGTTCCTTCCGTGTTGACCCTTCTTCACCTGCTTTCTTCCGTTGCCCTTTTGGTGTGGGGTACCCACATCGTGCGCACCGGAATTATGCGGGTTTACGGCGCTAATTTGCGCCGGGTATTGAGCGACAGCGTAGAGAAAAAACCGCTGGCGTTCGTCTCCGGTATCGGCGTGACCGCGCTGGTGCAAAGCAGTAACGCCACGGCGTTGCTGGTGACCTCTTTCGTCGCGCAAGGGCTGGTGGGACTGACGCCCGCACTGGTGATCATGCTCGGCGCCGATGTCGGTACCGCGCTGATGGCGCGAATACTGACCTTTGACCTCTCCTGGCTGTCACCGCTGCTGATCCTGGTCGGCGTCTTTCTGTTTCTCAGCCGCAAGCAAACCCGTGTAGGGCAAATGGGGCGCGTGTGTATCGGCCTCGGGCTGATCGTACTAGCGCTGGAGCTGATTGTTGCCGCCGCGACGCCAATCACCCAGGCGGCGGGTGTGAAAGTGTTGTTCTCGTCACTGACCGGTGATGTGATGCTGGATGCCCTGACCGGTGCGCTGTTCGCCATTGTCAGCTATTCCAGCCTGGCGGCCGTACTGTTGACTGCCACTCTGACGGCCTCCGGGGTGATCTCGCTGAAGGTGGCGCTGTGCCTGGTGATCGGTGCCAATCTTGGCAGCGGTCTGTTGGCGATGATCAACACCAGCGGCCAGAATGCCGCCGGTCGTCGGGTGGCGCTCGGCAGCCTGTTGTTCAAGCTGATGGGTTGTGTGCTGGTGCTGCCGTTTGTCTCTTATCTGGCGGACGTGATGACTCGGTTGCCTGGCGGCAACGAAGAGTTGGTTATCTACTTCCACGTGTTCTACAACCTGATCCGTTGCCTGGTGCTGATCCCGTTGGCCGGGCCGATGGCGCGCCTGTGTGAAACGCTGATTGCCGACGTGGCGGCGGACGATCCCCGATTGCGACCGCGGCACCTTGATGCCAGTGCACTGGATACCCCGACGCTGGCATTGGCCAACGCGGCACGTGAAACCCTGCGTATGGGCGACGTGGTGGAGCACATGATGATTCTGCAGCGCGAAGTGCTGCACGGTAAGCAGGGGCAGGATAAAGAGGTTCGCCGGCTGGATGATGACGTCGACGTGCTTTATACCGCCATCAAGCTGTATCTGGCGCAGATCCAGAAAGAGGATTTAGGCGAGGAAGACTCTCGGCGCTGGGCGGAAATCATCGAGATGGCGCTGAATCTGGAACAGGCGGGTGACATTATCGAGCGCATGGCCGGGGACGTGGGGGCGAAATCACACGCGGCGCGGCGAGCATTCTCCACCGAAGGGCTGGCCGAACTGGATGCGTTGCATGAGCGGCTGATAGGCAATCTGCGTCTGGGACTGTCGGTGTTCTTGTCCGGTGACCTTACCAGCGCCAAACGGCTGCGGCGCTCCAAGCATCGGTTCCGGATTTTGGATCGTCGTTACGCCCATGCGCACGTTGATCGCTTGCATCAGCAGAACGTTCAAAGTATTGAAACCAGCTCGCTGCACCTGGGGCTGTTGGGGGATATGAAACGCCTGAACTCACTGTTCTGTGCGGTGGCATATAACGTGCTGGATCAAGATGAAAAGGATGATGAGCGCGAGTGGGAGGATACGCCCAGCACGCTGTAAGTCATGCCCCCGGCGTGGCCGGGGGCAGTACCTCAATTATTTACCCGAAAAGACCCCCGCTTTGGCATCGGCGGCCTGGTTATTGATATAACCGCCGACCGGTGTCTCCAGGTTCACCACGCTTTTACCGGCGATGCCCAGCAGTGCGCCTGCCGAGGCAGCGGCATCGAGATGACCGCCACCCTGATAGCGGTTGCCGGCCACGTCCTGCTGTTCCAGTTTACCGTTACCCAGCGTCACTTCACCTTGCTGGCTGCGGATCTCGCCGCCAGTGAGACGAGTGGTGCCCTGAACGTTGAGCGCAACGTCATTTTTCCCATTGATGGCCGACTGCACGCCTACCGCATCGTTATTGACTACGTCGGCCTTGACCTTGAACTGGCCTTGCAGCCCGGCAGGACCGGTCAGGCTCTCTTTGGATTTGTTGCCCAGGAAGCGAGCGCCGCGATCCCACAGTGGCCCCTTTTCTTTTTCGCCGACCAGCGTTTCCGGCAGGGTGACCTTACCCTCGGCCTTGCTGAAGCTGACCGCGCCGGTGGTGTCCTGCTTCGGATCGAGGCGACGAGCTACGCTGTTGTACTTGTCGGTGGTGGCGTCAGCGACCTTGTTGATGCCGCCCTCCAGCTTCTCCTTCACCTTACCCGCGTAGTGCGGGGTACCCACTTTCGACAGTTTGCTGGTTATGCTGCTGGCCGGGTCGTTGGTGTGGCTCAGACCGACATCCACATCGACCTTCACGCTGCTTTCGCTGTCTTTGCGACTTTCGACGCGCAGATCGCCACCGATGTTGCCTTGCACGCTGTCGGCATCGATTCGGGCGCCGGCCAACTGGGTGTCTTTACCACTGTTGATCGTGACTTCTCCTGCGCTAATCAGGCTGTTGCCCTGAGTGGTTTTTTGCAGGTTATCGACACCGACTTTCACACCGGCGCCCAGGGTATGGGTGTCGCTGCCGCTGGTGGTATCCACCTTGCCGTTGGCGTCCTTATTGAAGGATTGGCCGCCTTTGGCGTTAGCCTTCAGCCCCAGGTTCCAGTTGTTTTTCTGCTCCTGGTTTTGCACCGACTCCAGCACCACGCCGCCGTTCTCGGCGTTCAGGCCAACGCTGCTGCCCTTGACCTCGGTTCCCTGCAGATGCAGGGCATGCGCGTCGTTGCCTTTGGCGGTAATGGTCACTGCGCCGCCGCTGGTGATTTTGCCACCTTGCTGGGTCGTCGAGGTCTCATCTACCTTGGCAATGTCAAACGCGCCGCCGAGAGAAAGGCCGCCCGCGCTCTTTTTGTCGTTATCGGTGCTGTTGCCGCCGATATCGATATTGCCGGAGAGCGTATCGTCCTTGCGGGTCTGCTGCGATTGGGCTGCCTGTAGCGCGACCTTGTCTCCCGCTTTCAGCGAAACGTCGCCCTGGCTGGTGACATTACTGCCTTGCAGCGTCAGCCCACGGCCGGCATCCAGTTCTACGCCCTGTTTGCCGCCGATGTTGCTGACTTGCGCGCTGCTGCCGTCACTCTTCCCGTTGCTGTAGCCGCCACCCAGCCCAAGGCCGAAGCTTTTGGTTTCCGGTGTGGTGCCGCCTTTGGCCGACACTTTGACATTGAAGCCGTTGTGGCTTTCATGGCTGGTATCGGTGGCCTGGTCGAAACGGATGTTGCCGTCTTCCGCTTTTACCTTCGCCTTGCCGTCGCCGGCCTCCAACGAAGTACCCTGATACACCGCGTCTTGTTTGACCTTGATGTCGATGCCATTGGCGGCGGTGATGCTACCTGTCACGGCCTGGCTGCCGGTGCTTTCGCTGTGCTTATTGCCGCCTTCGCCTTTGGCATCGACGGTCAGATCGCTGCCGGTGGTGGTATAAACGCGCACGCTGGCGCCGCCGCGGGTTTCGCTGCTGCTTTCCTGCTGGCTGTTTTTCGCCGCTTCACTGTGGTGGCTATCGGCTGTCAGCGCTACGCTCCCTTGAGTCGCCTGATACTGAGTACCTGTATCCTGCAATTTTCCGCTGGCTTTTACGTCGATGGATCCGGCGGTAATCTTGCTGACTACGGCTTGGGAGCTGCTATTGCTCTTTTCGCTGCTGCCGCCATTGGCGCCAATATCCAGCCCGATATTCGGTGCGCCGATGCCGCCGATCTCGTTAATCACGCCGTTGGCGTCCAGCTTGGCGACTTTCCCTACCGCACGTTCTACCGGGCGGGTGACGGCGCTGTAATCGACGTTGGCACCGATGTCTACGCCGACGTCGGTTTTAGTGGTGTTGCTGCTTTCGCTGTTGACGGCGGCCAGGTGATCAACGCTGTTGGCATTCTCCTGATATTTGCCGCCAACCTGGTGCTGCGCACCTTGCTGGGTCAGTTTGTCTTTGGCATTAATCGTCAGGTTGCCCGCGATATCGCTGCCGGAAGTCACCGCCTTGCTGCTTTGTGAGTGCGTCTTGCTGTTCTCGTAACCGCCTTCGATGCCGGAGCCAACTTTATCTATGCCGCCGGTGTAGTAGACTCCGCCGCCGATTTTAGTTTTTTCGGTATCGCTGGTGGTCTTGTTGTCGGCTGCCAGGAAGGCCACGTTGTCGCCGCTGATGCTGGCGTCACCCTGGGTGGTCACCAGTTTGGATCCGCTGAAGGTCACGTCCTTGTCTGCTTTCAGCGCGACGCTGCCGCCGCTCAGCGTTGATGACTGTTGTTCGCTGCGGGTGGTTTTCTCGCTGTCGCTGGTATGCTCAATACGTAAACCGGCACGGTATTGCTTGTCGCTTTTCTCGTTGGCATAGGCGTTGATGGCAAGGGCAGTTTTTTGCTCATCAATGTGCTGCTGCTGTTCTCCGCTGCTGACATTGATATTACCGCCGGCATTGACTTCCAGCTTACCGGTGCTGGTCACCTTGCTGCCCACCACGTCGGTATCCTTTTTGCTGACCAACTGCAGGTTGGTATCGGAAACCAATTCGCTGGCGGTGGACTGTTGGTGGCTGTTATTGGACTTTTGCGAGCTGCTGGTGATATTGAAGACGGTGCCGGTACGGGCATCCACCTTGTCAACCGTAGTGCTGAGGGCGTTATCTATGCGCAGACCGCCGTCGGTGGCGGCGACAAAACCGCCTTTGGCGCCCTTCACGGTGCTGCCGGTAATGGTCACGCCCTGTTTGCCGTTCAGCCACAGGGTGCCGTCGGCCGTCACCTGAGAAGCGTTGCTGATTTCGCGACGGTTGCTGTTGTCCTGGTTGTTGCCGCCGCCGATACCGCCCCATGAGGTTTTATTGTCGCGAACGGTTTTCTCATTGGCGGTTTTTTGTACGCCGATATTGATTTGGTCGTTGGCATCCACCTTGAGGTCGCCTGACGCGTACACTTTGGTTCCCTGGCCTACGACGCGATTACCGGCTTTTATCGCCAAATCACCGCCGGAGAAGACGCTGCTGGACTTCAGGCTTTCGGTTTCATTGCTGTTGCTCCAGCTGCCGGTACGCAGGCTGGAGGTATGGTTGCGCTGATTACCGCGCTCGCTGGTTTTTTCTCGCTCGATCAATCCGCTGAGCTGCACGTCGCGCTTGGCGTCGATGTTCAATGCATTGCCCGCCGAAACCTTGGCGCCACGCAGCGTCACATCCTGCTCGGTGGCGATCAGCGTGGCATTTTTCGTGGCCTCAATGTTGCTGGTGGCCTGTTGAAGCTGCTCATTCTCACGGGTGACGTTGTATTTCCAACTGTAGAACCACTGCTCATCGGTGTGGCCCTGAGTCTGCTTCAGTTGCCGACCGTCGAGCGTCAGGCTGGCGCCTTGCAGCGTGATCTCTTCGCCACGAACGTCGGTGGCGGTCAGGTGGTTGCTGTTATCGGCCACCAGGCTGATATTTTTGCCTTTCAGCTCGGTGCGGGCCAGTTGCTGACCGGTGCTGCGGTCGTTGATGTAGATCCCGCCGCGGTAGTTTTGGTAATTCTCGCCGCTATTGCGGTTGCTGCTGCTGTCGTTGACCTGGCTGTCGGTGCGGATGTTGTAAGCTTTCACCCGGATTTCATCACTGCCATCCAGCTTGCCCGCCAGCTTTACGCCGCTGCCGGTGACGGTATGGATGATATTAATGCGCCCTGCCTGCATGCTGCCAAGATAGTAGCTGTCCGTGGTGCCTAATAACTGGTCCCAGACTGTGAGCTCAGGTTGTTCGCTGCTGAGCACCTGTGCATCGCGCGATACGCGGTTGTTGCCGCTGATGGCGTTGATCGCCGAGATCATTTTATCGCTTTTTTTATCGTACAGCGGTGCGACGATGACCTCGCCGCGGCTGTTGATTCTCGGCGCGATCAAATCCAGCACGCCGCTGGCGTTCAGCCGGCCATCAAGGCTCAGGGTGTTGCGATTGCCCAACGTGCTGTAGCCCTGCAGCATGCCGTTTTCCACCAGGGGGTTACCCACCACCAGCGACGAGCGGCTGGTATTGATAAAGCCGCAGCCGTCGCAACTGATGCCGTTCGGGTTAGCCAGCACGTAGTCGGCCGCCATGCCGAAGATTTCTTGCTGTCCGTGCAACAGCGACGGGTTGCGGCTGATCACTTCATTGAGGATCACGCTGGCCGCCTGGTTGTTCAGGTTCGGGTTGGCAGCCAGTTGGCCGGCCAACTGAGACCGCCCGGCATCGAGCGAGTTATTCAGCACCGCGCCGGGTTGGTTGACGTTGAAATCCTGATACTGGTTATGTGACAGCCCGTGGTCGTTAGGCGTCACGATATTGACCACCTGCGCGCCGTTACCGGCAGTTGAAACACCGGGCCCGTTAGCGCCGTTGGCCGCTACGATCTCGCCGGCGTACGCGTTGCCGAGGGAGGCGAGAATGATCGCCAGTGAAGCGGCTAACTTGCCCGCTCCCGAGAGCCTGAAGTTATTATTTTTCATCCATGTATCTCCATATATCGCTGTGGTAGTGCAAAAAAACGCAAACTAAAAGGTGTACGAAAAGCGTGCCAGTACCTGTATCGGATCGTCGGGCATTGAGTGGCTGGACAGTAGCCAACCGCGGCTGGCTTCAACGTCGAACATAGCGCGTTGGTAACGCAGGGTGACACCGGCGCTCAACCCCGCGCTGCTTTGCCAACCGGAAGGTCGGTTATCGCGAGGCAGCACCCGGCCGACGTCGCCGCCGATACGTGGAGTGAGGCTGCTCTGGCCCAGGGTGAAGCTGCGGGAAAGGGTGTTTTGCAGATACCAGCCGTTATCACCGGACAGCGTGCTGCGGCTGAAACCCCGGATCGCGCTGCGGTCCGTCAAGCTGAGCCATTCCACGCCAGGCAGGCGATCGCGGCTGTATTGCCCGTACAGCAAGTTGCTCAACTGGTAAGTGGCACCGGCAAGCTGGAGGCGTTGGTTGAGGTTGACGAACAGCTTGCCCTTGGTGAATTGGGGATCGGGCAGCCCGGCCCCCTTTTGACGGTCGGCGCCAAACCAGGGCAACCCTTGCTCCACGCTGAGGTTGGCGCTGATCAGCCCGGTAGGCAGGATCTGCAGATGGTTAACGCCCAGCTCAAACAAGCTGAGCGTTGGGCTGCCGAGGCCAATACGTACGGTTTCGAAATAGTTAGTGATGCGCTTATGGGTCAGTTGCCCGTTCAGGGTATTGATCTGGTCGCGATCGCGATAAAACACATAGTCGCCGCGCAGACCGTACTGTTGGGTCTGGCCGTGCAGTTTGTAGCTGTTGAACACCAACTGCTGGTGGTTCAGGTATTGCGAGTAGCTGGCAAAGCCGCTGAAGGTGAAAGCGCCATAGGGCAGGGAATAGAGCAGGGTATAGGCGCGATTATAGCGTTGCGCCGGGTTGTCCAGCGTGCCGGCAACGTTCAGGCTGGCGAAGTCCGACAGGCCGAAAGGGCTGTCCAGCGTTGCCGTGCTGCGTGCCAGCCACTGGCCGGTATTCTTCTGGCCGTAATTATCCACAGTGGCGGACAGCAACCAGGGTTTAGTATGTTGATTATGCAGCCGAATAATGGAGGCGCCCACTTTGCTGCCCGGCAATATATCCAATCGGGTTTTATTCGATTGCAAACGATTGGCCTGATCTAATCCCTGATCGAGCTGGGTTAATTTTAATGGCTGACCTTCCAATCCAGGGAATAATAATTGGCTGTTAACCCAACGATCGCCCCCCTCTATTTTTTCGATAAATCCTTCTGTGACACGCAGGCCTAATTCACCCTCGGCATTGGGGCGAATAAATTGCACGCGTGTGGTGATATAACCTTTATCCAGGTATAAGCGGGTCAATTCACGCGTCAGGCGATTGATGTCGTTGCTGCTGATGCAGTGCTCTGGCAGTGCACTCAGCGTTGCCAAATCTTTCGCCGACAGCAGCGTTATCCCCTGCAGATACACGCCGCCGATCGGCAGGCATTGAGCCGAAAGTGGCAGTGCCGGTGCAGCGGGTTCGGGGTCTTCCAGCAACTGTTGCTGTTTAAGCTGCTGGTAGCGCCGCTGCTCTATTTGTTGATTCACTTCACGCGTACCGTCTTGCAAAGCGCGACGCGATTCGCTCATCGGTGAGAACCCCCCCATTTCCGGCAGGGTGGCGGCGGGGAGTGCGGTGCTAAACAGCAGCGCCAGGGCGGCGGTTTTTCTGATCATTGTAATCCATTATGAGAAGCCGCTGGGGCGGCCTGCTCAATCCATGAGGTCAATAAACGGACGGCCAACGGCCGGCCCGGAATCGCGAGCGACAATCACATTGCGGGGTTCTTATTCGCCAGTGGAAAATAAGAAGGTGGGTTTTATTTTTCTAAATAATAATTAGGCTGCTTGTTTATATTTTTAATAATTACCCTTCAATTACTCATAATGAGGTAATTAAAAAAGTAAATTAATTGGACTTTTCCGCTCTCGTCGTTATAGGCGGTTATCGGCAGCTCTGGGAAAAATCTGAATTTTTATTTTGTGCGGGGATAATAGAGGATGGGGATAATTCTGACAATCCGACCAGTGGGAAATACGAAATTTCGTAGGAGAGTCCGGGGCGCAAATGTGAACTGCACCCCGAGGTGAAATTATTTTTTAGTGATTGGTCGGCCGGACCAGTAACCCGCCAACAGGGATCCGGACAGGTTATGCCACACTGAGAACAGGGCACCCGGCAACGCGGCCAGCGGTGAGAAGTAGATTTTACCCAGCGTCGCGGCCAGCCCGGAGTTCTGCATGCCGACTTCAATTGCCAGCGTACGGCAGGTCGATTCGTCGAAGCCGAACAGCTTGCCGCCCCAGTAACCACTCAGCAACCCGATGCCGTTGTGCAGGATCACCGCCACGATCACCACCAGCCCGACCGAGGCGATATGGCTCTGGCTGCCGGCAACCACGGCGCTGATGATCGCCAAAATGCAGATCATCGACAACGCCGGCAGGATCGGCTCAATGCGTTTGACGGTTTTGGTAAAGGTGTGATGGACGATCAAACCCAGACCAATAGGGATCACCACGATCTGCAGAATGCTCAGCAACATCCCCATGACGTCGACGCTGATCTCGGTATCGACGTACAGGCGGGTCAGCAGCGGCGTCGCGAAGACGCCCACCAGCGTGGAGACTGCTGAAATGGTCACTGACAGCGCCACATCCCCTTTGGCCAGATAGATCATGACGTTGGACGCGGTACCGCTGGCAACGCTGCCAACCAGCACCATGCCGGCGGAAAGATCCGGGGGCATATGGAACAGCATTGCCAGCAGCCAGGCCGCCAGCGGCATGATCAGGTAATGCAAAAAGATCCCCGCGGCAACCGGGCCCGGGCGGGACAGTACGCGTTTAAAGTCATCGAGCCGCAGCGTGACGCCCATGGCGAACATGATCAGCATCAGCAGCGGGCTGACGTAGGGGCCGATCCCGGTAAAGGTGGTGGGCGTGCTGTAGGCGGCGACGGCGAGCAGTACCGCCCACAGAGGGAATAATCGGGTAAATTTTGCCAGCATGAGTGAGGTTTTCCTTAGCCAAATAACAACGATGGGGTGGTGTTGTGTTTTTTGCGGGTTCGGTGAACTGAACCCCTACGGTTATGGACTGCTTTTTTAGAGGTAGAGGCGCGGCGTGCCGCGCCTGCAAAGGTGACGGTAGCTTATTCGAACAGGTTGTGGTGCAGGGTGCGAACGACTTGTTCGGCGTCATCGCCCGGTACCAGGAAGCACAGGTTGTAGCTGCTGGCGCCGTAACAGATCATGCGGATATTGAACGGGTCGAGCACGCCGAACACTTCTTTGCCCACGCCGCAGGCCTGGGAAAGCTTGTTGCCGATCAAGGCGACCAACGCCAGGTTTTCTTCCACTTCTACCCGGCACAGTGACGACAGTTCGGTCAGCAATGAAGTGGTCAGCAGGCTGCCGCCGGTGGAGGTTGAACCCGTGGTATCCATGGTCAGCGCTACGCTAACTTCGGAGGTCGTGATCAAGTCCACCGAGATATTGTGGCGCGCCAAAATGCTGAACACCTCGGCCAGGAAACCGCGTGCGTGCAGCATGTTGAGGCTGTGCAGCGTCAGCAGGGTTTGTTTGCGGCGCAGCGCCAGCGCACGGAATAGCGGTGGGTTCTCGGTGGTGTTGCACACCAGAGTACCACCGGCGGACGGATCTTTGCTGGAGCCGACGAACACCGGGATATCGCTGCGAACGGCCGGTAACAGGGTGGCCGGGTGCAAGACTTTTGCGCCAAAGGTGGCCATTTCAGCGGCTTCTTCGAAGGCGATTTTATCGATGCGTTTTGCCGCCGGAACCACGCGTGGGTCGGTGGTGTAGATGCCCGGCACGTCGGTCCAGATATCGACCCGGCTGACGCTCAGTGCTTCACCCAGCAGGGCGGCGGTGTAATCGCTGCCGCCGCGACCCAGCGTGGTGGTGCGGCCTTTCGGCTCGCTGCCGATAAAGCCCTGGGTAACCACCAGGGCTTCCTGCAGGCGTGGCTTGAGCAGCGACTGGGCCAGTTGGTTCAGCGCTACGCTGTCCGGCGTTGCGCGACCGAAATGATCGTCGGTGTGCATCACTTTACGTACGTCAAACCACTCCGCCTGCACATCACGACTGCGCAGGATCTCAACGAACAGCAGGGTAGACATCAGTTCGCCGTGGCTGACCAGTTCGTCGGTCAGCGCCGTGGAGGTGGCCAAGGAGGCTGCTTCGGACAGCATGGCAATATTTTCCAGCATGCGGTCGATTTCGTCGCGCACTACCGCCGGATTATCGAGGCGATCGAGAATGGCGTATTGAATGCGGCGGATTTCGTCGAGCTGATAGTGACGCTTGTCGGCGTCGCTGCCTTCGGCCAGAGCCACCAGCAGGTTGGTGACGCCCGCAGAAGCGGACAATACCACCAGACGTACGTTCGGATTGGCGAGAACGACGTCGGCGCTGCGGTTCATGGCTTCATAGTCGGCAACGCTGGTGCCGCCGAATTTGGCGACAACGGTGGCATTCTGGGGTGCTGCTTGGTTCATGTAAAAACCTCGTGTCAGGGTGGCCCTCTTCAGAGAGCACTTTTTTCATAGCCTTGGCACAAGGGGGGAGCGATAAACGGGAGCAGACGTAGAAGTGAAAGCTACGATACACCCAGAAGCGCCCCACCTTGTTGATTGCCCTTACGGACAATTCTGGTGACAACCCAGGGGATTCAGCCCCTGTAGTCGATACGATGAATGCCGCGCATCACCTTACCTCGGCGTCGCTCCCCCTCAAGCGTCGTCATTGGAAAACGGCTCCTCTGACACTCTACCTGGGCGACGCGCCTCTTCTGGCTTGCACACCGGGTGCGCAAGTAGGCTGTTAGGAATAGCCCGATATCGTGCCGCTGTCAACGTCCGGAAGTTGAGGGATTTTCATCTTGTACCAGTGCAATCAGCGTACAGGGCATTGCCGGGACAAAACCGGCGCCGATCGGCTGCAGCGTGCCGTCTTCCCGCTGGCTGAAAAGCGGAATAACACCATGATTTTTCTCTATATATTCCAACCAGCCAAAGTTCTCGTTCAGCTTGGTGGCTTTGATGGTGGCACCCTGGGCAATCAGGCTGCTTAGCCGACCGTAGGTGGCCTCTTGATTGAACAGGATCTCATGCCGGCGGAAGCGCGAACTTTCCGCACTGTTGCCGCGGCCTTTCAGCGGGGCGCCGGAGCGGATGGCGAACACCTGTCCTTCGCCAAAAATATGGCCGAAGTGATAGACCGCCAACGCATTTTGGTGGCGGTTGGGAGAGAGCGCCAGTACTTGTGCGGTGTCGCTGAGATCGAGATAGTTTTCGGCATGCTCAGAGTAAGCATGGCCATAATAGGCGGGGATGCCGTCCATACGCGCCTGGCGATAATATTCCCAACTGCTGTCGGTGACGAGCACCGGAATATTCAACTTCATCAGCGCCTGTGCCAGCATACGTGCGACGCTATTGGCGCCGACAATCAGCACCCCACGCGGTTTTTGCTGCTGTACCCGCAGCCAACGCGCCATCATGCCGCTGGTCAGGCTTTGCAGTACCACGGTGCCGATGATCACGGCGAACACCACGGTCACCAGCCGATCGGCTCCCGGATAACCGCTGCGCTGCAGCGTCAGGGCAAACAGCGAACTGACCGCCGCGGCGACGATGCCACGCGGAGCGATCCAGCATAGCAGCAGGCGATCGCGCCAGTGCAGGGAAGAGCGCCAGGTTGATACCGCAATACACAGCGGGCGGGCGACGAACTGCACCACCAGCAACAGGCCCAATAATGGCCAGCCCATGTTCCACAAGGCCTGAACGTCGAGCCGCGCCGCCAAAATGATAAACAGTGCTGAAATCAGGATCGCCGACAGCTCTTCCTTGAACGCCAGAATGTCGCTGGTATCCACATCGCGCATATTGGCCAGCCAAATGCCCATTACGGTAACGGTCAGCAGGCCGGATTCATCGGCAATGGCGTTGGACACGCCAAAGGCGGTGAGCATGATCGCCAGTACCGCCAGGTTTTGCAGGTAGCGCGGCAGCCAGACGCGGCGCAGCGCCAGGCCGAGCAAATAGCCGAACAGCGCGCCAGCCACCAGGCCGACGGCGGCGGTAATGCCCAGCGTCCAGAACAGATGGGTGTAAGATTCTGAATGCTGTTTCAGTACGATAAATTCGAACACCAGCAGGGTAAAAATGGCGCCGACCGGATCGATGACGATGCCTTCCCAGCGCAGTACCTGGTTGATATTGGCATTCGGTCGCACCACGCGCATCAACGGGGCGATCACCGTTGGGCCGGTGACCACCGTGACCGCGCCGATCAGTGCCGCCAACTCCGGTGGAAAGTCCAGCAACCACCAGCAGGCCACGCCGATCACCAGGAAGGTCATCAGCATGCCAATGGTTACCAGGTTACGTACCACGCCGCCGAGGCCGCGTATTTCCTCGACCCGTAGCGTTAGCGCCCCTTCAAACAGAATAATGGCGACCGACAGCGACACCAGCGGGAACAGCAAATCGCCGAACAACGCGTCCGGCTGAACCCAATGCACCACAGGCCCCAGCACGATGCCAAATACCAGCAACGGCAGAATGGCCGGCAGGCGTAACACCCAGGCTAGCCACTGCGCCAGCAATGAGCTCAAGCCAATAACCACCAACATCAATGGGGCAGATAATTCCATAGTCATGTCCTTCGTCGTTCACACCGCAGCCTGGCTGGCCACGCATCCTTAGCCTAATTACGTCATTGACGTGGTGATAACCTGACACAGTTTAGTGACAGTTAAGCAACCCTGATAACAGGCTGTTATCCAAAAGTATAGGGGAAGTGCTGAAACGATGCGGCGGCAATTGACAGTTAGCG
Source organism: Serratia sp. GW822-FHT06D09 (assembly GCF_058799515.1). Classification (NCBI taxonomy): domain Bacteria; kingdom Pseudomonadati; phylum Pseudomonadota; class Gammaproteobacteria; order Enterobacterales; family Yersiniaceae; genus Serratia; species Serratia sp. GW822-FHT06D09. Next base: position 44,071 of record NZ_JBXALO010000004.1, read on the forward strand.
CCTATCGCAAGAAAAGAGATCATAATCACGGTCGAACAGGCTACAATCGGTCAACCACGTCACATTTATTCTCAAGCCTAAGAGTGTTGCTATGAAAAATATCAATCCTAGTCAAACCGCTGCTTGGCAAGCCCTGCAGCAACATTTTGAACAGATGAAAGACGTACAGATCAGCGATCTGTTTGCTCAGGACAAAGAGCGTTTCTCCAAGTTTTCCGCCACCTTCAACGATCAGATGCTGGTGGACTACTCTAAAAACCGCATCACCGCGGAAACCCTGGAGAAGCTGCAGGCACTGGCGAAAGAAACCGATCTGCAAAGCGCGATCAAATCCATGTTCGCCGGCGAGAAAATCAACCGTACTGAAGACCGTGCGGTGCTGCATATTGCCCTGCGTAACCGCAGCAACAGCCCAATCATCGTTGATGGCAAAGATGTGATGCCGGAAGTGAATGCGGTGCTGGCCAAAATGAAACAGTTCTGTGACCGCGTGATTGGCGGTGACTGGAAAGGCTATACCGGCAAAGCAATTACTGACGTGGTAAATATCGGTATTGGCGGTTCAGATCTCGGCCCTTATATGGCTACCGAGGCACTGCGCCCGTACAAAAATCACCTGAACATGCACTTCGTCTCCAACGTTGACGGCACCCATATCGCCGAAACGCTCAAACCGCTGAACCCGGAAACCACTCTGTTCCTGGTGGCGTCCAAAACCTTCACCACCCAGGAAACCATGACCAACGCCCACAGCGCGCGCGACTGGTTCCTGAGCACTGCCGGTGATCAAAAACACGTGGCGAAACACTTCGCGGCGCTGTCCACCAACGGCAAGGCCGTCGGCGAGTTCGGCATCGACACCGCTAACATGTTCGAGTTTTGGGACTGGGTTGGCGGCCGTTATTCCCTGTGGTCGGCGATTGGCCTGTCTATCGCCCTGTCAGTGGGTTACGAGAATTTTGAACAGTTGCTGAGCGGCGCGCACGCGATGGACAAACACTTCGCGCAAACGCCGGCAGAGCAAAACCTGCCGGTGCTGCTGGCGTTGATCGGTATCTGGTACAACAACTTCTTCGGGGCAGAAACCGAAGCTATCCTGCCGTACGACCAGTACATGCACCGTTTTGCCGCTTACTTCCAGCAGGGCAACATGGAATCCAACGGTAAATATGTCGATCGCAACGGCAATCCGGTGGACTACCAGACCGGCCCAATCATCTGGGGCGAGCCGGGCACCAACGGGCAGCACGCGTTTTACCAACTGATCCACCAGGGGACCAAACTGGTGCCTTGTGACTTTATCGCGCCGGCCATCAGCCATAATCCGCTGAGCGACCACCATGCAAAACTGCTGTCTAACTTCTTCGCACAGACCGAAGCGCTGGCGTTCGGTAAATCACTGGAAGTGGTAGAAGAAGAATTCGCCGCCCAGGGCAAAACGCCGGACGAGGTTAAGCACGTAGCGCCGTTCAAGGTATTTGAAGGCAACCGCCCAACCAACTCCATCCTGCTGCGTGAGATTACGCCGTTCAGCCTGGGCAGCCTGATTGCTCTGTATGAACACAAGATCTTTACCCAGGGCGCGATCCTCAACATCTTCACCTTCGACCAGTGGGGCGTGGAGCTGGGCAAACAGCTGGCTAACCGTATCCTGCCGGAACTGGCGGGTGATGAAGCGGTCAGCAGCCACGACAGCTCAACCAATGCGCTGATCAACCGCTTCAAGGCATGGCGTTAATTAGCGTCTGAATTGACACCAATAAAAAACCCGCCTTGGCGGGTTTTTTTACGTCTGAAGGAATTACAGATTGATAGGCACTTCGAAACTGATGCCTGCGCCTACGTCATCGGCGGTGCTGGCGTTGTTGTCGGTGTACCACAGGCTGGTATCAAACTTGACCTGAGAGTCGAAGTTGTAACCCCAGCCTAACTGAATGCCTTTCAGCGTGTCGGATTTCGGGAACGCCTTGTTCACGGTTTGGCTGTTCGGATTCACTTTGGCGTACACCAGGCGGGTGCTCCAACGTTGGCCATCGTCCAACACCATCTCTACGCGGCCGGACAGCATTTGCCCGTCGCCGCCCATAGCGTGGCCCAGTGGATAACCTTGCTGGTAGTAGCCATCTTTATAAACGTAGTGTCGATACATGACATTATCAGACTTGCCATTAGAGCGGGTATCAGCCCCTTCAATATGCCAGTTAATGGTGGTTGGGCCCCATTCAGGGTGACCTTCCAGACCTAACAGATAGCCATTGTGAGATGGCAGCATGCCGGCTTCATCCTCACCGGTGATCTGGCCGTAGAAGCTGACTGGCAGGCCAATCAACGGTTGCAGTTTTAACTTGAAGTCAAAGCCGCCCAGTTGGTTGCCCGGATCGTTTTTCGGATCGCCAGTGTTATCGTTGCCGGTTACGCCATCCCAGAATGAACTCCAGGATTGTGGGCGACCGCTACCGCCCCACATCATGATTCGTGAGGCACCCAGTTCAAGGAAGTTGGTCGGCATCATGGTAAAGCGGCCGCCAATCAGTTTGGTATCAGGCACGGCGGTGTACTGCGACAGCTGACCCGCCGTCAGTTGGTACTGCCAACGGCCAATCCAGGATAGCCAAGGGGTTTCAAACGGCGATTGGTCGGCGCGCTGCAGCATAAAGCCGGCAACCGGGCGTGCGGCGTCGGAACGGATCAGGCTGCCGTCGTAACCAGGGCCCCACCACTGGGATACCTCACCGAATGACAGCCACTGGTTCCAGATTTTCACTGCACCGTAGGAGCCGTTGAGGTTGAATTTGGAACCGTCGCTGACGCGTTGATCGCCTTCGACTGAACCCTGGAGACGCACGTCCCAGAATTCGCCGTTGGCGCCGGCGCCAACGGTCAGGCTTTGGTCAGCATATTGGCTTTGACCGAATCCCTGAGGAGTACCCGGCTTGTCGGTGGCGGCGTAACCGCTGACGCGGATATTGGCTTTCAGTTCGCCGACGCGGCGTTGAACGCGGTCGATGACATTTTTCTCGGTATTGGTTACCGGTTTGGCCTGAGAAATGACCGAGCTGATCTCTTCCTGGCTCAGTGGCCAGGTGGACAGGCTGACGTTGATGACGCCGCGATCCGACAACCAGGCAAGGTCGTTGCGCAGGTCATTATCAGGGGTTACCAATCCGCTGGCATGGCCGGTTAATGCACAGGTAAACAGGCCTGCGGCGACCAGTCCGTTAAGCTTAGCGCGCATAAATATTCCCTTGTTAATTCGAGTTGTTTGTTTTATGTAAAGATCTATGACCCATCATAGTTGACATTTCAATTTGCTACAAATATATCCACATGAAACATTTAAATATAACTAATTGAATAATATTTGTTTTTTCTCTGTTTCGTGCAGATGTTAATTTTTAAGATAATGCCTATGTTAGGATGCGCGGATAATTTCAATAAGTTTTATGGGGAATAACTATGGCAAAAACCTCCCGCTCCGTGATGGTGGCCAAAGGGCTGCAACGGGTGCTGAACGTTGGGCTGTTGCTGCTGGCAGCGATCCTGATCGTTTTTTTGGTGAAAGAAACCATTCATTTGGCGAAAGTTTTATTTGTCAACAACGAGGAATCCACGTCTTATCTCTTGATTGAAGGGATTGTGATTTACTTTCTCTACTTTGAGTTTATCGCGTTGATTGTTAAGTATTTTGAATCTGGCTATCACTTTCCGCTGCGCTACTTTATTTATATCGGCATCACCGCAATTATCCGTTTGATCATTGTGGATCATGAAAACCCAATCGATACGCTAATTTATTCCGCCGCGATATTGTTACTGGTGGTGACGCTCTACCTGGCCAATACCGACCGTTTAAAACGCGAATAGCAGAAATAAAAATGGCGGCCCGATAGGGCCGCCGAAGACACAGGTATCGATCGGAAAGAACTGAAGTACATCAAGCGCAGTAGGGCTCCACCCTTGAGTGAAGCCCGAGAAAATCTAACCTTTCACCCCACCTGCCGTCAGGCCTCCTACCAGCCAGCGCTGCGCCAGCAAGAATACGGCGGTAATCGGGATCGCCGACAGCACCGCCGCAGCGGCAAAGTCGCCCCACAGATAGTTTTGTGGGTTCAGGTATTGCTGCATGCCCACTGCCAACGTGTAGCTGTTAACGTCACGCAGCAACAGCGAGGCGACCGGCACTTCGGTGATGGCCGCGATAAACGACAGAATAAACACTACCGCCAGGATCGGTACCGACAGCGGCAACAGCACCAGGCGGAACGCCTGCCAAGGGCTGGCACCGTCCAACGCCGCCGCCTCCTCCAGCGAGTTATCGATGGTTTCGAAATAGCCTTTGATCGTCCAGACGTGCAGTGCGATCCCGCCCATGTAAGCGAAGATCACGCCGCCGTGGGTGTTCAGGCCGATAAACGGAATGTATTGGCCCAGACGATCGAACAAGGCGTACAACGCCACCAGCGACAGCACCGCCGGGAACATCTGGAAAATCAGCATGCTTTTCAGCAGCGTGCTCTTGCCGCGAAAACGCATGCGGGCAAAGGCGTAGGCGCAGGTGGTGGACAGCGTGACGATGCCGATCGCCGTGATCACCGCGATCTTGATTGAGTTCCACAGCCACAGCAGCACCGGGAACGGCGGCGGGGTAACGCTGCCGTCGGCGTGGGTCACGCTCATGCCGAGCGCCAACCGCCAGTGATCCCAGGAAATCTGTTCCGGTATCAGGCTGCCGGTGGCAAAGTTGCCGGAACGCAGCGAGATGGTCACCACCATCAGCAGCGGGAACATGATCAGGGCGATAAAGCACAGCATCAGAATATGGGTCATCCACAGGCGCAGGCGCTGGGACTTGGGTTGGACCATGGCCATTATTTTTCTCCCTAGTCGAAGTTCATCTTGCTGGCTTTCAGATTCAGGATCGCCAGAGCGCCTACCAGCAGGAAGATCAGCGTGGCAATGGCGGCTGCCAGTCCGAAGTCCTGCCCGCCGCCGCCCTCGAAGGCGATGCGGTAGGTATAGCTGACCAGCAGGTCGGTATAACCGGCCGGCGTGGTGGTGCCAATCATGTCCGGCCCGCCGTTGGTCAGCAGCTGAATCAGGACAAAGTTATTAAAGTTGAAGGCGAAGCTGGCGATCATCAGCGGCGTCAGCGGTTTGATCAGCAGCGGCAGCGTGATGCGGAAGAAGTTCTGCATCGGGGTGGCGCCGTCCATTGCCGAGGCCTCGTACAAATCGTCGGGTATTGCCTTCAGCAGCCCCATGCACAGGATCATCATGTAGGGATAACCCAACCAGGTGTTGACGATCAAAATCATGCTTTTGGCGGTGATAGGGTCGCTGAACCAGGCCGGTTTGATGCCAAACAGATGGCTGAGCATCATGTTGATTTCACCGAAGCTTTGGTTGAACAACCCTTTGAAAATCAGTATCGAAATAAACGACGGTACCGCGTAGGGCAGTATCAGCATCACGCGATAAACCGCTTTGCCTTTCAGCGCTTCCCACTGCACCACGCAGGCCAGCACCATACCCACCGCCACGGTGAGGATCACGGTCATGACCGAGAACACGATGGTCCAGATAAAGATCGACACGAACGGCTTCTTGATGCCTTCGTCCTGCAGCACGCGCAGGAAGTTTTTCCATCCGATGGTGACGGTATAGCCTGGGCTCAGGGTCTCTTTGGCCCAGTTGCCCTCGGCATTCACCGCCTGGTAGAAGCCTATGTCCGGGTTTGGTCGGTATTGAGTATGGGTTTGTTGGTCGGTCAGCGTATTGCTTTCCTTGTCCAGCGCGTAGAGCGGGGTGGTGCCGGAAAATTGGCGCAGGGAACTCATGCGCAGCTCGCCGCCGCTCGGAAGTAATGCCACCAGTTGGCTCAGCGCCTGACGATTTTGCGTGATCACTCGCAGCGTGGCGCGTTCGCCGGCCGGTTCTGCGCTTTCCTCCGTCAGTTTCAGCGTTTGCGGCGCACTGGCGTCAAAGCTGAACGGTTCGGAAATCAGTTTTTGGTCACTGTCAGGGTGGGCTAACTGCAGGCGCCAACGTTGATTTTCTGCCGGATACAGCCCGAAGGTGAAGGTTTTGCCGGTTTGGAACTGGCGCTGCATCAGCACCGACTGAGCGCGTTCAAAGGTGAGCTGGTTGGTGCTGCTGTAGTTGGTAAAGGCGATGGCGATGGTGCAAATCAGCGGAAACAGGACAAACAGCCCCATGCCGGCGATGCCCGGATAAACGTAGCGCCAGGCGTAAGCCCGGCGATTGGCGAAGACGTAAAGCCCGGCGCTGACCAGTATCAGTGTCAGAATGGCAAACAGGTATTCACCCTGTGCATACATCAACACAATCAGATAGCAGGTAACCAGGCTGAACAGGCCGATGACCAGCCATTTCAGTACGTCACTCTGCCACCACTTCGACTTTTTGCGCGCAGGCGACCCGGCGTGAGCTAATTGCATAGGGCGTTCCTTTCTGTGAAGCCACAGCGGGGCGCTTCTCCCCTTCATACTTGAAGCGACACCTTTGTTGGCTGCGTCCGCTCACCCCGGTCACATAGCTGTCTATGCTCCCAGGGATGTGCGTACTTACCGTCGCGGTGTAACTCCAATTATTTTGGGGATGCTAATCCCGCACAACGTTGTGTGTTACTTGGTGATACGGGTCTGTACATCATCCAACGCGGCTTTCACCGTCTGGCGGCCGCTGACGGCGTTGATTACCGCGCTGCGTTCGGCGTACCAGAAGGCGCTCATCTGCGGGATATTAGGCATGATTTCGCCGTTTTGTGAGTTTTCCATGGTGGCGGCGATTTTCGGATCCTTCGCCAGTTGCTCCTGGTAGGACTTCAGGGCCACCGCACCGAGCGGTTTGTCCTTGTTGACGTCGGCCAGGCCTTCGTTGGTCAACAGATAGTTTTCCAGGAATTCTGTAGCCAGCTCTTTGTTCGGGCTGGCGGCGTTGATCCCGGCGGTCAGTACGCCAACGAAAGGTTTGGACGGCTTGCCTTTAAAGGTCGGCAGCAGGGTTACGCCGTAGTTGATTTTGCTTTGCTCGATGTTTGACCAGGCCCATGGACCGTTGATGGTCATGGCGGTTTGGCCCTTATTGAAGGCGGCTTCGGCAATGGAGTAATCAGTATCGGCGTTGATCTGCTTGTTTTTCACCAGATCGACGATGAACTGCAGACCGGCCTGCGAACCGGCGTTGGCGACGCCAACGTCCTTGATGTTGTATTTGCCATTTTCATACTTGAAGGCATAACCGCCATCGGCGGCGATAATCGGCCAGGTGAAGTAGGGTTCTTGCAGGTTCCACATGATGGCGCTTTTGCCTTTGGCGCGCAGTTCTTTGTCCAGCGCCGGGATCTCTTCCCAGGTTTTTGGCGCCTGTTTGATCAGGTCTTTGTTGTAAATCAGCGACAGCGCTTCCACGGCGATCGGGTAGCCGATCAGCTTGCCGTCGTAGCGCACTGCGTCCCAGGTGAACGGGAACAGCTTGTCCTGGAAGGCTTTGGAAGGATGGATTTCCGCCAGCAGGCCGGACTGCGCGTAGCCGCCAAAGCGGTCATGGGCCCAGAAGATGATGTCCGGGCCGTCGCCGGTGGCGGCAACCTGCGGGTATTTCTCTTCCAGCTTGTCCGGATGTTCGATGGTCACTTTGATGCCGGTGTCTTTCTCAAACTTTTTGCCGACCTCGGCCAGGCCGTTATAGCCTTTATCGCCGTTGATCCAGATAACCAGTTTCCCTTCCTCGATCTTGGCGAAGGCGGAAGAGGAAAGCACCAGGGTGGTCAGAGCCGAAAGCACCAGTGTGCGGGCGGTGGTAAAGCTGCGAGTCATAATCCAATCCTTCTTTTTTGTGGGCACGTAAGTCAAGGAGAGAGGTTTCGCGGTAATAGTGGGTCACAAAGCGACACATTCTCATCCTCCCCCCCTCTACGCCCCACGCCTGCGTAGTGTGATCCAGTTAACATTGCTCCCTATTCTGTGGTGTCAGACACAAAATAGGGGGACGATTTTTGCCAGGCAGATCACAGATTTGTCTTAAGCGTGGAACTTCTCGTCCCTGCGGTCGTTCTCTCATCCTCCCATCTCCTCCCCCATGAAAAATCCTGTTACGGATGATTACCCTTTGTGGGGTTTACCGCACTATCGGCCACATTGATTTTATCGCCACGTGCAGCAGGGAACCGGATTTATGTCGCCAATGCCTACCGTCACTCAGCCAACCCTGTACCGGATCCACCCGGTCAGTTTCCGTGATGGAAACGGGGATGGCGTGGGTGATGCTCACGGCATGATTGCGGCGCTGCCCTACCTGAACCAGCTGTCGATAGACGGCCTGGTCCTGCCGCAGCCATTGGCGGAGCAAGAGGGGGCGGCGGTCGCCGCGCAGGGTCTGGCGCTGTGGTATTGCGACGGGCCGCATCACATTCGTCGCGCCGCCGCGTCGCAGCAGTACCTTCGTAGCCCATTGGCGCTGGAGGTCGTGCCCTTCAGCGTAGAGAAATTGATTGAGGTGTTGAATGCTCGCCGCGCCACTCTGGCAGACAGCCTGTGGAGCACCGGTGATGCGGATCAGCCGCGAGTCGTTAGCCATTGGGGCCAGGGTAATCTGCGTTCGGCTGATGCCTTTTTGACGCTGCTGGCGATGTTGCCTGCGCCCATCTGCCTGTATCAGGGCGAAGAATTGGGTCTGCCACACGCCGCCGGCCTGCAGGATCCGCTGGGTGCGCAAACGCCGATGCCCTGGCATGAAGCGCCGGAACAGGTGACCAACGGTGAGATCCACTGGTACCAACAGGTGGCCATCGAACATCGCGCGCTGGCCATCAGCCGCCAGCAGCAGGACAACCAATCCACTTTGCGTTACTGCCAATCTCTGTTGGCGCTGCGCCGCTTGCCGGTGATCCAGCAGGGCGAACTGAGCGTGGTCAGCCAGCATAACGGCGTGGTTCGTTTACTTATTACCCATCAGGATCAATGCCTTGAAGCGCTGATTAACCTGCAGCCTTATACTCAGGCGGCCGCGCCGTCTGAGGCGACCTTGCCATTGGCATGGCAGCACGGTGCGCAGCAAGAGGGTCATCAATGGGTTTTGGCGGGTTTTGCGTCCGCCATTTTTACACGAAATGTTAACTGCGAAAGCAGGGGAGTAACGCATGGCTAGCGTCACATTGCGCAGCGTTTATAAGGCCTTCGGCGAAGCTGTGATTTCCAAAGACGTCAATCTGACGATAGATGACGGTGAGTTTGTGGTGTTTGTCGGGCCGTCGGGCTGCGGCAAATCGACACTGCTGCGCATGATTGCCGGGCTGGAGGACATCACCTCTGGCGACCTGATGATCGGCGAAAAACGCATGAATGAGGTGCCGCCTTCCGAGCGCGGCATTGGCATGGTGTTTCAGTCCTATGCGCTGTATCCGCACCTGTCGGTGGCCGACAACATGTCGTTCGGCCTGAAGCTGGCCGGTGCCAAGAAAGCGGAAATCAGCCAGCGGGTCAATCAGGTGTCGGAAGTGCTGCAACTGGCTCACCTGCTCGACAGGCGGCCAAAAGCGCTGTCCGGCGGGCAGCGTCAGCGGGTGGCGATCGGCCGTACGCTGGTGGCGGAACCGGACGTGTTCTTGCTCGACGAGCCGTTGTCGAACCTCGACGCCGCGCTGCGGGTGCAGATGCGCATTGAGATTTCGCGTCTGCACAAGCGCCTGCAGCGCACCATGATTTACGTGACGCACGATCAGGTGGAAGCGATGACGCTGGCCGACAAGATCGTGGTGTTGGACGCCGGGCGTGTTGCCCAGGTCGGCAAGCCGCTGGAGCTGTATCACTATCCGGCCAACCGCTTTGTCGCCGGCTTTATCGGCTCGCCGAAAATGAACTTCCTGCCGGTCAAAGTGACCGCCGCAGAGCCGCAACAGGTCCAGGTCGAGCTGCCTAACCGCCAGTTGGTGTGGTTGCCGGTGGAAGGCACCGACGTTCAGCCCGGTACCAACATGTCTCTGGGCATTCGCCCGGAGCATCTGCTGCCCAGTGATGCCTCTGAAGTACTGCTTACGGGTGACGTACAGGTGGTGGAGCAACTCGGTAACGAGACGCAAATCCACATCCAAATCCCGGCAATTCGTCAAAACCTGGTTTACCGCCAGAACGACGTGGTGCTGGTAGAAGAAGGTGCAACATTCGCCATAGGCTTGCCGCCTCACCGTTGCCATCTGTTCCGTGAGGACGGTACGGCATGTAAACGGCTGCACCAGGAGCCGGGCGTTTAAAGCATCACAGTCTGTATAACAGGAGAATAATGATGACTACTCTGCGCAAACTTCCTCTGGCACTGGCAATCGCCGCTGGTGTGCTTACCACTCAGGCGATGGCCGTTGATTTTAAAGGCTACGCCCGTTCCGGCATCGGCTGGACCGGCAGTGGTGGCGAGCAACAGTGCTTCCAGGCTACCGGTGCCGGCAGCAAGTACCGTCTCGGCAACGAATGCGAGACCTACGCCGAGCTGAAACTGGGACAGGAAGTGTGGAAAGAAGGCGATAAAAGCTTCTACTTCGATACCAACCTGGCTTACTCCGTTTCACAACGTTCCGACTGGGAAGACGTGACGCCAGGCTTCCGTGAAGTGAATGTGCAGGGTAAAAACCTGATTGAATGGTTGCCGGGTGCCAACATGTGGGCCGGTAAGCGTTTCTATCAGCGTCATGATGTTCACATGATTGACTTCTACTACTGGGATATCTCCGGTCCGGGCGCCGGTCTGGAAAATATTGATTTGGGCTTCGGCAAACTGTCTGCTGCCGTAACCCGTAACTCAGAATCCGGCGGCTCTTACGGTTACCTGGATAACGAGTGGGATCAACGTCCTACCGTCAACGACACCTTCGACGTGCGTTTGGCCGGCCTCGAGTTGAACCCCGGCGGCACCCTGGAGCTGGGCGTGGACTACGGTCGCGCCAATACTCAGGACGGATACCATTTAGCTGACGGCGCCAGCAAAGACGGCTGGATGTTCACCGCGGAACATACCCAGAGCATCCTGACCGGCTACAACAAGTTTGTGGTGCAGTACGCCACCGACTCCATGACTTCGCAGAACAACGGCCGCAACCAGGGCTCAACCATCGACAACAACGGCAAGATGATCCGCGTGCTGGACCACGGTGCCATCGACTTCAACGATCAATGGGCGCTGATGTACGTCGGTATGTTCCAGGATGTCGATCGTGACAACAATAACGGCACCACCTGGTACACCGTGGGCGTACGTCCAATGTACAAATGGACGCCAATCATGAGCACCCTGCTGGAAGCTGGTTACGACAACGTGAAATCCCAGCGCACCGGCGATCGCAACGGTCAGTACAAAGTGACCCTGGCGCAACAGTGGCAGGCGGGCAACAGCATCTGGTCACGTCCGGCTATCCGCGTATTCGCGACCTACGCCAAGTGGGATGAGAAGTGGGGCTACGCCAATAACGACTCCGGCGCCGGTTACACCTCGGGCACTGCGTACAACGACACCAGCTTACATACCTTCAGCCGCGGCAATGACGACGAAGTCACCTTCGGCGCCCAGATGGAAATCTGGTGGTAATGAGATAACGGGGAGGGCCAGGTGCTCTCCCCAGCCTGTATTCGCCGGCGTCGTCTCTCTTGCCTGAACCGCGCCGGATATCATGGGGTATAACAATGAAAAAGAATCTGCTGTCACTTTGCCTGTCACTGGCTCTGACCCTTGGCACACCGCTGGTGGTCAATGCCGATACGCCGGCCAATGTTTCCATCGCGCCGGCCATTAGCGCCAGCACGCTGCAAAGCCTGCCGTGGCAACCGCTGATGCCGCCGGTCAGCCAGGACATCAAACTGGATAATGTCAGCCCACAAATCAATCAGGGTGACATTCAGGGCGCTATTGCCGCTTATACGCTGCCGGCCGATCGCGGTTCGCTGGAAGTCACGCTGAGCAGCATCAGCAAGAACAACTCACTTTACGCGCCGAGCGTGTTGGTGCTGGATGAGCACCTGCGCCCTGCGGCCTATTACCCGAGCAGCTACTTCCCGTATCAACCACCGGGTGCGATGTCATCCGATCGGCTGGAGGGCACGCTGAAACTGACCCCGGCACTCGGTCAGAAACAAATTTATCTGCTGGTGTACACCACCCGTCAGGATCTGGCGAAAACCACGCAACTGACCAACCCGGCCAAGGCTTATGCGCAGGGCGTGGGCAACGCGGTGCCGGATATTCCGGATCCGATCGCCCGGCATAGCACCAGCGGCACTATCAAACTGAAGGTCACGGCAGAGCAGGGCAGCGGCAATATCATGATCGGCATGCTGCAGCCGGCACCGTCGGCGACGCCAGTGGTGGTGGGATCAACGGCGGCCGCCGCAGCAGCACCGGCTCCGGCGCCGACTCAACCGGCGGAACCCATGTTGAATGACACCGAAGCTTACTTTAACAACGGCATCAAACAGGCGGTGAAGGCGGGCGATATCGATAAAGCGCTGAAACTGATGAATGAGGCTGAAAAACTGGGTTCCACCACAGCACGTGAAACCTTTATTGGTAGCGTGAAAGGCAAGGGGTAGTACCCGACGCTGTCGATGCTGGCTCGATGATTGGTGCGCCCCGGCGCACCTTTTTTCATCCGCGGGCCAGGGTGGTGCCGATCAACGCCAGCAGGCGGGCATTATCCACCTGCTGCATCACCCGCAACGGCTTGCCTTCGGGCTCCGGCATGCCGACCGTCAGACGCAGGCCTCCGGGACGCCAGCGTCGAGAACTGCCGCGCGTCATAGCGCCTTCCAGTGCGACATCCACATAATATTCCTCCGTGGTCACCAACTGTGGCTCAAGCAACCAGGCAATCACCAGAGCATCGTGGATCCAGCAACCCGGCAGATGGCGGGTATGGCGGGAATAGTCGATCCAGGGTTGAGTGGTGGTTCGCAGATAGCGACACAGCGGCGTGTCCGGTTGGGTCATCTGCGCCAGGCTTTCCTGAGTCAACATGGTTTGCGTAGTAACGTCCAGTGGGGCGAGCGTAATATTGGCACCGCTGGTCAGCACCTGCCGTGCGGCTTCCGGATCCAGACCAAAATTGGTGTCCTTGATGTAGCCTTCCAGGTTGAAGACTCCGCCCATGATCACAATTTCCTTCACCGCCTGTGCCATCTGCGGGTACAGCTGCAGAGCATGGGCGACGTTGGTCAGGGGGCCGATTGCCGCCAGGGTGATCTCGCCGGGGTTATTGCAGATCAACTCGCCGATCGCCACGGCGGCGTTCGGCGTTGGCGTGGTCGCGGCCTGTGGGTAAGGCGTATTGCGCCACAGTGCCGCCAGATCAGGATCGGCAATCGCGCGGTCGAGGTGGGCGCGCCAGGGTTCTGGCGGTTCGCTCAGCGCGCGCGCCGCGCCGACGGCAATCGGCACCTGATAGCCGGTTTGTTGCAGCAAATGTTGTGCCACGGCAAAGCCAACGTCACGTGGCGTATTGCCCGCAACAATGCTGATCAACTCCAGTGAGAGTCGCGGGCGGGCTGCCAGTGCCAATGCCAGCGCCAGCCCGTCATCGACGTTGGCGCCGGGAATGCCGTTGCCGGGATCGCAATCAATAATCAAACGCATAGCGGTTACCTGAATCAATAAACTAACAGCCGCACGATCGGCGGATATGCAGTTGGAAAGCGAATTCGTGCAGCTCTGGCTGTGCAGCACCGGCGGCCAGCATGGCGATGGCTCGCTTGGCCATGGCGTCAATCGGTTGTTCGACCGCACTGAGCGGTGGCACGCTGAACTCGGACTGCTGGGTGCCGTTAAAACAAATGATCGCCAGATCGTCCGGCACGCGAAGCCGGTGTTCTGCCAGTGCCGACAGGCAACCGAGCGCCTGTTGTTCGTTAGAGGTGAATATGGCCCGCGGCCGTGGGGCTTGCAGCATTTTCTGGCTGGCCTGATAGCCCCCCTGACGGGTATAGGGCGCTTCGAATATCCACTCTTCGCGTGGCGCAATGCCCGCTTCCTTCAGTGCATCACGCCAGCCGTTAAGGCGGTCCTGCGCGTTGAGCATGGTCAAGGGGCCCACAAAAATGCCGATGTCCTGATAGCCGTGCTGCAACAGATGGCGAGTTGCCTGACAGGCTGCATCACGCTCGTCGACGCGAATGGCGCAGACGCCGGCATGGCTGTCTATGGTGTCAATCATTACGCATGGCGTGCCGGATGCGCGGATCAGATCGAACCAGGGATGGCGATCGACGCTGGTGTACAGCAGCCCGTCAACCTGACGGCGCAGCAGATGATTAATCAGGTCGTGCTCGCGCTGGCGGTCGTCACCGGCGTCACCCAACAGCAGTACCCGACCGTGGCTGAAAGCCTCTCGCTGCAACGCCTGGGCCAGGGTGGCAAAAAACGGGTTGGAGATATCGGGTACCACCAACCCGTAGGTCAGGGTGTTGCCTGAAGCCAGTGCCCGGGCGATATCGTTTGGTCGGTAACCGGTTTTTTCAATAGCCTCCAGCACCCGCAGACGGGTGGCTTCCGCCACCGGGCGCGGTCCGTTGTTGATCACGTAGCTGACGACCGCAACCGAGGTGCCCGCTACGCGGGCGACGTCGGCACGGGTGATGCGTCGCGCAGATTGATTATCCAAGTTGGGTTCCTGTGCGCCCTGATTACGCCGCGTCCTGCGGCAGGTTTAGATCGCGGCCGCGTGTTTCCGGTGCAAAGAAGGTGGTGATTAAGCCAATGGCCGCCATTACAACAAAATAGCAGGCGACAGGCCACCAGTGACCGAAGCCGGACAGCAACGCGGTGGCGATCAGCGGAGCGGTACCGCCGGAAAGGATCGACCCCAGCTCCTTGGCGAACGCCATTTTTGAATAGCGATTTTTGACGCCGAACAGTTCCACGCCATAGGCCGCCTGCACGCCGAAAATGCCGAGTGACGCAATGCACATGCCGACCACAATCACTGAAATGACGGTTGCCGGTTCGCGGCTGTCGAGCAGCCAGAACGCCGGGAAGGCATACAACACCAGCAACAGACAGAACCAGCGGTAAGTGATGCGACGGCCGAAGCGATCGGAAAGCCAACCGGCCAGGGGGATCACCAGGAAACCGCACAGTGAGGCGATCATCACCGCCAGCGCGGGCACCGATTTGTCCACCATCAGCACTTTGGCGACGTAACCGACGATAAAGCCCTGGCACAGATAGGAGGGGCCATTCTCGCCAATGCGCAGGCCAAGCATGATCCAAAAAGCTTTGGTGCGCTGCAAGTAACTGCGGTTATCCGGCTCGGTGGGGGTATTTTCCAGCATCCGCTGGCGGTTTTGCTGCAGCTCGCGTTCAAAAACCGGCGTTTCGCGTACGTGGCGGCGCAGGTACAGTGCTCCTGCGGCGATCAGGATGCTGGCAAGGAACGGAATACGCCATCCCCAGGCGATAAGATCCGCTTTGTCCAACTGCAACACTAACAACCACACCAGCGACGCCAGCAGGGTGCCGCTGTTGGAACCGATGGCGATGATCGACGCGACCAGACCGCGTCGTTTTGCCGGTGCGTATTCTGCCAGCATCACCGCGCCGCCGGAGAGCTCCGCTCCGGCACCGAAACCTTGCGCAAAACGCAGGATCACCAGACAGACAGGCGCCCAAACGCCAATTTGTGCGTAGGAGGGGATTAGCCCGATCAGCGTGGTAGAAACGCCCATCAACGCGACCGTGGTGAGCAGTACCACGCGGCGGCCTTTGCGATCGCCAATCCAGCCGAATACCAACGCACCGATTGGACGGGCGACAAAGCCGACGGAGTAAGTGGCAAAGCTGGCCAACAGCGCCACTATCGGTGTGGCTTCGGGAAAGAACACGTCGCCGAACACCATGCCGGCCGCCAGGCCATACAGTGCGAAATCGACATATTCCATCGCGGTGCCGAGCCAGCAGGAAAAAGTGGCACGCCAGAATTGGCCGCGCCCTTCTTTGGTGGCCAGGCGTTCGTCGGCCGCCAGCGTATCGCCGGCGGCCTGTTGGTGTGCAAGCGTTGTTTCGCTCATGGCATTGATATCCTCTTTTCGTCATGCGCCATAAATGGCGCCGTTAAAGATGGTTTCCCTGGTGTCGGCAAGAAGGTTTGCTGACAAAGTGTTGGACTGATGGCGATTCAACGCTGCGGCACAAGAGTATCTACGCGCGTAGATAAAACAATGTGGCAGAGGCGAAAGTTTGCAGGCGATCACAGAATCCCCATCGCTCCGGTGGACGAAGGTAAAGAAAACAGATGGCAGAAAGATGACATTGCGCCGCTTTTTTGGGCGTTATTTTGCTGCGCGTCACGCCACGAATCAGCCTGCCGCTTTTGAATTTCTGCGTTACAATGGTCGACTGTTAACAGTTTGTCTGGTCTGGCGCGGCCGCAGGGCGCGGCGTCAGGCATGGAGTAGAGCAATGTCTGGCAATAAGGATTCCATCCTGCCGCCGTTGGAGTGGTTATCCGCACAACAATCTCCGCCACCGGCCGCCGTCAGTGATTGGCTGATGGAGTTAGGATCCATGACCCGCCGCTTTGAACGTCACTGCGGGCGCGTGCACGTTGAGCCGCAGCGCGAGTGTTTTATCACCCGCGATCAACTGGGCGAAGAAGCCGACCATCTTCCTGAGAGCCCACGATACTGGCTGCGTGAAATCGTGCTGTTGGGCGATAACCAGCCCTGGCTGCTGGGGCGTACGGTGATCCCGCAGGAAACTCTGACCGGCCCGGATTTGGCGCTGGTGGATTTGGGCACATTGCCGTTGGGGCGCTATCTTTTTAGCAGCGACGAGTTAACTCGCGATTACATCCATATCGGTCGGCAAGATGCGCTGTGGGCACGCCGTTCCCGCCTGCGGCTGGCGGGTAAACCGCTGTTGCTGACCGAACTGTTTCTACCGGCTTCGCCGCTGTACGCCGCGGGCAGTACTGACCCCGAATGATGAGGAGAGGAAATACCTTGGAGGGAAGCGTGATTCAAAGTAAATGGCAGGCTTATAGCCATCTGATGCGCATCGATAAACCTATTGGCACCTTGCTGTTGCTGTGGCCGACGCTGTGGGCGCTGTGGCTGGCGGGGAAGGGCGTGCCGTCGTTGTCTATCCTGCTGGTGTTCGTGGTCGGGGTTTTCCTGATGCGTGCCGCCGGCTGTGTGGTGAATGATTATGCCGATCGCGCCGTCGATGGCCATGTGAAGCGTACCGCCGGACGCCCAATGCCCAGCGGCCGGGTGAGCGAAAAAGAGGCCAAGATCCTGTTTGTGGTGCTGGTGCTGATTTCGTTCGCGCTGGTGCTGACGCTGAATGCGATGACCATCTGGCTGTCTCTGGCGGCGTTGGCGCTGGCATGGGCCTATCCGTTTATGAAGCGGGTCACTCATTTGCCGCAGTTCGTATTGGGCGCTGCGTTTGGTTGGGGCATTCCGATGGCCTACGCCGCCGTCAGCGAATCGTTGCCGCTGAGCTGCTGGCTGCTGCTGCTGGCCAACATCTGCTGGACGGTAGCTTACGATACGCTGTATGCCATGGTCGATCGCGACGATGATCTGAAGATTGGCGTGAAATCCACCGCCATTTTGTTCGGCCGTTACGACAAACTGATCGTCGGCCTGCTGCAGTTCGCCACCTTGCTGCTGATGCTGTCGGTGGGCTATCTGGCGCAGTTGAGCGGCGCGTTTTATTGGTCGCTGTTGCTGGCGGGAGCCCTGTTTATCCATCAGCAAAAACAAATTGCCGGTCGTGAACGGGATGCCTGCTTCAAAGCGTTCTTGGATAACAACTACGTCGGGCTGGTACTGTTTATCGGTATTGCGTTGAGTTACTGGCAAAGTTGACCGCGTTCGGACAGTAAAAAAGGCACCCTGGGGTGCCTTTTTGTTTTTTTATCAACGTATTACTGGTCTTTCTCTTCCGGTTCAACCGCTTCTGGCAGAGCGTTGGTTTCCGCCGGCATGCTGACGCTTTCAATGGTCAGTTTGATTTCCGGGGTAATCAGGTCGCTCAGCATGTTGTACACCTCTAGGGTGTGCTCACGCACCGCATCGCCAATATCATTGATGTAGCCCTCTTCACGCAACGTAGCCACCAGAGTGGAGAATACCGCCTTGTCGAAGAACTCCGGTGCGTTGATGCCGTGCAGCACGGATAAACGCTGCGCCATGATACGGCTCTCTTTCTCCAGCGCACCGCGGTTAATGCTCGGGTTGGCGCTGAGGATAGACATGGTGATGGCGTAGCGCTGCAAGGTTTCACGGACACCGGCGGCCAGCAGCTGCAACGGACGGATGCGTGCTGGATTCAGTACCAGATCGTCGCCTTTATCGCAGATCAATTGCTGACGGATCATTTCCTCGATCAGCGGTTGCAGCACTTCCGGCAGTTGTTCCTTGTCGTTGTGCAGGAACAGCTCGGCTTTCAGCATCGGGTAAATCAAACCAATCTGGCGCAGCAGTTCAGCGCGAGATACCCGGCGATGGTGCATCACGATAGTGGCAATCAGAGACGGCAGAACCAGCAGGTGATGGATATTGTTGCGGTAATAGGTCATCAGCACCGCCTGCTCGCGCGGCAGAATGATGATATCGCCGATGTTATCCTTCTCCACCTCGAACTTGTTCATGTTCAGCGCGTGATCCAGCAACTCATCCGGCGTTTGAGTCGGCACGGTAACGTCATCGGCATAAGGCACGTTGCGCATCAGTTGCAGATAGCATTCCAACTGTTCAAGCAACTGCTCGCGGGTCAACGAGCGCTGGCGAGAAGCCAGTAACGCCGTGGAACACAGGTTCATGGCGTTGGCCGCTGCGGCATTGTTGATGCGCACCATAATCTTGGCCGCCAGATCGTTGACCGTCGGCGTCAGCCAGCTTGGGCGCTGGGATTCGATCGGGTCAATCGATTCGCGCCACTGCGGCACATTCTGGTTCAGGTAGGTGGTCAACGGCAGGGGATCGCCGAAGTTCACGTAGCCCTGGCCGAGATTACGCAGTTTGCGCAGGCCGCGCAGCATCTGCAGCAGGCTCTCTTTTTCCTTGGTGGCGCCACGCAGCTCTTTGGCGTAGGTACCCACTTCCATCACGTGCTCGTAACCGATGTAGATCGGCACTAGCGTGATAGGGCGGGCCCCGCCGCGCAGCATAGCCTGAATGGTCATCGACAGGGTGCCGGTCTTCGGCTCCAGCAAACGCCCGGTACGGGAACGCCCGCCTTCGACAAAATATTCCACCGAGTAACCGCGGGTAAACAGCTCGCCGAGGTATTCACGGAACACCGTCGAGTACAGCTTGTTGCCTTTGAAGGTCCGGCGGATAAAGAACGCGCCCAGGCGGCGGAAGATCGGCCCGGCCGGCCAGAAGTTGAGGTTAATACCGGCAGCAATGTGCGGCGGCACCAGGCCCTGGTGGTACAACACATAGGACAACAGCAGATAGTCCATGTGGCTGCGGTGACAGGGCACATACACGATCTCGTGGCCGTCCTGCGCCAGCTGACGCACGCGTTCGGCGTTGGTGACGTTGATGCCCTGATACAAGCGGTTCCAGGTCCAGCTCAGCACGCGGTCGGAAAGGCGCACCGTCTCGTAAGAGAAGTCGGCGGCAATCTCTTCCATCAATGCAATGGCATTTTGCTGGGCTTTTTCGTGGGAGATCTTTTTACTGCGCGCTTCGTCTTCGACCGCTTTTTCGATCGCTTTGGACGCCAACAGCTTGTTGAACAGGTCCTGACGGGCCGGCAGGCTTGGGCCTACGGCGGCCAGACGCTGACGTGAGAAGTGCATCCGGGCTACGCGAGCCAGCTTTTGCGCGATGATCTTGTCCGTACCGTGCTCGGTCGCCATGCGGCGCAGCGAAACGGTATTGGAGAAGCGCACAAAGCTATCGCGGCCGAGCCACAGCACGGCGAAGAATTTCTGCACGCCATTTAGCAAGCGCAGATGCGGTGTGCCGTGGCCTTCGCGCCCCGGAGAGCGGCCAAACATCACCGAAACCGGCAGCATCTGAATATCGAGATCCGGGTTACTGCGGTGCAGATCCAGATAGTCGTGGAACAGTTTTACCGACTCTTCTTTCGGCGTGTAGTAGCGGAATACGCGCGGGCCGTCGTGAATAAACACGTGGCTGGGCAGCACGGTGCCGTCTATTTCCAGCGGTTCGAGAGGATCGGGCAAATCCTGCGCCAGGCACTGGGTGCGCAGCGTCAGTAAATCCGCCTTGGAATTATAAGGTAAAACATACAAAATCGGCCGTGAGGGATCCAACCCTAACTCCGTGACCGGATCTGAAGGGATAACCTTACTTCTTACCAACAATTTGAGTGGTAAATTCAATAGTTTATAATAAATTTTACGCCAACCTGACATAACAACGTGAAGCCTCTTGTTAGCAATGCGCCGCAAGCATACCAGAAACCGGGTAGCAGATCTGTGGTGTTGGAAAACCGGGAGCCGTGAGCGCTTCCTGGCCTAGACTGTTTAATTATGACTTACCTCTGCGAAAGGCACTAAAAACATGACGAACCAAGCAACCGGCCTGACCCGTATTATTAAAGCCGCCGGCTACTCTTATAAAGGTTTTTCCGCTGCCTGGCAGCACGAAGCGGCGTTCCGCCAGGAGTTGGTGGTGACCGTGCTGGCTATCATACTGGCGATTTGGCTGGACGTGGGTGCGATAGCGCGCATTTTACTGATTGGGTCGGTGGTGCTGGTGATGATTGTCGAGATGCTCAACAGCGCGATTGAGGCGATTGTTGACCGGGTGGGGACCGAGTATCACGAGCTGTCCGGCCGGGCCAAGGATATGGGGTCGGCGGCAGTTTTGCTGGCGGTTATTTTGGCGCTGTTTGTTTGGGCCGCGGTCCTGTGGCAGCACTTTGTCTGAGCAGAGCAAGCTCGTTGCGATCCGGGTCGCTAATCCCTGATTTTTATTCATTCTTCGGTTCCCAAGCCGCACTTACCTGTATATACTCACAGCAAGACTGTATAAACAAACAGGGGGCGGAATGAAAGCACTAACTACCAGACAGCAAGAGGTCTATGATCTGATTCGCGATCATATTTCGTCCACTGGCATGCCGCCGACGCGTGCCGAGATCGCCATGCGTCTGGGGTTCCGTTCGCCAAATGCCGCAGAAGAACATCTGAAAGCGCTGGCGCGTAAAGGCGTCATCGAAATCGTCTCCGGCGCTTCGCGCGGCATTCGGTTGCTGATGGAAGATGAAGAGGGTTTACCGCTGATTGGCCGCGTGGCTGCCGGTGAGCCGCTGCTGGCGCAGCAGCATATCGAAGGTCACTACAAGGTGGATCCTTCCCTGTTCAAACCGAGCGCGGATTTCCTGCTGCGGGTTAACGGTATGTCGATGCGTGATATCGGTATTCTGGACGGTGATCTGCTGGCGGTGCATAAAACTCAGGACGTGCGTAATGGCCAGGTGGTTGTGGCGCGCATCGAAGATGAAGTTACGGTCAAGCGGCTGAAAAAGCACGGTAACGTGGTTGAGCTGCTACCGGAAAACAGTGAGTTCCAGCCGATTGTGGTTGATCTGCGTCAGCAGAACTTCACCATTGAAGGCTTGGCGGTCGGCGTGATCCGCAACGGCGACTGGGTTTAACCCATAAGCCTGCACGCTGCCCTTTGATTTAAATCGCCCCAGCTCTGGGGCGATGTCATTTCTGACCGATTAAAACCGCATTGCCACGGGAACATTTCACTATGCGCCTGCTCTCCGCCTTCACCAGCGATACCGATAAAGCCTTGTGGCGCCTGGCGCTGCCAATGATCTTCTCCAATATCACCGTGCCGTTGCTTGGGCTGGTGGATACCGCAGTGATCGGTCACCTCGACAGCCCTGTTTATCTGGGCGGTGTGGCGGTAGGAGCCATGGCGACCAGCTTCCTGTTCATGCTGTTGTTGTTCCTGCGTATGAGCACCACCGGTCTGACTGCGCAGGCTCTGGGCGCACAAAACCCACAGGGATTGGCGCGCGCCTTTATGCAACCGCTGCTGCTGGCGGCGTTGGCCGGTGTGGCCATTGTCTTGCTGCGCCATCCGCTGATCGAACTGGCGCTGAAAATCGTCGGTGGCGACGAGGCGGTGCTGGAGCAGGCCCGATTATTCCTCGAGATCCGCTGGCTGAGCGCACCGGCGGCATTGGCGAACATGGTTATCCTGGGCTGGCTGCTTGGCGTGCAATACGTACGTGCGCCGGTGATCCTGCTGATTGTCGGCAACTTATTGAATATTGTACTGGATATCTGGCTGGTGATGGGGCTGGGCTGGAACGTGCAAGGTGCGGCGACGGCGACCGCTATTTCTGAGTATGCCACGCTGCTGCTGGGCTTATGGCTGTCCTGGCGGGTCATGCGCCTGCGTGGCATTTCCATGCCGATGCTGCGCACTGCCTGGCGTGGCAACCTGCGGCGTTTACTGGCGCTGAATCGCGACATTATGCTGCGTTCCCTGCTGCTGCAGCTGTGTTTCGCTTCTTTGACCATCTTCGGTGCCCGGCTTGGCGGCGAAGTGGTGGCGGTGAATGCGGTGCTGATGAACTTACTGACCTTTACCGCCTATGCGCTCGACGGTTTTGCCTACGCGGTTGAAGCGCATTCTGGCCATGCCTATGGCGCGCGCGACGATAGCCAACTGCGCAAGGTGTGGCGTGCGGCTTGCCGACAAGCCTGTCTGGTCGCGTTGGCCTTTGGCCTGGTTTATGCCGTTGCCGGTCAGCATATTATCGCCGCCTTGACCTCGTTACCGGAACTGCGTGCGCTGGCCGGCCACTATCTGCCGTGGCAGGTGGTGCTGCCATTGGTGGGCGTATGGTGCTATTTGCTGGACGGCATGTTTATTGGCGCCACACGAGGAGCAGAAATGCGCAACAGCATGGCAGTGGCGGCGGCCGGCTATGGTTTGACGCTGCTGACCGTACCCGTCTTGGGCAATCATGGTTTATGGCTGGCGCTGGCGGTCTTTCTTTCTCTGCGCGGCATCGCGCTCGGCTGGATTTGGCACCGCCACAGGCTGCGCGGTACCTGGTTTGCCGCGGATCCAACGGCTCACAATGAGACGTTATCATAAAATTAACTAATGTTTTGTATTCATATTGAGTTACATATTATCGCGTCGATTGAGTCCCGCTTACTGACTGTTATTTCGGGTGTTTTACTGAATTTTGTTGTTTTGTTGAATTTTTATTCTGGTTTTTTGTTATTTATCGATATCTGTTGCTATAGTTAATCATGTGGCTGGCGGAATGAATTGGAATGACATTCCCTTCATTTTAGGTCAATTGACCATGATTATTACTCAGTTAAGCCCAGCGACAAGTTTTTAAAACTGACTAATCACAGGTAACGGAGAGGTTATGAACAAAGATCAAGCCGACGGTAACTGGAAGCAGTTTAAAGGGAAAGTGAAGGAAAAATGGGGCAAGCTGACCGATGACGATTTGACGGTCATTGAAGGGAAACGCGAACAGCTTGTCGGTAAAATTCAGGAACGCTACGGCTACCAGAAAGAGGCGGCCGAGAAAGAAGTGAAATCCTGGGAAGACCACAACAAGTATCGCTGGTAGTGCGATAGGCCGCAGCGGATTGCGGCCGTAAACTATGCTGATGGCCAGGCGTTTCAATCCCCTTGACGCTATGGCCGAAGGTACAGGGAGGTACCTGATACCCTCTTATTTCTTCTTGATAGCGATGCTGTGATCGTGTTCGCCGCAATCATGTTTGCTATCGCAGGCTTCTACCTCAACGCAACCCTCACACAGGCCATGGGCTTCTACCACGCTGTGACGCAGGGCAAATCCTGACTCTTTAGCCAGCTTTTGCAGCGTCTCTTCGATCCCTTCGGTTGTGCGCTCAGTCACCTGGCCGCAGCGATCGCAAATGAACAGTGCGGAAGTATGCATCGGCTGTTCGAAATGATGGCACAACACATAGCTGTTCGCCGATTCCACGCGATGAATAAAGCCTTGTTCCAACAGGAAATCCAATGCACGGTAAACCGTGGGGGGTTTGGCCTGGGGTTCGGCTACGCGCAGCAAATCCAGCAGGTCGTAAGCGCTGATGGCACCGGGCTGTTGTGCCATCAGGCGTAACACTTCCAGCCGCTGCGGTGTCAGCCGCACATTGCGTTGCTGGCAGAGTTGTTCAGCCTGCGCCAGCAGCTTTTCCTGGGTGCTTGAGTTCATGGCAAATTTCCCGGTACGTAAAAAAGCCGATTTTACCATGCTTCAGCCGAATCGCCGAGAGTCGGCCACTTTTCTGCCAGTATGGCGCATTAAACGTCCGGTTTAGCGCCCGTTGTTAGCCAGAAATGTGATGGTATTCACGATGTTCCGTGCCGTTCTCGCAGGCTATGGCTTTGCGTAGGCTCTTAGGCAGTCAGCGAACGCTGTAATTGACTGGCCAATCTGACCATTTCCACTGCCGGATTATGGCCAATCAGCATGAAACTGTGTCTGCTATCGGACCAATAGACCACATTCATTCCCAGGCGTTGTTCGCTCTCGGCGGGCTGCGACTTGCCCGGTTGCTGGATAATACACAGTGCCAATACACCGTACCGCGCATCCAGCCAGGTCAATTGAGCAATACGGCGATCGTCGTACGCCAGCACACGGGCGTTTTTCAGTTCGGCCCCTTGCAACGTCAGCTGCGGCAGAGGAAGCGCGATGCTCAGCCGATCACCAGTGTGCTGTAGTTGACTGGCAATCTGCGCTGCGGAGCCCTCAAAACCCATCAGCGTTTCCGGGGTGTACAACGCCATATATTGAGCGACCAGGCTCCGCCAGTTGTCATCCGGTTGGCTGAGCTGCAGATAGGCGCGATCGCCTGCGATGCCCAGTGCCAGAAAAGCGACGGCGGCGGCAATCAGGCCACGGCGGCTGATAGCGTGCGGTGGCGAGGGGACGATAAGTGGCAATTTTGACTGCAATCTTTGCACCGGCGCTTCATCAAGCAAAGGCGCAAAGGCTTGCTTAAAGGGCAAGCTGCTGCGCTCCAGCAACGACAAGCGTTCTGCCAACGCCGGTTCGCCGGCCAGACGCTGTTCCAGCCGGTGGCGTTGCTGTGGGTCCAACTGATTATCCAGATAGGCGACCAGCAGTTCATCCGTTGCGTAGGCTGAACTCATGATTGTTCTCCTTTTACCTGCGGGGTACGGGTTTGCAGCAGGCTGTCGTTCGCCAACCGCAGCCGTGCCGCCGCCAGACGGCTCATGATGGTGCCAATGGGCACACCCAGCACCTCAGCGGCTTCCCGGTAAGAAAGTTCCTCCACGTACACCAGAAACAACGTATTGCGCTGCGCCTCCGGCAGTTGATTAACCCGTTGCATCACCTCATTGGCCCAAATCGGCTGCTCGCCGTTTTCCGCACCGGCCAGTTCGTCAACGTCGACAAAGCCCTGTCCCTGGCGAATGTGCTGAGAGCGGACCTCGTTCAACCAGATGGAGTGAAGAATGGAAAATAACCAGCGGTCCATACGCGTTCCCACGGCAAACTGTGCGGCGCGTTCCAACGCCCGCACGCAGGTGGCCTGAACCAAGTCGTCGGCTACGTCCCGCCGGTGGGACAGCACCAAGCCATAGCGCCACAGGCGGGAGAGATATTGGCCGATTTCGTTGCGGATCGCGTCGCTGCTGATGTTTGCCTCCGGGTTTTACGATTCAGGGTGATGATCGATAGCCGCCGCCAGATCTCGGTACTCTTCACAACCGGTACCGCACAGCGATTGAATAACCTTAAGCTGCTCCTTCGCCAGGTCCTGACGCCCTTTGATCATATAAGCCTCACCCAGGTATTCGCGGACTTTGGGGTATTTCGGATCGAGCGCCACTGATTTTAAATAGTAGCCGATCCCTTCGTCGGTGCGGCCGAGCTTGCGGGTGGCATAGCCGCGGTAATTTAGGGCCACGGCAGTGTTGGGATCTTTGAGGGTATTCAGCACATCCAGCGCTTCCTGATAGCGGCCGCTTTTGGCCAGCGCATAGGCATAGTTCGTGCGATCGTTGTCGCTGACCATGCTGCTTTTATCCACCATGCAGGTTTTGGTTTTCGTATCGTATATCTGGCCTTTGGGGCAGGTTGGCGTGGTTTGACCGCTGCCATCGCCGCCCATCGCCAGAGCGGTACCGGAAAACAGCAGTGAACCGGCAATGACTGGCAGCAGCAGGCGTTTAACGAAACTGTTCATGGTTATTTCCTCATCATGAAGGACGCAGAACTGCGGCCTTACAGAGAGAACACCTGACAGCCTCTTTTTATTCGCTTTTGCCGGTGCTTTTTTATCGGCGACACAGCGGTTTTCCCAACGCCGCCGATTGTCGTTATAATAGCCGTTTGCGGCAGCATGCCGTTCGTTGAACCCCAGACAGAATCAGGTAGCCGGTAGCCCAGCATGACGACAGACAATAACGCCCCAAAATACGCCGCCAATCGTTTTTCCATCGCGCCTATGCTCGACTGGACCGATCGTCATTGCCGTTACTTCCACCGCTTGTTGACCAAGGAAACCTTGCTGTACACCGAAATGGTGACTACCGGCGCGATTATCCACGGTAAGGGCGACTATCTGGCCTACAGCGAAGAAGAACATCCTGTGGCGCTGCAACTGGGCGGCAGCGACCCGGCTGCGCTGGCGCACTGCGCAAAACTGGCTGAGCAGCGCGGCTATGACGAGATCAACCTCAACGTCGGTTGCCCGTCGGATAGGGTACAGAACGGCATGTTCGGTGCCTGCCTAATGGGACAGGCAACGCTGGTTGCCGACTGCATCAAGGCGATGCGCGACGTGGTGTCGATCCCGGTGACGGTGAAAACCCGCATTGGTATTGACGATCAGGACAGCTACGAGTTTCTGTGCGATTTCATCGCCACCGTCGCCGGGCGCGGTGAATGTGACATGTTTACCATTCATGCCCGCAAGGCATGGCTGTCGGGCCTGAGTCCGAAAGAGAACCGCGAAGTGCCGCCGCTGGATTATCCGCGCGTGTACCAGTTAAAAAAGGATTTCCCGACGCTCACTCTGGCGATTAACGGGGGGGTGAAAACGCTGGAAGAGGCGAAACAGCATCTGCAGCATCTGGATGGCGTGATGATGGGGCGCGAAGCCTACCAGAACCCAGGCATTCTGGCGCGGGTCGACAGTGAACTGTTTGGCTGCCAAAGCGAAGTTATGGACAGCATAGCGATTATCGAATCGTTGTATCCGTACATTGAACGCGAGCTGTCGAATGGCACTTATTTGGGCCATATCACCCGCCATATCCTTGGGTTGTTCCAGGGCGTGCCCGGTGCCCGTCAGTGGCGCCGTCACCTGAGTGAGAATGCCCATAAGCCAGGGGCCGATGCACGCGTGGTTGAGCAGGCGCTGGATTTGGTTCGCCTACCGCGCACCGAGATGGCGTAATAGAGATAAAATTCTGACTAACAGTTAGTGTTTTTGACCAGGCATGTTGCGTGATGCGGCATGCCTTTTTTTTCAATTTCAATAACTTAGTCCTCTCACCATTTTGGCACGCTTCTTGTAATACCTTCGCAGATACTTTGTTTTGCGAAGGAGCAAAATCATGTTGGAACTCTTCTTTCTGGTCGGCTTTGTCGTCATGCTGATGGTGACGGGCATTTCGTTGCTGGGCGTATTCGCGGCGTTGCTGGTGGCCGCGGCATTCATGCTGATTGGCGGGCTGTTTGCGATGGTGATTAAGCTGTTGCCGTGGCTGATTTTGGCGGTGGTTGGCGTTTGGATCTACCGTTCAATGCAGAAGCCTTCAATACGCCGCTATTAATTTTTTGTCGAATAATCAGTCGGTCACGCTGAAAGTCGAGCAACAGATGCGTTCTTAATGCGGCAGCGATCACAGCTTGACGTTTAAACGGCCGGTGCGGCGCATTAGCCATTTTTTTTGCGCCTCGGGGCTGTTAGGATGTTTGCCGATGCAGCGATGCGACCGATTTCATCACCGCAAGAGACAATAATAATACGAGCGTTGCTCAAGCAACCCACTGTCTCTGGCGGACTCTGCTCTACCCCTACAAACGCAGTAACAAAAAGGGCTCCTTACGGAGCCCTTTTTGTTACTGATAATCCAGCAATATTAAGATCTTGGCCAGTTGTCGCTTTCAAGTTGCAACGTACGTTCAATGGTCATGTTCAGTTCGCATGAAGCCGCATCCAGCGCATCGCCGGAGCCATGCGGTGCTGCCACCAGCGCCTGGCATTGGCTGTCTTTGAACTTCAGCCAGTTACGCTGTGCCTCACGCCAGGCTTTTGGGGCTGCCTTAAACTTGAGCGCTTCCTTATAGGACTTGTTCAGGCGTGCATCCCAGAGCTTGAACTCTGTTTCAATGCAGGCAGCCATACTTGGTGTATTGAGATCTGGTTTGCTCATACATTGCGTATAGGCGGCAGAGTAAGGGTATTTCATCAATGCGTCTTTTTCTGCGTTTGGCGTCGCTGCCTGCGCTGCGGTGGCCAACGCTGGAGCTGCGGCGAAAACCAGCGCTGTAACCAGCATTTTTATTTTCATTTCAGAGCTA
Organism: Serratia sp. GW822-FHT06D09; assembly: GCF_058799515.1. NCBI lineage: Bacteria > Pseudomonadati > Pseudomonadota > Gammaproteobacteria > Enterobacterales > Yersiniaceae > Serratia > Serratia sp. GW822-FHT06D09. The sequence continues at coordinate 72,640 of NZ_JBXALO010000004.1, forward strand.
TTTCCCTATTGAACAACGTGAATTGCCGGAAGATCATATTCCACTCTTCGCCTTTAGACGATGTACCACCGCACGTTATACCTAATTTTACCGATCTTTTTTCCAACTCAACGACCAGGGATCAGCAGGCTTGAGCCGCTGGTATTACGGCTTTCCAGCACCTGATGCGCACGTTGTGCGTCAGCCAGCGCAAACTTCTGCTCTTCTTTCACGTCGACCTTGATGGCCCCGCTGCCGATCAATGAAAACAGCTCATTGCTGGCAAATTGCAGCTCCGCGCGGCTGGTGATGTAGCCATTGAGGGAAGGGCGGGTGACATACAGAGAGCCTTTCTGGTTAAGCAATGCCAGATCGACACCGGTAACCGGGCCGGAGGCGTTGCCAAAACTCACCATCAGCCCACGTCGCTTGAGGCTATTGAGCGAGGCTTGCCAGGTGCTTTGGCCCACAGAGTCATACACCACGCCGACTTTTTCGCCCTGGGTCAGTTCGGCGACGCGCTGGGCGATGTCTTCCTTATGGTAATTGATGGTGGCCCAGGCGCCGGCACGCTTCGCCAGCTCGGCTTTTTCGTCGGAACCGACGCTGCCGATTAACCTCGCCCCGAGCGCTTTGGCCCACTGGCAGGCAATCAACCCGACACCGCCTGCGGCAGCATGGAACAGGAACACTTCACCCGGCTGCACCTCATGGGTTTGACGCAGCAGGTAATGCACCGTCAGCCCCTTCAGGAATGAGGCTGCCCCTTGCTCGAAACTCAAATTGTGCGGCAGGATGGCCACTTTTTCCTGCGCGACGTTGTGCACTTCGCTGTAAGCACCGAGCGTTGACTGGGCGTAAACCACGCGGTCACCCGGCTTCAGCGCGCTGACTCCTGCGCCGATCTTGGTGACCACCCCGGCCGCCTCGGTGCCCAACCCACTTGGCAGGCTGGCGGGCGGGTATAACCCGCTGCGTATGTAGGTGTCGATATAGTTGATGCCGATCGCCTTGTTCTCGATCTGCACCTCACCGGCTGCCGGGTCTGGTGGGGTAAAATCAACGTATTGCAACACTTCAGGGCCGCCGGTGGCGGAGAATTGAATGCGCTTGGCCATATCAGTACCTCGTGTGGGTGTCTGATTTCACCCTACGCGTTTTAGTATTGGCGATCCAGTTTGTCCGCGCGCGGATTGATACCTTTTTTGCATCGGTTATGCCGCAGGAATCACAGATAAAAATCACGTATACTCTCGCGTCAGGATCCTTCATTCGCAACCGGATTAAGAATACGCTTCATGGCAGGAAAAAAACCAACCAACAAAACAAACGCAGACGAAGCCAGAGAACGTCCCCGCGATCGCCAGATGGAAGGGCTGAAGATGCCGCCACATTCGCTGGAGGCTGAGCAGTCAGTGTTGGGCGGTTTGATGCTGGATAACGAACGCTGGGATAACGTGGCGGAACGCGTGGTCTCCAATGATTTCTTCAGCCGCCCGCACCGCCTGATCTTTACCGAGATGCAGCGCCTGCTGGAGATGAGTCGGCCTATCGATTTGATCACCCTGTCCGAATCGCTGGAACAGCGGGGCGAACTGGACTCTGTCGGCGGCTTCGCCTATCTGGCCGAATTATCGAAAAACACCCCAAGCGCTGCCAACATCGGCGCTTATGCGGATATCGTGCGTGAACGTGCGGTAGTGCGTGAGATGATCTCGGTGGCCAATGAGATCGCTGACGCCGGCTACGATCCGCAAGGGCGCAGCAGCGAAGATCTGCTCGATTTAGCCGAATCGCGGGTATTCCAAATTGCGGAAAATCGTGCCAGCAAAGATGAGGGTCCAAAAGGGATCGAGCGTATCCTGGAAGATACCGTTGCGCGTATTGAGCAGCTGTATCAGCAGCCGCACGATGGCGTCACCGGGGTGGATACCGGCTATCAGGATCTCAATAAGAAAACCGCCGGTTTGCAAAAGTCGGATCTGATCATCGTCGCCGCCCGTCCAGCAATGGGTAAAACCACCTTCGCCATGAACCTGTGCGAACACGCCGCGATGACGCAGGACAAGCCCGTGCTGATTTTCAGCCTGGAAATGCCCTGCAACCAGATCATGATGCGTATGCTGGCCTCGCTGTCACGTGTGGATCAGACCCGTATTCGTACCGGCCAGTTGGACGATGAGGACTGGGCGCGAATTTCCAGCACCATGGGTATCCTGCTGGAGAAGCGCAATATGTACATTGACGACTCCTCTGGCCTGACGCCAACCGAAGTGCGCTCCCGTGCGCGGCGTATTTTCCGTGAACATGACGGCATCAGCCTGATCATGATCGACTACCTGCAGTTGATGCGCGTGCCGTCGCTCTCCGACAACCGAACGTTGGAAATTGCCGAGATCTCCCGCTCGTTAAAAGCCCTGGCGAAAGAGCTGCAGGTACCGGTGGTGGCGCTGTCGCAGCTGAACCGAAGCCTGGAGCAGCGTGCCGACAAGCGCCCGGTCAACTCCGACCTGCGTGAGTCCGGCTCCATCGAGCAGGACGCCGACCTGATTATGTTCATCTACCGTGATGAGGTTTATCACGAGAACAGCGATCTGAAAGGGATTGCCGAAATTATTCTGGGTAAGCAGCGTAACGGCCCAATCGGTACCGTACGCCTTACCTTTAACGGCCAGTGGTCGCGCTTCGATAACTATGCGGGGCCACAGTATGATGACGAATAATCAGCTAAGGAACTGAAATGAAAGCGGCAACCGCTGTAATCGACCGCCGCGCTCTGCGACATAATCTGCAACAGGTGCGCCGTCAGGCGCCGCAAAGTCGCCTGATTGCCGTTGTGAAAGCAAACGCTTATGGACATGGCCTGCTGGAAACAGCCCACACCCTGCAAGATGCCGATTGTTACGGCGTGGCCCGCATTGGCGAGGCGTTGAAGCTGCGCTCCGGCGGCATCGTCAAACCTATCCTGATGCTCGAGGGCTTCTTCTCGGCCGAGGATCTGCCGGTGCTGGTGGCCAATAACATCGAAACCGCCGTGCACAGTATCGAACAGCTTGAAGCGCTGGAGCAGGCCACGCTGGCGCGTCCGGTGCCGGTGTGGATGAAGCTGGATACCGGCATGCATCGTCTGGGGGTCCGCCCTGAGCATGCCGAGGCGTTTTATCAGCGTCTGAGCGCCTGCCGCAATGTGGTGCAGCCGGTCAATATCATGAGCCACTTCAGCCGTGCCGATGAGCCGGGTTCCGATGCCACGCTCAAACAAATGCAGTGCTTTGAACAGTTTGCCCGTGGTAAACCGGGCCAGCGTTCTATTGCCGCCTCCGGCGGTACCCTGCTGTGGCCGGATGCGCATAACGACTGGGTTCGCCCAGGCATTATCCTGTATGGCGTCTCGCCGATGGAGGACGCCAACGGCAGCCAGTTTGATCTGCAGCCGGCGATGACGCTCAAGTCCAACCTGATCGCGGTGCGTGAGCACAAGGCTGGCGAGTCCGTAGGCTACGGTGGCACCTGGGTCAGTGAAGGTGATACTCGCTTGGGCGTGGTGGCGATGGGTTACGGCGACGGTTACCCGCGCAGCGCGCCTTCCGGTACGCCGGTGTGGCTCAACGGCCGTGAAGTGCCGATCGTGGGCCGGGTGTCGATGGACATGATGTCGGTCGATCTGGGGCCGAACGCGACCGACAAGGTCGGGGATGAGGTGGTGCTTTGGGGGCGGGAGTTACCGGTCGAACGCATCGCCGAATGCACCGGCATCAGTGCTTATGAACTGATTACCAAGCTGACGCAGCGCGTGGCGATGGAATATATCGGCGAATAAGTCCATTGAGGGGCCGCCAGGCAGCGGCCCCGTTATATTGAGTTACTTCTTCACTGCCAACCACTGATCGATAATGCTTTGATACTCACCGGTCGCCTTGGCCAGGTGCAGCCACTGATCCACATACAGCTTCCAGCTCAAATCGTCACGCGGCAGCATGTAAGCCTTTTCGCCATACTGCATCGGCTTTTTCGGGTTGACCGCGCACAGCTTCGGATAGCGTTTTTGCTGATACTGCGCCTCGGAAGCGTCGGTGATCATCACATCGGCTTTCTTGTCGACCAACTGCTGGAAAATCCCCAAATTATCATGGGTCAACGTCAGTTTGGCCTTGGGCAGATAGGCGTGGACAAAGGCCTCGTTGGTGCCGCCTGCCGGCTCAAGCAGGCGTACGGACGCTTTATTGATCTGGTCAATGGTGCGGTATTTCTTCACGTCGGTGCAGCGCACTAACGGGATCTTGCCGTCGGTATCCAACGGGTCGGCGAAGAACACCTGCTTTTGACGTTGCAGCGTGACCGAGATGCCGCCCATGGCGATATCACATTTGCCGGCGACAAAGTCCGGCGTCAGGGTTTTCCAACTGGTTTTCACCCATTTCACCTTGGCGCCCAGGCTTTTTGCCAGCGATTCCGCCATGGCGATATCAATGCCTTCGTAGCTGCCGTCTTCTTTTTGGAAGGTATAGGGTTTGTAATCGCCGGTGGTGCACACTTCCAGCGTGCCCTGCTGTATCACCTTATCCAAATGCGATTGTGCGCTGGCGCTTCCGGCGGCAACCAGCAGTGCGAGAGGGAGAAATCTTTTCATCGGCGTCCTTATTATACATTCGTGGTTTTATGCGCTATTTAACCGCTCATTGTTGCTGACTTGCGCGAGTTACCCGTTTTTTATGCCATTGGCAGGCGGAAACGTCCGGCATTGCTGCTGTGCGCTTCACAACCTCGGTGCGGGAAGGGTATCCACAGTCAAAAAACTGATAGGCTGTAACGTCAACATTTATTAACACAGTTTACAGGTGGCTATGTACAACATTGACGATTTTGATATGAAAATCCTGACGCTGTTACAGGCCAATGGCCGTCTGACCAATCAGGAACTGAGCGATCTGGTGGGGCTGTCGGCATCCCAGTGTTCGCGGCGGCGCATCAGCCTGGAACAGGCGCAACTGATCCGCGGTTACCACGCGCGGCTGGCGCCGGAGGCCGTCGGGCTAGGGTTGGTTGGCCTGATAGAAGTGAGTCTGACCCACCATGCTCAGGAGCAGATCGACAGTTTCCACCAGATGCTGGAAGAAGTGGACGCCATTCTTGACGCTTACAAAACCACCGGCGATGCTGATTATCTGCTGAAGGTTGCGGTGGCGGACCTGCCGGCACTGGACGATTTGATCAGCCAGACGCTGTCCCGCCACAAAAGCGTGGCGCATATCAAAACGGCGGTGGTGCTCAACCGAATCAAGGAAAATGGTTTGTTGCCGGTTGCGAGATAAAGCTCAAACTGAACGGCCTTTTCCGTCTATATTAGGAGCGTAACGCTGTGCCTACTCACCATAATCCAGGAGAATAATCCGTGTTCCAGAATGTTGATGCCTACGCAGGTGACCCGATCCTGTCGCTGATGGAAAAATTCAAAAAAGACTCACGTGCGCACAAGGTTAACCTGAGTATCGGCCTTTACTATGATGAGCAGGGTATTATCCCGCAGATGAAAGCGGTTGCTGCGGCAGAAGCGCAGCTGAACAGCGTGGATCATGGGGCATCGGTGTACCTGCCGATGGAAGGTCTGCTGCCTTACCGCACGGCGATCCAACATTTGCTGTTCGGTGCCGAACACCCGATGCTGCAGCAAGGGCGCATCGCCACCATTCAAACCGTGGGCGGTTCCGGCGCGCTGAAAGTCGGTGCCGACTTCCTGAAAAGCTACTTCCCGGATTCGCAGGTGTGGGTCAGCGATCCGACCTGGGAAAACCACGTTGCCATCTTTGGCGGCGCTGGGTTCAAAGTGAACACCTATCCGTACTTCGACAGCGAAAGCCTGGGCGTGAAGTTTGACGCCATGCTGAGCGCGTTGAAACAGCTGCCGAAGCACAGCATCGCACTGCTGCACCCGTGCTGCCATAACCCGACAGGTTCCGACCTGACCCACACTCAGTGGGATGAAGTGGTCAAAGTGATCGCCGAGCGTGAACTGATCCCATTCCTCGATATCGCTTATCAGGGCTTCGGTGGCGGCATTGCCGATGATGCCTACGCTATCCGCACTATTGCTGCGGCCGGTCTGCCATGCCTGGTGAGCAATTCCTTCTCGAAAATTTTCTCGCTGTATGGCGAACGCGTCGGCGGCCTGTCGGTAGTGTGTGAAAGCGAAGAAGCGGCCGGACGCGTGTTGGGCCAACTGAAGGCCACGGTGCGTCGTAACTACTCCAGCCCGCCGAACTTCGGTGCGCAGGTGGTGGCGAAAGTGCTGAACGACGCGCAGCTGAAAGCCCAGTGGTTGGCCGAAGTGGAAACCATGCGCACCCGTATTCTCGAGATGCGCAAGACGCTGGTGGAAGCGCTGAAAATCGCCCTGCCGCAACGGAACTTCGATTATCTGCTCGCACAGCGCGGCATGTTCAGCTACACCGGCTTTAGCGCTGCACAGGTTGATCGCCTGCGTGAAGAATTCGGCGTGTACCTGATCCACAGTGGACGCGTTTGCATGGCTGGCCTGAACCACCACAACGTGCATCAGGTAGCCGAGGCGTTTGCCGCCGTGCAGTAAAAGCTGTTAGGGTAAACTGACGTTAGCCAGGGAGCGATAGCGATATCGCTCCTTTTTTGTTGTCGGTTTGCCGCCAGAGTTGCCGCAAACTGGAGAGAGAATATACTGATTGAGGGGCGCTCACTTATGTGGCATCAGCAAACGCTAATCCTCAGCGCAAAAGCGCGTGGTTTTCATCTGGTTACCGAAGAGATTACTGACCAGCTAACCCACTTACACCGCCTGCAAACTGGCCTGCTGCATCTGTTATTGCAGCATACCTCGGCCTCGCTGACGCTGAACGAGAACTGCGATCCTACGGTGCGAGCCGACATGGAGCAGCATTTCCTGCGTCAGGTGCCAGAGAACGCACCCTATCAGCATGACTACGAAGGGCCGGACGACATGCCGGCGCACATCAAATCCTCTCTGTTGGGCACGTCGTTGACGCTGCCTGTCGGTCACGGGCGGCTGATGCTGGGCACATGGCAGGGAATTTGGCTGGGGGAGCACCGCATCCACGGCGGTTCACGCCGGGTTGTGGCCACGTTACAGGGGGAATAACCCAATGAATAACACAGCACTGCTGGAATACTGCATGGCGAAACCGGGCGCGGAACAGAGCGACCAGAACCAGTGGCAGGCCAGCCAGATCAAAGTCGGCGACGTTATGTTCGCCATGGTGTGCGAGGTACAGGGGCGACCTGCTTTGGCGGTAAAATCCAGCCCGGAACTGGCGGAAAGCCTACGGGAGCATCACCCGGAGATCGTCCCCTGCGTCGGACTGAACAAGGCACACTGGAATACGGTCTTTCTTGATGGCAATCTGCCGAACTCGCAGTTCTATACGTTGATCGACAGTTCCTATCAGCTGGTGCTGGAAGGGTTACCCGACCATGTGCGCCAGGAATTGCGCGCCTAACCATAGATAACGGCAGGTGTAGCGCCTGCCTGAGTCCTTCGTTTATTTCTTCTGTTTTCCCGCCAAACTGTGATCGTGATTCGATATTGGGAACGTTCCCGTTTTATTGTGGATGAGGAAAGACTAGGCTTTTTAATCAATAAGCCGAAATACCAAAGGATGCCGCGAGATGGCGATGAGTGAAGAAAAACGCAAAATGATTGCCGGTGAATTGTACGACGCCGGCGACGAACTGTTGCGCAGCGAGCGCAAGCGCGCACGCCAATTGGTCCACCGTTACAACCATTCGTCACCGGATGAGGGCGACCTGCGTAAACAGGGATTGGCAGAATTGTTGGGCCAGTATCAGGGGGGCACTATCGAGCCGACGTTTCGCTGCGATTACGGCTACAACATCTATCTGGGGAAGAATTTCTACGCCAATTTTGACTGCGTGATCCTCGACGTATGCGAAGTGCATATCGGTGATAACTGCCTGCTGGCGCCTGGAGTGCATATTTATACCGCCACCCATCCGCTGGATGCGGAAACCCGCGTGGGCGGGGCGGAGTTCGGCAAGCCGGTGCGCATTGGCAATAATGTGTGGATTGGCGGTCGTGCGGTGATTAATCCCGGCGTTACGCTGGGGGATAACGTGGTGGTGGCGTCCGGTGCGGTGGTGACCAAGGACGTGCCTGCGAACTGCGTGGTCGGCGGCAATCCGGCGCGAGTGATAAAGCAGCTGTAAGAAAATCGGGCGCCGCTGTGGGCGCCCGAGAGGCTTAGGCTCGCAAAGAGTCGATATCCACCACGAAGCGATATTTCACGTCGCTTTTCAGCATCCGCTCGAAGGCTTCATTGATTTGCTGCATCGGGATCAGTTCGATATCCGAGGTAATGCCGTGCTGGCCGCAGAAATCCAGCATCTCCTGGGTTTCTGCAATGCCGCCAATCAGTGAACCGGCGATGCGACGACGCTTCATGATCAGGTTAAACACCTGCGGTGACGGGTGGTCATGCTCCGGTGCGCCAACCAGCGTCAGGGTGCCGTCACGGCGCAGCAGATTGAGGAACGGGTTCAGATCGTGCTGGGCCGCCACCGTGTTAAGAATAAAATCGAAACTGTTGGTGTGCTGCGCCATCTCTTCCGAATTGCGTGAGATCACCACTTCGTGAGCGCCGAGGCGTTTGGCATCTTCGACTTTGGACGCTGAAGTCGTGAACAGCACCACATGCGCTCCCATCGCCCGGGCCAGTTTAACGCCCATGTGCCCCAGCCCGCCGAGACCGACGATGCCCACCTTTTTACCCGGACCGGCGCCCCATTGACGCAGCGGGGAATAGGTGGTGATACCGGCGCACAGTAAGGGGGCGACACCGGCAGGATCGAGGTTTTCCGGTACGCGAAGTACAAAGTCCTGATCTACTACCATATCGGTGGAGTAGCCGCCGTAGGTGGTGGCGCCGGTTTGTCGATCCTCACCGTTATAGGTGCCGGTAAACCCATTTTCACAATATTGCTCCAGACCCTCGTCACAGCTCGGACAGCTGCGGCAGGAGTCCACCATACAGCCCACGCCGACCAAATCACCGACCTGATAGCGTGACACATGGTTGCCGACGGCGCTCACGCGCCCCACAATTTCGTGGCCGGGAACCACCGGAAAAAGGGTGTTGCTCCATTCGTTGCGGGCCTGGTGTAAATCCGAATGGCAGACGCCACAGAACAGAACCTTGATTTGCACATCGTGGTCGCGCAAGGTGCGCGGCGTGTAATCAAAAGGAACTAACGCTGATTTGGCGTCATGCGCGGCATAGGCGTGCGTAATGTTCATGGTAACTCCAGTCATCAGTGTATGGGGGGAACGGCTTCCGGCAGTAGGGTGCCGGTGGACGTGGCCTGAGTACGGCAAAGGGCCACAGAGGGAACATTGATGATAAAAGCTGAGAGCGGGGAGGGAAATGCCTGAAAATGTCTAAATCTTGCCTGTTTCTGTTCAATTTGACCGAAACGGGTAAGCGTGCGGGCCGCTACAGTAACGGCCCGCCTGGCAGGGGATTATTTCTTCTTCAGTAACGGCTTAAGGAAGCGCGCGGTGTGCGACGTTTCGCAGTTAGCCACGGTTTCCGGCGTGCCGGCAACCAGGATCTCACCGCCGCCGCTGCCGCCTTCCGGCCCCAGGTCGACAATCCAGTCCGCGGTTTTAATCACGTCCAGGTTGTGCTCAATCACCACGATGGTATTGCCCTGATCGCGCAGTTGATGCAGCACCGCCAGCAGTTGCTGAATATCGGCGAAGTGCAGCCCGGTGGTCGGCTCATCCAGGATGTACAGCGTTTGACCGGTACCGCGTTTTGACAGCTCACGAGCCAGCTTGACGCGCTGCGCTTCCCCGCCGGACAGCGTGGTCGCCGACTGGCCGAGACGGATGTACGACAGGCCGACTTCAATCAAGGTTTGCAACTTACGCGCCAATGCCGGTACCGCGTCGAAGAAATCACGTGCCTCTTCGATGGTCATCTCCAGCACTTCGTGAATGCTTTTGCCTTTGTACTTCACTTCCAGCGTTTCGCGGTTATAGCGTTTGCCTTTGCACTGGTCGCACGGCACATAGATGTCCGGCAGGAAGTGCATTTCCACCTTGATCACACCGTCACCCTGGCAGGCTTCGCAGCGGCCACCCTTGACGTTAAAGCTGAAGCGGCCCGGGTTGTAACCGCGACTGCGCGATTCCGGCACGCCGGCGAACAGCTCACGCACCGGGGTGAATATGCCGGTGTAGGTCGCCGGGTTGGAACGCGGAGTACGCCCGATCGGGCTTTGATCGATGTCGATCACCTTGTCGAAGTGCTCCAGACCGGTCACTTCGCGGAACGGCGCCGGTTCGGCGATAGTGGCACCGTTTAGCTGGCGCTGGGCGATCGGGAACAGCGTGTCGTTGATCAGCGTGGATTTGCCGGAGCCGGATACCCCGGTAATGCAGGTAAATAGCCCCACCGGCAGCGTCAGCGTCACGTCCTTCAGATTGTTACCGCGAGCACCGCTCAATTTCAGCACCTTGGTCGGGTCCGCCGGGACGCGCTGTTCCGGAATGGCAATCTCGCGTTTGCCACTGAGGAACTGGCCGGTCAATGACTCAGGCTGCGCCATGATGTCTTCGACGGTGCCTTCCGCCACTACCTGGCCGCCGTGCACGCCGGCACCGGGACCGATGTCGATGACATGGTCGGCGGCGCGGATGGCGTCTTCGTCATGTTCCACCACGATCACCGTATTGCCGAGGTTACGCAGGTGGATCAGGGTTTCCAGCAGGCGTTCGTTGTCGCGCTGATGCAGGCCGATTGACGGCTCATCCAGCACGTACATCACGCCCACCAGGCCGGCGCCAATCTGGCTGGCCAAACGGATACGCTGCGCTTCACCGCCGGAGAGGGTTTCCGCCGAACGCGACAGCGACAGGTAGTTCAGGCCGACGTTCACCAGGAATTTCAGGCGATCGCCAATCTCTTTCAGCACTTTCTCGGCGATCTTGGCGCGCTGGCCGCTGAGCTTCATGTTCTGGAAGAAGGTCATCGCATGGCCGATGCTCAGATCGGAAATTTCCGGCAGCGTGGTGTCTTCAACGAACACGTTTCGCGCTTCTTCGCGCAGACGGGTGCCGTGGCACGAGGCGCAAGGACGGTTGCTGATAAACTTCGCCAGCTCTTCGCGCACCGCACTGGATTCGGTTTCTTTATAACGGCGCTCCATGTTGTGCAGCACGCCTTCGAACGGATGGCGGCGCACGGTGGTGTCACCGCGATCGTTGATGTATTTGAATTCGATCGATTCTTTACCGGAGCCGCTGAGCACCGCTTTCTGCACGTTGGCGTCCAGGCTGTTGAAAGGCGCTTCAACGTCAAACGCGTAATGCTCTGCCAGCGAACGCAGCATCTGGAAGTAGTAGAAATTGCGACGATCCCAACCGCGAATGGCACCGCCGGCCAGCGAAAGCTCGGGGTTTTGCACTACGCGTTCCGGATCGAAGAACTGCTGTACGCCCAGACCGTCGCACGTTGGGCAGGCGCCGGCCGGGTTGTTGAACGAAAACAGGCGCGGTTCGAGTTCGCGCATGCTGTAGCCGCAGATAGGGCAGGCGAAGTTGGCGGAAAACAGCAGCTCATCCGCTTTTTCGTCGTCCATATCAGCCACAATGGCGGTGCCGCCGGACAGCTCCAGCGCGGTCTCGAAGGATTCCGCCAGACGCTGCGACAGATCATCGCGCACTTTAAAACGATCGACCACCACTTCGATGGTGTGCTTTTTCTGCAACTCCAGCTTCGGGGGATCGGAAAGATCGCACACTTCGCCGTCGATGCGCGCACGGATATAGCCCTGGCTCGCGAGGTTTTCCAGCGTTTTGGTGTGCTCGCCCTTGCGGTCTTTTACCACCGGGGCCAGCAGCATCAGGCGTTTGCCTTCCGGCTGGCTGAGCACGTTATCCACCATCTGGCTAACGGTTTGCGCCGCCAGTTCGACATGGTGATCCGGGCAACGCGGTTCGCCGACGCGGGCAAACAGCAGACGCAGGTAATCGTGGATCTCGGTGATGGTGCCGACCGTGGATCGCGGGTTATGCGAGGTCGATTTCTGCTCGATGGAAATTGCCGGTGACAGACCTTCAATGTGGTCGACGTCCGGTTTTTCCATCAGCGAAAGGAACTGGCGTGCATAGGCGGAGAGCGATTCGACGTAGCGACGCTGCCCTTCGGCATACAGGGTATCAAAGGCCAGCGAGGACTTGCCTGAACCGGACAGACCGGTGACGACGATCAGCTTGTCACGCGGGATAATCAGGTTGATGTTTTTGAGATTATGGGTTCGAGCACCACGAACTTCGATATTGTCCATTTACACTTCCCGTCTTGATGATACACCGCGCCTGTCTGGGTGATTTACGCACGATTATGTGATCGAACGCGCAAAAAACCGGCACAGCCAGTACGAAACGCATAATTATGACACAAAAAAACCTGAATGAATATCCAGTACATGAATGCAAACAGGTCGATCGAAAGGACAATTCCGGAATACAGCACGCAGTAATCAACACGGGTGTCGTTTCAGGCTGAGCGTGTTAAACTTACTCGTTTATACTGTGTAAAAATCAATCATCAGGAGAGTTCTCATGGCCAGCAGAGGCGTAAACAAAGTAATTCTGGTCGGGAATCTGGGCCAAGACCCGGAAGTCCGTTACATGCCGAATGGCGGTGCAGTGGCCAACATTACCCTGGCAACCTCCGAAAGCTGGCGTGACAAGGCGACTGGCGAGCAGAAAGAAAAGACCGAGTGGCACCGCGTTGTGCTGTTCGGCAAGCTGGCTGAAGTGGCGGGCGAATATCTGCGTAAAGGTTCCCAGGTGTACATCGAGGGCGCGCTGCAGACTCGCAAATGGACCGATCAGGCTGGCGTAGAAAAATACACCACCGAAGTTGTGGTTAACGTTGGCGGCACCATGCAGATGCTGGGCGGCCGTCAAGGCGGTGGCGCACCGGCAGGCGGTGGTCAGGCTTCCGGCGGCCAGGGCGGTTGGGGTCAACCTCAGCAGCCACAAGGCGGCAACCAGTTCAGCGGTGGCCAGCAGGCGCGCCCGGCGCAGAACAACGCACCGGCAGCCAGCAGCAATGAACCGCCAATGGACTTCGACGACGATATTCCTTTCTGATATCAGGTTGTCCTAAGCCCAAAAAAAAGCCCCTTTTGGGGCTTTTTGCTTTTCAGAACATTTAAGCCGAAAAACCGCCGTCGATGCTCAGGCTGGCACCGGTGATATAGCCCGCCTCCGGACCGGCGAGGTAAGCGACAAAGCTGGCGATCTCCTCATCTTTGCCGTAACGGCTGATGGCCATCATGGCTTTTAACTGTTCGGCGAAATCACCGCTGGCCGGATTCATGTCGGTATCGACCGGGCCGGGTTGCACGTTATTGACGGTGATGCCGCGTGGGCCCAGATCGCGCGCCATGCCTTTGGTCAGACCGACCAGCGCGGATTTGCTCATGGCATAAACTGCGCCGCCGGCAAAGGGCATGCGTTCAGCGTTGGTGCTGCCAATATTGATGATTCGGCCACCGTCATTCATATGGCGCGCCGCTTCCTGGCTGGCGACAAATACGCTGCGCACGTTGACAGCCAGCGTGCGATCCAGATCCTCCAGCGGCAGCTCTTCGGTACTGCCCATCGCAAGCACGCCGGCGTTGTTCACCAGAATGTCCAGATTACCCAGGCTGTTTACTGCCTGGCGTACCGCTTGTTGCAGGGCCGCGGCATCGGCACTGTCGGCCTTGATGGCGAGCGCTTTACCGCCGGTGGCGCTGATTTCGGCCACCAGGGCGTCTGCTTTTTCGGCGGAGGCGACGTAGGTGAAGGCTACGGTGGCGCCTTCACGTGCCAGGCGCTTAACGATGGCGGCACCAATGCCGCGTGAGCCGCCCTGAATAAATGCGACTTTGTTTTGCAGAGGATGTGCTGTTGTCATGGTGCTTCTCCAGAGTGGGGTGAGGTTAAACATCTACCGGATCAGTATCTGGGAAACGCCGGGTCGCCACTAGCCACAAAGAGCTATAATCAGCTTAAACCGTGGGTTTGAAATCAACAGGGGAAACCATGCTGGGCCATCTGGAATGTTTTGTTTGCAGCGCAGAGAACGGCAGCTTTTCTGCGGCCGGACGCAAGCTGGGCATCAGCTCTGCGGCCGTCGGGAAGAATGTGACCAAGCTGGAGACGATCGTCGGGGTAAGGCTTTTCCAGCGCAATACGCGCAAATTGATCCTGACCGAAGAGGGCGAGCGTTTTTTGCAGGAGGTCAGCGGCGGCCTGTTGTCGATCCAGTGCGCATTAAAAGGAGTAAGCAGCGGCGGCGGGGTGGCGGCCGGCACGCTGAAGGTCAGCATGGGGACGGCGTTCGGCCTGCATTTTGTCATGCCGATGCTGCCCGACTTTCTGGCGCGGTACCCGGCAATTGTCCCCGACTGGCATTTCGACAACCGTAAAGTGGATCTGATTGGTGAGCATTTTGATGCTGCAATGGGGGGCGGTATCGAATTGGCGCAGGGCATGATTGCACGTGAACTGGCTCCAGCCCACGGCATCCTGGTGGCTTCTGCAGCGTATCTGCAGCGCAACACTGCCATCCGGCAGCCGGAACAGTTGATGAATCATGCGGGCATTTTTATCCGCTCACCGCAAACCGGGCGGATCCGTAATCTGCCGCTGCGTAATGCGGAGAATGAACAACGAGCGCCGTCGATGGAAATCAAAATGACGGTAAATGAACCGGATGCTGCAGCGCAGGCGGCGGAAATGGGGTTGGGGATCGCGCTGATCGCCATGCCGAACGCCTTGCCTTATCTGGAAAGCGGTCGACTGGTGCGGGTATTGTCGGGCTGGTATGTCGATCGCGGCAGCGTGCACCTGTATTTCCCCACCACCAAGTTCCTGCCGACCAAAACCCGAGTGTTTGTTGATTTCATGATCGAACAATTTCGGCTGCAGAAGCTGGCGGCGAGGTTTGATGCTCGCTAGAAACGAGAAAAGCCCCTTGCGGGGCTTTTTTCTTCCGTCAGTTTACTGTCTGACGATCAGTTGAAGATTTCTGCGGTGCCATACAGTTTGTTCTGGCCACCGGCGGAGATGATGCGGTAAGAGCTGGCACCGGATGCAGCGGCTTTGCTGGCCAGTTCATTTTCCAGCGTGCTCAGGTTAGAAGCGCCGCTCACGGACACCACACCGATTTTCTGGGCACCGGCCGCAGGCTGGTTAGCGGGTTGGTCAGCGGCAACGCTGGCGAAAGAAGCGGTAGTCAGCAGCAGAGCGGTAGCAAAAAATTTGATGTTTTTCATGATTCAATCCTCAGGGTATTTTTTAGGTGAGAGGCTGTTTTCTCTCGATGTGTTAGATAATAGGCCGTCATGCCCAAAGAGAAAATCGGAGAGTTTTGAGTATCTCTGTCAAATTTATTGATTTAAATTTGAGCGACAGATGACCTTATTGGCAGATGGGATAATTCACCACTACCCTTTAACCAGAAGCCTCGACATATAACGGGTGTGGCAACAGAGTGGAGAAGCCCCATGATTATCGTGCACCATCTAAATAACTCGCGGTCGCAGCGCATCCTGTGGTTTCTGGAAGAATTGGGAGTGCCGTACCAGGTGCAGCGCTATCAGCGCGATCCGCAAACCATGCTGGCGCCTGCGGAGTTGAAAAAGATCCATCCGCTCGGCAAGTCGCCAGTGATTGTCGATGGCGATCTGACGCTGGCGGAGTCCGGCGCCATTATTGAATATCTGCAGGAAGCCTACGATGCGCAGGGGCAGTTTATCCCCACCGACTATCATGCCCGGCAACAGTATCGTTACTGGCTACATTATGCCGAAGGGTCACTGATGCCGCTGTTGGTGATGAAGCTGGTGTTTAGCCGTTTGGGCCAGCCGCCCATTCCCTGGCTGTTACGACCAGTGGCAGGGGCTATTGGCAAAGGCGTACAGCGGGAGTATCTGGATAAACAGATTGCTCCGCACCGCGACTATCTTGAACAGCACCTGGCCAAAAGCACCTGGTTTGTCGGCAATGAATTCAGCGCGGCGGACATCCAGATGAGTTTTCCGCTGGAAGCGATGGCGGCACGTGGCGCATTGGATGGCTGTCCAAAGCTACGCGACTATCTCCAGCGTATCCATGCGCGGCCGGCCTACCAACGGGCGCTGGAGCAGGGCGGGCCTTATGACCTGCTGAAATGAGCGGGTGGGCTATACTCGATGAGGTCACTCTTCGTCGGAGGTAGCCCATGGCTACGCAAATTTTTGTTAACCTGCCGGTGGGCGATTTGCCCGTATCCATCGAGTTTTTCACTCGTCTTGGTTTCAGCTTTAATCCACAGTTTACCGATGACACCGCCGCCTGCATGGTGGTCAGCGACAGCATCTATGTGATGCTGTTGACCCACGACAAATTCAAAATGTTCACCCCGAACCCGATCAGCGATGCCAGAAAGGCGACCGAAGTGCTGATATGCCTGTCGCAGCCTAACCGGGCAGCGGTGGACGATCTGGTGCGCAAAGCGATCGCCGCCGGCGGCAATACCTATAATCAGCCGCAGGATTATGGCTTTATGTACGGCCACGGTTTTCAGGATCTGGACGGACACATCTGGGAACTGATGTACATGGATGAAAAGGCGGCCCAGGCTCAGTAGTCGTTTTGCCCTCCGAAAGGGGGGCGCTCCCATCGGATTTACCTATGAGACAAATACCGTATTTTCGATAATGATTGATCCCAGTGCTTTTCCGCATAAATTGGCGCGATCTTTGGTTGATCAGACGGTATGGAAGGCTGGATAATCGTTTGCCTTGAATAAACCACCATAAATTACCCGTACCATTCACTGTGAGTTAAACGTTTGCCTTTGATGCGACGCCCATTGGCGACGTGAGCAAAGGGCAGAAAAGCAAACGTTACCCTAATGAACATGCGTGGGCGGAATAACAAGCCTCTTTAAACGGGCTGGCAATGAAACACAGGGGACAGCAACATGTCGAATTCTCAAGCGAATAACGCCGTTAAACCAAAAGGCGGGCTTGATGGTTATTTTAATATTTCTGCGCGCGGCAGCACCGTGCGTCAGGAAGTGGTGGCGGGGCTAACTACCTTCCTGGCGATGGTGTACTCGGTGATCGTGGTGCCGAGCATGCTGGGCAAAGCCGGCTTCCCGCCAACGGCGGTGTTTGTCGCCACCTGCCTGGTGGCGGGTCTCGGTTCGTTGCTGATGGGGTTATGGGCCAATTTGCCGATGGCCATCGGCTGTGCAATTTCCCTGACCGCTTTCACGGCGTTCAGTCTGGTGCTGGGCCAACACATCAGCATTCCGGTGGCGTTGGGGGCGGTATTCCTGATGGGGGTGCTTTTTACCATTATTTCGGTAACCGGTATTCGCGCCTGGATCCTGCGCAATTTGCCGATGGGCGTCGCTCATGGTACCGGCATCGGTATTGGTCTGTTCCTGTTGCTGATCGCGGCTAACGGCGTTGGCCTGGTGGTGAAAAACCCACTGGACGGCCTGCCGGTGGCTTTGGGCGCATTCACTTCGTTCCCGGTAGTGATGACGCTGCTCGGGCTGGCGGTGATTTTCGGGCTGGAAAAACTGCGCGTTCCCGGCGGTATCCTGCTGGTGATCATCACTATTTCGGTGGTGGGGTTGGTGTTTGACCCGGCGGTGAAATACCAGGGCTTATTCGCGATGCCAAGCCTGGCGGATGCCAACGGCAATTCGTTGATTTTCAGCCTGGATATCATGGGCGCATTGCAGCCGGTGGTCTTGCCGAGCGTGCTGGCGCTGGTGATGACCGCGGTATTTGACGCTACCGGTACTATCCGTGCGGTGGCCGGTCAGGCCAACCTGCTGGATAAAGACGGGCAAATCATCAACGGCGGCAAGGCGCTGACTTCGGACTCCCTGAGCAGCATTTTCTCTGGTCTGGTCGGTGCGGCCCCGGCGGCGGTGTATATCGAATCCGCAGCGGGCACGGCTGCGGGCGGTAAAACCGGTCTGACAGCAACCGTAGTCGGTTTGCTGTTCCTGCTGATCCTGTTCCTGTCGCCGTTGTCTTATCTGGTGCCGGTTTACGCGACCGCACCGGCGCTGATGTACGTTGGCCTGCTGATGCTGAGCAACGTCACCAAGCTGGACTTCAATGATTTTGTCGATGCCATGTCCGGCCTGCTGTGCGCCGTGTTTATCGTGCTGACCTGCAATATCGTCACCGGTATCATGCTGGGCTTCAGCTCATTGGTGATTGGCCGTATCTTCTCCGGCGAATGGCGTCGGCTGAATATCGGTACCGTGCTGATCGCCGTGGCGCTGGTGGCATTCTATGCCGGCGGCTGGGCAATCTAACCGCTATGTCGTTTCCCCCGTCGTTCCGGCGGGGGGATGTTTGCCCTCATACCCTATTCAGATAAATCTCCTTCTGCCAATGCTGCATTTTGAAAGGCACAACAAGCTTTAACCGCCGTAAAAAAAGTGATCTACTATCGGGTATACATCAGAGATGTAGTCTGAACCCAAGAGTCTAAGGAAAGCATGGAAATCTTTTTTACAATCCTCATTTTAATCCTGGTGGTCTCCCTGTCCGGGGTGGTGACGCGCATGTTGCCGTTCCAGGTGCCGCTGCCGTTAATGCAAATCGGTATCGGGGCCCTGTTGGCCTGGCCGCATTTCGGGTTGCACGTCGACTTTGACCCTGAATTGTTCCTGGTGCTGTTTATCCCGCCGCTGCTGTTTGCCGATGGCTGGAAAACCCCGACGCGGGAGTTTTTGCACCACGGTCGTGAAATTCTTGGCCTGGCGCTGGTATTGGTGCTGATCACCGTGGTCGGCGTCGGTTATCTGATTTACGCCATGGTGCCGGGCATTCCTCTGGTGGCGGCGTTTGCGCTGGCGGCGGTGCTGTCGCCAACGGATGCCGTGGCGCTGTCCGGCATCGTCGGTAAAGGGCGTATTCCGAAGCCGATCATGGGCGTGCTGGAAGGCGAGGCGCTGATGAACGACGCGTCGGGCCTGGTCTCACTCAAATTCGCTATCGCGGTGGCGATGGGCACCATGGTGTTTACCGTGGGCGGCGCGACGCTCGAGTTCCTCAAGGTGGCGATCGGCGGCCTGCTGGCAGGCGTAGCGGTCACCTGGCTCTACAGTAAATCTTTGCGGATCATGAGCCGCTGGAGCGGTGATGACCCGGCGACGCAGATAGTCTTCCTGCTGCTGTTACCTTTTGCTTCTTACCTGATTGCCGAACACATTGGCGTATCCGGCATCCTGGCGGCGGTGGCAGCGGGGATGACCATCAGCCAGTCCGGCGTGATCCGCAACGCGCCGCTGGCGATGCGCCTGCGCGCCAACAGCGTCTGGGCGATGCTGGAGTTTGTGTTCAACGGCATGGTGTTCATCATGTTGGGCCTGCAACTGCCGGGGATCCTGGAAACCTCTATCCTGCAGGCGGAGCTGGATCCGACCATTCAGACCTGGTACCTGTTTGCCGACGTGGCGATTATCTACGCGGCGCTGCTGGTATTGCGTTTTACCTGGCTGTGGCTGATGAAAAACGCCAGCCGTCGCTTTATGAAAAAACGGCCGTTGCAGTTCGGCGATTACACCACCCGCGAACTGTGGGTAGCGTCGTTTGCCGGGGTACGCGGGGCGATTACGCTGGCCGGTGTGCTATCAATTCCACTGTTGCTGAGTGACGGCACCGCCTTCCCGGCGCGTTACCAACTGGTGTTTATCGCCGCTGGGGTGATCCTGCTTTCATTGATTGCCGGCGTACTGGCGCTGCCGCTGTTGCTGCGCGGCGTTCAGGTGGCGGATAAGAGCGTCAGCAAAAGCGAAGAGCGGATGGCAATCGCCATGGCGGCTGAAGTGGCGATCGAAAGCATCAACAAAATGGAAGAGCGGTTGGCGGTTGATACCGAGGAAAACCTCGATCCGCAGGTGCTGAAAGAGATCAGTTCGCGAGTGGTGGGGACGCTGCGGCGCCGTATCACCACCAAAGACGATATCGAGAATGCGCTGATGCTGGAAAACCTCGAGCGTCGTTTCCGCCTGACGGCGCTACGCGCTGAGCGCGGTGAGCTATATCACCTGCGCGCTACGCAAAAAATCAGCAACGAGACGCTGCAAAAGCTGTTGCACGATCTCGACCTGCTGGAAGCGCTGTTGATAGAGCGAGAAGGATAATACTCACGGGGCCGCATATGCGGCCCTGATTTGATGACAAACACCCGAAAAGCGTGGTTTTCGGGTGTTTGGGGTAAAACTGAAGACATCATCCTTAGTTTTTATCAGCACGCAATCCATGACTTTTAAGTACAAAGGAATTATCAGCAGTCTGGGGCCGCATATGCGGCCCTTGCTATTTGTGGTGACTGGTACTGGCTGCGGGCCAGTAGTCGCGGCAGCAGGCTATCCAGGCCTGTGCACTGTGCGACAGGTAGCTGCCCTGCCGCCAGATCAACCCGACTTTCCATTCCATACGGGGTTCCAGTGGCAGCCAGATCAGGTTTTCCTTATCCAGCCATTGGCAGACCGGCTCCGGCAGGGTGGCGATGCCGACCCCGGCCTGTACCATCGAAGCCAAAAAATCCCACTGTCCGCTGCGCACCGCAATCTGTGGCTCAAACCCGGCCTGACGGAACGCTTTCATCAGCATTTTGTACAGCGCGAAGTCCTCGTTATAAAGCAGGATCGGCCAGTTAGCCAACTCGGTGATATTGATGCTGGTGCGATTAAGCCAGTGTGGCGTACGCGGCGCAACCACGCACATGGGGTGGACGAGTAACGGCAGGAAGGTCAGTGGTTGATCCGAATCGACCGGCAGTATGGTCATCGCCAGATCCAGCTCGCCGGACATCACCGCCTGCTCCACCGACAGCCCACCCAGCTCGGAGATTTTCAGTTCGATGCCAGGGTAGGTTTGGCGGAATTGACGGATCAGATCGGCAATCTGCCGGCCGACCATGGGGGGAATACCCAGCCGCAGCACGCCTTTTTTAACCGAACTGATGTCTTCCAGCTCCGCCTCCAATTGGCGGAACTCATCAATGATCGCCAGCCCGCGCTGGTATACCGCTTGCCCGCTGTCGGTCAGGTGCAGTTTGCGGCCTTCGCGGATCAGCAGCGTGCATTCCAGTTCTTCTTCCAAATGGCGCAGCATCTTGCTGATGGTCGGTTGGGTGACGAACAGTTTCTCCGCCGCGCGGGTAAAGCTTTGCTGGCGCACCACTTCCACGAAGTAGCGCAGGGTGCGGACATCCACGTTGGATTCTCCTGGGGGAAGTACCGTCGGGAAACTATTCCCTGATGGCATGATGTCGATAATTTTAATTCATTTCAGGCGAGGTTTCCTGGCTGCGTATACTGTAAACCGTGAATTTTTTGTTTAAGGCCTTCCCCCATGTTATTGGCGTTCCGCCACGCTGCTCCCTCTTTGTTGAACCGGCTGCAGGTGCCGATCCAGGTTGCTTTATATGCAGTGTTATTTTTGATTGCCGACCGATTGGTGCAGCAGTTCCATCTGCCGCTGCCCGCCAACATTGTTGGCATGTTGATGTTGTTGGCGCTGATCCTGTTGCGCATTCTGCCGCTGAACTGGGTCAAGGCCGGTTCGCGCTGGTTGCTGGCCGAGATGCTGCTGTTCTTTGTTCCAGCGGTGGTGGCCGTGGTGAACTATGCCCAGCTGTTAATGGTGGAGGGGTGGAAAATTTTCCTGGTGATTGCCATCAGCACCATGCTAACGCTGGGCGCGACCGGATTGGTGGTCGATCGCGTCTATAGACTGGAAGTCTGGCTGCAACGGCGTAAACAACGCGATGAATGATTTTATCCTTAGCCTCGCCTGCTTTCTGGCAACCCTGGTGTTGTACTTCGCCAATAAAAAACTTTACCGGCGCCGTCGTACCCTGCTGTTGATGCCATTGGTGTTGACGCCGATGATCCTGGTGCTGCTGCTGGTGGTGACCCATATTTCCTACCAGGACTACATCGGTGAAACGCACTGGCTGCTATGGCTATTGGGGCCGGCGACCATCGCCTTCGCGGTGCCGGTCTACGAAAATCTGCATATCATTCGTCGCCATTGGTTATCGCTCAGCGCCGGGGTGCTAACGGCGGTGTTGGTGGCGGTTTACAGCTCGGTGTGGCTGGCTCGCCTGCTGACCTTGCCGGAAGAGGTGCAACGCAGCCTGGCGGTGCGATCCATCACCACGCCGTTTGCGCTGGAGGCCGCCAAACAGATGGGCGGCCAGCCGGATCTGGTGGCGCTGTTCGTGGTGATCACCGGGGTATTCGGTATGGCAGTGGGGGACATCCTGTTTCTGCGGCTGTCAGTGCGCAGCAGTCTGGCGAAAGGGGCCGGGCTGGGGGCTTCGTCGCACGGCGCCGGTACCGCGAAAGCCTATGAGATGGGGCAGGAAGAAGGCGTCGTCTCCAGCCTGGTGATGATGCTGGCGGGGATTATCACGGTGATTGCCGCCCCACTGATAGGGCAACTGATGTGGTGAGCCTGCGGCACAAGCGCCGCAGGCGGGGGAACGTTAACGGATACCGGTCGATGCAGCGGGCGCTCGCGTAGACTCGCGCAGAACGCGACCGATTTCCTCATGGCTGAAAATAATAGAGTGGTGGTTACAAGCCAGAGGCTGTATCTGCAAAGACGGGCTGATGGATGACAACCCGTTGTCGGCAATCGCCAGCAGCTCGCGCCCATCCCCTTGGTCGCTCATACTCAAATTCACGTCCTCCGTGGCTTTGAATAGCGTGATCCGTGCGTGCCTCAATGGCGCACTGAGCCTTTCCTTATTCAAAGATAACTCCGTAGGCTCCGCCCGTAGCGCTCTGGCGGCGGCCTCGCCATCAATGCCCAGCATCGCCAGCATGGCCGCCAGCAGGCCCGGTTCGCTGCGGAGCTGGAAGGCGGTTTGGTAGAAGGTATCCAGCAGGAAGACCTGCACGTCACTAAAGCCGCGGCTTTCAAGCTGCGCCGCCATTTCAAGCGCAATCAGCCCCCCTAGCGACCACCCCAAAAGGCGCACGGGGCGGCTGGGAGCCAGTTTCATATGGCCGAGATAATATGATGCCAATTCGCGTAATGACGTGATGGGCGTTGGCATAAACAGGTTGTAATTGTTAATGCCAAAGGCGTTAAACTCACCCTCCAGCGAACTGGCCAGATCGTGGTAAATATCGCAGCCGGTGACCGCAGGATGAACCATCCAGATATCGTTGGCGGCCTGGGTGCGGTTAAGCCGCAGTACCTGCTTGAAGGCCAGGCTGGTTTGGTTCAGTCGCGCCAACAGCTGTTGTAGCGGTGCTGCCGTAATCGGTGCATCAATGTCAGAGTCCTTCTCGCTGGCCAGTGCTTGCGCCTGGGCGCGTAACGACGGATGAGCGAACAGCGTTTTTATCACTGCCGGGTAGCCACGGCGTTTCAGTTTGACCAGCAGTTGAATGGCATGCAGCGAGTGGCCGCCGAGCTCAAAGAAATCATCGTCCAGGCCAATTTGCGCAACGCCCAGCAGTTCGGACCAGAGTTCGGCAAGCTGTTTTTCCAACGCAGTTTGGGGCGCTTCATAGCGCAGTGAAACTTGCGTAACCGGTGCGGGGGCAGGAAGGGCTTTGCGATCCAGCTTCCCATTAGGCGAGAGGGGTAATGCTTTCAGCCTGACAAAGCTGGAGGGCACCATAAAATCGGGTAACTGCTGTTGCAACTGCTGACGCCACTGTGTCGAATGGACATTCTCGTCCGGTGCCACCACGTAGGCTATCAGCCGTTTTCCGCCCTGTCCGTCTTCCTTTGCCAGTATTGCAGCATCTTCCACACCTGTGCACTGCCGCAGTTGCTGTTCGATTTCACCCAATTCAATACGTACCCCATGGATTTTGACCTGGAAATCATTTCTGCCCAGGTACTCAATGTTGCCATCCGGCAGCCAGCGGGCGAGATCGCCGGTTTTATACAAACGTGCATCGGACTCGGGGCTAAAGGGGTCGGCAATAAAACGCTCGGCGTTCAATTCCGGGCGATTAAGGTAACCGCGGGCGACCTGGATACCGCCGATATGGAGTTCGCCGGCGACGCCGGGTGGCAGCGGCTGTAGCTGATGGTCCAGAATATGGAGCTGCGTATTGGCGATGGGTTTGCCGATCGGCACCAACGGCCGTTCGTCATTGGGCAGACATTGCCAACTCGAAACATCTACTGCGGCCTCCGTCGGTCCGTAGAGGTTGTACAATTGCGCCTGAGGCAACTGTTGCAGGCAGCGTTGCACTGTCGCCAGGGGCAAGGCTTCGCCGCTGCAGAGTATGCGACGCAGGGACGCGCACTGTGTCATTTCGCCATGCCGCAGGAATAATTGCAGCATCGAAGGGACAAAATGCAGCGTGGTGACGCGGTTTTGTGCGATGCAGGCGCTCAGATAGTCGGGGTCCTGATGGCCGCCGGGTTTGGCAATGACCAGTTGCGCACCCACCATCAGCGGCCAGAAGAATTCCCAAACTGAAACGTCGAAACTGAACGGCGTTTTTTGCAGTATCACGTCGTCATGCGTCAGAGGATAGGCTTGCTGCGTCCAAAGCAGGCGGTTGATCACGCCCCGATGTTCATTCATCACGCCCTTGGGTTTTCCTGTCGAGCCTGAGGTATAAATCACATAAGCCAGGCTGCGTTGCGGATCGGATGCCAAAGGGGCAAGGTTTTCCGTGGATCCCTGTTGCCAGCGATGACTATCATGCTGCAGGTGCAGACGCGGAATAACGACGTCATGGATCGAATGCAGCGCCTGCTCACCGGCCTCGTCAATCAGCACGAATTTCGCGCCGCAATCCTGCAGCATATGGCGCAAGCGATCCTGCGGGTAGTCAGGATCGATTGGCACATAGGCGGCCCCCGATTTTAAAATGGCATACAGCGCCATCACCATTTCCGGGCTGCGGTTGACGCAAACCGCGATGCGATCGTCCGGCTGTATCCCTTGCTGACGCAAGAATCCGGCAAACTGGTTCGCCTGCTGATTCAACTGCAGATAGCTTACCTGTTGTTGCTCATAGCACAGTGCCGGGGCGTTAGGCGTGCGCAGAACCTGTTGCTCTAAAAATTGATGAATGCCCTGCGGCATGGCCCAGGATTGCTGCGTATGATTCCATTCGCCAAAAATCTGTTGCCGTTCAACGGGCAGTAACAGCGGCAATTGACCCAGGGGCAGGTCAGGATCGCCTTCTAACAGGCTATCGAGCATTTGCAGGATGCGGCCGGCGATACGTTCACCGTCTTTATCGCTAAACCAGGCTTGGTTGAGGTTGAACTCCAGCAGCGGATCGTCACTCGGGTGGTAATGGCGCAGATAGATACCCAATGGCAGCTGTTCATAGCCATGATGGATGTTTTCTACCTTGAACTGGCTTCCCTCCAGCTCGATATCGGTTGGGAAGGCCTCAAGCGAAAAGCTGATATCAAACAGCTGGCGTCTTCCCTGTTGATGCAGGTTCAACTGACGGTTTAGTTCGGCAATGGGAAAGCGCTGGTGGCGATAGCATCTGCGCAGCTCGCTGCCCACCTGTCGCAGCAGGTGGTGAAAGGGCTGCTGCAGATCCACGTCGATATTGAGTGGGATCATGGAGGAGAACATGCCCAGCGTTTGTTTATGATCCTGAGTGCTGCGGTTATGCACCGGGACGCCCAGGGTGACATTATCCATCTGCCAAATTCGGGCGAACCAACTTGCCAACAGAGCCACCATAAAATGCATGGCCGAACCGCCGTGCTGAGCTGCATATTGCTCCAACCGCAGGAAACGTTCACGCGGTAAACGCTTGATGATTTGACTGCTGGGATAGGCTTGCTGCTCTGTGTAATGTGGTCGCCGCTCCAGCACAGAAGCTGGTGCCGTTGCAAAACGTTCCAGCCACCAGTCACGGTCGCGTTGATAACGTAACGACTGGAGATAAGCCTGATCGCTAACGACGAAATCCCCGTAGTGTGACTTGCTGGCCTCACTTTTATCCCCAGCTTTTAATTGCTTATAGCGATCCATGATCATACGGCTTAATAAAGAGATCGAGGTGCCATCGGCAATCAGATGGTGCGAGGCCAATAACCATAGCGTAGTTGAATCATCGATTTTGGTTAAATGGCAGCGCCAGAGCAGGTCTTCATAGAGTTGATAAGGTTGGATAAACATGTCACGCAGATGGTTCTGCGCCAGGCTGGCGGCATCTTCTTGCTGCGAAAAGTCGGTGTAGTGAAGTTCAATGGATCTTTGAGAAAGAGGTTGCTGAATGATGCCTTGCGGTGTTTCCTTCAGGGTGGTTTGCAATGCATCATGCCGTTGCTGAACCTGTTGGATGGCTTCTTTAAACAGAGGGAAAGAGATCTCCCGCTCCACTCGCCATAAACACCCCACATTATAGAGAGGAATATCAGGATTTAATGTCTGGTCGAGCCATACGGCCTGTTGTACCGTCGTGAGAGAATAAGCGGACACGGAACCACCTCCATAAAAATAGGAAAGAGTCGACTTAAATAGGTGCGTAGTCGGTAAGTACTCGAACATTATAAGAGGTGATGGTAAATTCGCCCAATTTCACATTAACTATTTTAAATTGTTTGTTTGAATAATTTAAATTGGATTTGTTTGTGATTGAATTGTTTTGTGTTTAATTTATTTCTTTGTGTATCGTTAGTAACGATATAAATAGCTATTTTCAATTGTTTGACGAGAAAAAATAAGGGGGGTTATCAAGGGATTTTCTGAGGTCTCGATGGGTTTTTTATGTGTAATGTATTGATTTTAATTGGTTTATTTTTATTGTGTTGTCGGCGTTATTTTTCTGAAAAATTTAGGAGGGGATGTTGTCGTTGTAATGATGGCTTCATTTACTTCTGATCTCCTATCAAAAATGACAATAATTTATTGCTATTCTTGCTACTTCAGATTTATCGCCAGGTTCTCCGCGAGTACAATTTTTGCATCAAACTGCAGGGTTTCTAATGATATATTATTTAGTAATAAATAAGAGCATTATCAGATTATTGTCGGGTCGGCGTGTGAAAATATGGCATGCGCATGACGGAACAATTAATTTGGAATGAATTAAGTTTCTTTATCACAAACCAGCTTACGCTATCTTATTTTCCTGGCCCTGTTTGGAATTAAGGCAAGGAGGGCCATTATGCCATGACCCTCCCAGGGGCTATCAGGCCGTTGCCGCGGTCCTGATCAGTTCCACCACCAGTGGCGAAAGCTCGTTTCGCAATGCCGCACGTTCGGACTGAAACAGCGTGGCAGCGTAAAAACGGTGTCCCGGTAGTTCTACCGAGCGAACGTCACCTTCACTGTCGTGGCCGCTGATTATCAGCGGGTGCCGTTGCAGATCGGCGACAAACTCCGGGTTGACGCCAAAGTTGCAGTGGTAGCCTTCGTGCGTTTCCAGCTTGCCGTAGACACGGGCTGCCAGCGTATTGGGTTGGAAAATAATGACCCCGCTTTTTTCAACCAGCGAACAGCTCAGGGGAGCTATTACCAACCGACCCTCGCTGTCGGTTTCCGCATGCCCGGCATCGTGCCAGCCCATCACGTTACGGGCGTACTCTACGATCGCATATTGGAAACCACCGCAAGAGCCCAGGAAGGGAACGTTTTGCTCGCGCGCATGGCGGATAGCCATAAAGGCACCATCGTCATGATTATACGGGCTGCCGGGTACCACCCAGATGGCATCGTAGTCCTGCAGAACCGACGTGTCGGTAATGGTTTCTGTGGGCAGCCAGTGGGATTGAATGTCGACGTTAAGATGGGAGGCGGTGAGCTGGAGAGCAATGGGGATGGCCTGGTGAGAAATGGCCTGAGGTTGGTAGTCACCGACCAGAGCAATACGGACTTGAGCTTTCATCATTTCCTTTTCCTGTGCGGGTAAAAAAGGAGGTTACAGCAAAGATAAGCGCCCATCCGCAATTTTTTAAATCCGGCGCACAAAAAAGCCCGGCATTGGCCGGGCTCAGACTGTGGAGGGAATTCTGTGTGACTAAAATCATGATGATGATTCGGTTAAAAACAAAGGATTATGCCTTCGGTTTCCCCCAAACATCCGAAAATCCCATTTTTCGGGTGTTTGCCACTAAACTAAGCCCGGCATTGGCCGGGCTGATAAATATGGTTTTTGGGCTCAGTACAATGACGGAGCCCCGATCGGCCGGGTTTTAAAGCGACGATGCAGCCACATGTATTGCTCAGGTGCGCGCATGATCTCTTTTTCCACCACTTTATTCATGTAAGCCGCCGCGGCAATCTCATCGCCGATAGGATAATTTTCCAGCGCAGGTTGGATCAGCAGGTCATAACCTCGACCTTTTTCGCGGCGGATCAGAACCACCGGCACCAGCGCCGGCTTGGCCATGCGCGCCAGCATAAAGGTACCGCTGGTGGTGGCAGCCTGATCGACGGCGAACAGTGGAGCGAACACGCTACCGCGTGGGCCGTAGTCTTGATCCGGGGCGAACCATACGGCCTCGCCGCGCTTGAGGGCATGAACCATGCCGCGCAGATCTTTGCGATCGAGCATCGCCTTGTTGGAACGCATGCGACCTTTGGTCTGCGCCCATTCCATCGCTTTATTGTTATGTGGGCGGTACATCGCCATCATTGGCTGACACAGGCCCATGGCACGGCCACCCAACTCCAGCGACATAAAGTGCACGCCAATCACCAACACACCGCGCTGGTTCTGCTGCGCCATTTTCAGGTGGTTGATGCCGGAAACGTTGAACCAACGTTTGACGCGCTTATCTGACCAGAACCAGGCCATGCCGGTTTCCAGCAGGCCCATGCCGAGGGATTCAAAGTTGCCGACCACTTTACGCTCGCGCTGAGCCTCGTCCATATCCGGGAAGCACAGTTCCAGGTTGCGGCGGGTGATGGAAACGCGCCGCTTCAGAAAGCGCATCGAGGTGCGGCCCATCCACACGCCGAGCTTGTGCAGCACCGGGTAGGGGAGTTGGACTAACAGGAATAAGCAGGCCAGGCCGAACCAGGTAAACCAGTAGCGCGGATGCAGCAGGGCCGATTTGAATTTTTGCGGACGCTTCATATGAACTCATTTATGCGTTTAAGGGGGCAGCAACCTGTAACGCATAAAGATCCACTCAATTGCGATACAACCACTCAGACACCCAGATACCACTATGGTTTAGCCAGATTCCATAATTGACTAAATCTTTACACTCGAAGGGCGGTTCGCGCTGCTATCAGGCTTCGGGAGGAGGGCTGTAGGCCAGCGAAGGCGGTCCAAGACGGGGCATTTTACCACACAACATCAGGGGGAGGATCCGAATATTCCGATTCCCATGAGAAGAGAACGACGCATTTTCGTTGGTTTGCTTTTGTGCAAAACCTGCGAGAGAAGATCAAAAAATAAGCATGTAAATCCGCGGAAATACGGTGGGATATAAAGTTTGATCTTTGTTTTATATCATGGCGAAGTCAGTTCATATGCATTATGCGTTTGTGGATTTTTTCCCCTGCAACAGAAGGTGTTAGTACTATTGATTTTTAATGGTCATCTTTTCTCAAAATTTTGTTTTTATTGTTTTTTTTATTAAAATAAAATCAGCATGAAACTTTTTGATACAGGGTGATACATTTCATTTTATTTTAATGCCCATTTAAAATTCTCAGCCAGTAAAATTGCGTCTGTGGATTCTTGTACTGGATTTTTATCTCAAGAGGGAATATTGTTTTTGGCGTAGTGCTGGTGGTCAAAATGAAATTTTCAAAAACTCAGTGGGATCGCTCACTGCTACTGCATTGGTAAAACGCCAACTCGTGCTCTGACTAGACCCAATCTCGATAAATACCCTATCCAAATTCCTGATAACGCCTGGGGATTATTTCCTGGCGAAAATAGCCATCTGATCAATGAAAACTAATGTGCCGATTCAGCTTTGTTCCTAAGAACAATGGCTGCGGATGGCTATTTCCATTCGCCTGATAAGCAATGAATTGGTTTTCCATCACAAGCAATGAAATGAATAAGGGGCAGAAATGTACTCATGGTATCTCATTTGCTATCGTTCCAGATTACATGCGAAGGTTATTGATGAAATAGAACGTATTGGTGTTGAATGTTATATGCCAATGAAAACCAGGTTAACATTACGTGCCGATCGGAAAAATTCGTTTAGAACTCACACCACTCCATTGTTCCCCGGTTATTTATTTGTGCGATTTTCACCAGAGATCACTCATACCACTTTAATTGCTAAGCAAAGTAGCGTGCAGGGGTTTGTTCGTCTTGGAAGAGAGATTTGCACCGTCCCTCAAAATATTATTGATGCTATCAGACGTCTTTCTTTTCGATTAGAGAATAAGGATGAAAGATTAAGCTATATAGAATGTAAAAATGTTTCTCCTGGCATGTTGAAAGAGATAGAGAAAATAATAGAGGTGGAAAAGCCAGAGGTTAGAACACAAACATTATTGCAATATCTCTCTTATTCAATACAACATCCAACGGCTTTATTGGCAAGCGGTTAATGAACCTCATGGGCATGGCTTGAAATGCCACCTGATATTGGCAGGTGTTATCTCTGGCGCTGTTTTAACCCCGCAATGCTTGAAGTTGCTTCAGGGTTGATGAATGTGTTTATCACCTTGATGCAATGCTCATTATTTGGGGTTTTATTCAATAATAAGGAGTTCTCTAATGAGCGTAAGAACAAGGTTTGCGCCCAGCCCAACGGGTTTTTTACACGTAGGCGGGGCAAGAACAGCTCTCTATTCCTGGCTCTATGCACGCCATAATCACGGCAAATTTATTCTGCGTATTGAAGATACCGACGTGGAACGGGAAAAGGAGGGTGCAGTCGACGCCATCCTGGACTCGATGAAGTGGTTGGGTATGTATTGGGACGAAGGCCCCTTCTACCAGACTAAACGCCTGGAGCGTTACAACGAGGTGGTCGATCAACTGTTGGCGTCTGGGCAGGCCTACCGCTGCTACTGCAGCGAGGAGCGCTTGAATGCACTCAAGGCTCAGCAGGAAAAGAACAAAGAGAACTTCATTTACGACCGCCACTGTCTGCATCATCTGGGGCACGATCCCAGCCTGCCTCACGTGGTGCGTTTGAAAAGCCCACAGCAGGGTATTGTGGCCTGGGACGACATGATCCGCGGACGTATTGAGTTCAGCAACAGCGAGTTTGATGACTTTATTATTCGCCGCACCGACGGTTGGCCAACGTATAATTTTTGTGTGGTGGTCGATGATATCGACATGCAGATGACGCATATCATCCGCGCCGAAGAACATATCAATAATACACCGAAGCAAATTTATGTTTACCGGGCGTTGGGGCTGGAGCCGCCTGTGTTTGCTCATGTTTCGCCAATACTCGGGGATGACGGTAAAAAACTCTCCAAGCGCCACGGTGCAGCCAACGTTATGCAATACCAAGAGGAAGGTTTTTTACCTGAGGCATTGCGTAACTATTTAGTGCGTTTGGGGTGGGGGCATCAGGATAAGGAAATTTTCTCTTTGGATGAGATGATCTCTCTTTTCGATATTAACAATGTCAGCAACTCACCGAGCGCGTTCAATACAGAGAAATTACTGTGGCTCAACAAGCATTATATCGCTGCCGCTACGGCCGAACATTTATTACCCGATTTGCAATGGCAACTCCAACGGCTGGCTATCAGTACGGAGGACGGCCCACCGCTGGAACGGGTTGTTATGCTGTTAAAAACCCGAGCCAGAACGATGAAGGAAATGGCGGAAGCCTGCCGTAGTTATTACGGTGAATATCAGTGTAACAACCAGGAAACTTACCAGCAGTTGCTTGCCTCGGCACATCCAACGGTTTTCTGTGAAATCTATCAGCGCTTCTCCACGATAAACGACTGGCAAAGTGCCGAGATTAACCAAGTGATTGGCGATATTTCCAAGGAATTCGGCACGTCGTTAAAAGACATCAATATGCCGCTGCGATTATTTATTCTCGGGGCGAAAGATACACCATCGTTAAATGATTGTCTGGCCGTATTGGGAAAAGAAAAAACGTTGAATCGCTTACATGCGGCAATAGAGAATATGTCGTGTAAATAGCAGGTAATAGGGCCGGCCATCGTAAGATTAATCACGATGGTCGGAATGTATAAGGCTGGGATGACAACCAATATTAATTCCTTAAGGAGGTAAGTCGAAGCGTAATTATTAGCGATATCCACGGCAACTTTCATGAAAACACATCAAATAAAAAGAGGTGATTTATTATGACTAATCAATATATGCCTATCTATTCCACTGAGGTGGCTCAACACACTTTATCTGAGGGAAAGATCCCAGAATCATCCAGCTGCCCGAGTTCTGTTTTGAATTTGATTAAAGATCGTTTAATGCTAGACGGCAATGAAAAACAGAATTTGGCGACGTTCTGCACCACCTGGTCAGAGCCCGAAGTCGACGAACTGATGAAGCTGGGATCGGTAAAAAACCTGATTGATAAAGAGTTGTACCCAGAAACGGCAAAAATTGAAGTGTGCTGTACAAAAATGCTGGCGGGGTTGTGGCATGCGCCAGACGTGAATAATTCGATTGGTACTTCCTGCGTGGGGTCCAGCGAAGCGGCAATGTTGGGCGGTTTGGCGTTGAAACGCAACTGGCAGCAAAAACGCAAGGCAAAAGGGCTGGACACTTCCAAGCCAAACCTGGTCACTGGCCCGGTACAAATTTGCTGGAAAAAATTCTGCACCTATTTTGAGATCGAGCACCGCGAGGTGCCCATCCGCGAAGGCGCCCTGTGCGCCCACCCCGACGACATGGTTAATTACATCGATGAAAATACCATCGGTGTGGTGCCGACTTTCGGGACGACCTTTACGCTGGTGTACGAAGACGTGCTTGGCCTGTCCAATGCGCTGGACAAGCTACAGAAAGAGCGTGGCCTGGATATTCCGATCCACGTTGATGCGGCATCCGGCAGCTTTATTGCGCCTTTCGTCGAAGAGCAAAGCCACATCGTTTGGGACTTCCGTCTGCCGCGCGTAAAATCCATCAACTCTTCCGGCCATAAATACGGCCTGGCCCCGCTGGGTCTGGGTTGGGTGGTATGGCGTGAAAAACAAGACTTGCCTGACGACCTGGTGTTCTACGTTAACTATCTCGGCGGCAACATGGCGACTTTCGCCCTCAACTTCAGCCGTCCTGGCGGTTCCGTCATTGCTCAGTACTACCAACTGCTGCGTCTGGGTAAAGAAGGTTATTCCGAGATCCAGCAGACCTGTGTGGATACCGGCAAGTTCCTGGCGCATAAATTGGCCGACTTCCCAGAATTTGAAATGCTGTACAGCAGCGAAGGGGGGTTGCCTGGCGTGGTCTTTACCCTGAAAGACGATGTAAAAGGCTTCACCCTGTATGATTTGCAAAACCAGGTGAAACAGCGCGGCTGGCAAACGGCGGCATACCCGCTACCGAGCAACCGTCAAAACACCATCATCATGCGCGTTCTGATCCGCTACGGCGTCAGCACCACATTGATGAACCTGCTGGCGCAGGACATTCGAAACATTGTTGACCAGCTAAAGGCCAACGCCACTACCCATGAGTCCGTGCTCTGCTGAGCGCTTCCTGACGGCATTCACGCCGTATCCCAATGGGGACGTCAAACACACTGACGTCAGTGCTCAGCGTGCCGGCAGGCCCCGTTGCTGCCGATGTTCTGAGCTACTCCCGTCTTTGCTTTGACAGACCTTCTTACTGAGCGTCCGGGCACCTAATGCTGGTGCTTGGGCGCTTTGTCTCGCAAAGGTGAATAATGAGCACTCAAACAACGACCTCGGGCAAAATGAAGTTCGGGACGATAGTCCTGTTCGGCATTAACTGCCTGCTGGGGGCAGGGATCTTCATCACCCCCGGCAAAGCTTATTCTGAACTCGGTATGAACCTGTTTCCGGTACTGGTGGTCTGTGCCGTTCTGGCGCTGATCATGGCATTGGCTTTTGCCGAAATGGCCGGGATTTTTACTAAAACCGGCGGGGTGTACGTTTACGTAAGCGCCACTTTTGGTCCTTTCCTGGGATTTAACATTGGCTTTATGCGTTTTCTTGCCGCCTGCGTAGCATTGGCAGTACAGGTGGCCGCATTGCCGGGGATCATTACGACCGCGTTAGGTATCCATTTGGCGCCAGCCAACTCGGCGATGATCAGTATCGCTTTTGCCTGCGTGCTTTGCGGTATCAACCTGATCTCGGTAAAAGTGATGTCGGTGTTTACCCGCGTGAGCAGTTGGCTGGTATTGGCGGCGTTAATCAGCTGCATCCTGGTCTCTTTCAGCCATTTCGACCTGGCTAATTTTACCGATGTGCCAGGATTGGTGGCGCAGTCGACCGGGGTTGAAGTGCCCGCGTTTGGCCATTTGACCTCGGCAGAATTTTCAGGCGGCTTCCTGCTGTTGTTTTACGCGATGGTGGGTTTCGAGAATATTGGCGTGGCCTCGCAAGATATGGAAAACCCTACTCGCGATATCCCACGGGCGATCATTCTGGTGCTGTTATCGGTCACGGCGCTCTATTTCCTGCTGTTTGCTTCCATTATCGGGTCTATGGGGGGCGAGCATCTGGCGTTTTCCGATAACTCCGTGGCGGACAGCGTGGGGATGGTTCTGGGCAATGGCGCTCGTGCGATCATGTCCTTAGGGTCGGTGGTTGCCCTGTTTGGTATCGGTCTGGCCATGTGCTTTGCCGGGCCGCGAAATCTGGTGCCGCTGGCGGTGGATGGCTTCCTGCCAGAGTCAGCCGGTGCCAATAACAAACGCGGCGTACCGGCCAAGTCGATCATTGCGATGCTGGTGGTGACTATCATCTTTATCGTCTTGGCGAATGCGATGTCGAAAGAGTCCTTTGTACTGCTGGTGGAGGTCGCAACGGTTTGCCGTCTGCTGCAGTATCTGGCGGTGATTGTCGGTATCTTTGTGGTGCGCAAGAAAAAGATGCAAGGGACTTACCGCATGCCGTGGTTCAAGGTACTGGTGCCTATTTGCGTATTGGTTTGCCTCTATCTCGGTTCATGCACCCCGCCAACCGTGCTGTTGATTACGCTTGGGTTGATAGTGATTTCCCTGCTGGTGTACTTCCTGTACGCGCAACCGCGAGCAAAACGGATGGATGAGTCGGGAGATGACGGCCACCACCACGGCCATCATCACGCGGTTTAATAAGGCTTAATAAACACAAAGGCGCTGCTCCTGAGGGAAAAGCGCCTTTTTTGCGTTCTGATGGGACGGCCCACAAGAAAAAGGCGCCGCCTCTTGCGAGGTTGCGCCTTTTCAACATGCCAACTGACTAGTATCAGTTCATGCCGTATTTTTTCAATTTCTTACGCAGCGTACCGCGGTTGATGCCCATCATCAGGGCTGCACGGGTCTGGTTGCCACGGGTGTATTGCATCACCATGTCCAACAGTGGCTGTTCAACTTCAGCCAATACCAGCTCATACAGATCGTTAACGTCTTGACCATTCAGTTGAGCAAAATAGTTCTTCAGTGCTTGTTTAACCGAGTCACGCAGAGGCTTTTGAGTCACTTGATCCTGTGAGTTCACGGTTGAAACGGTCAGTACGTCAGAATTTACGCGTTGTTCGAACATAGTTCTGTCAGCTCTTTTTTGTTACGCAAGATTTTCGAAATATGCCTCCAACGCCTCCAGCTGTTCGCTGGCATCCTCTATGGCGTTGAATGTGCGCCGAAACTGGTCATTCGGGGCGTGCTCCTGGAGATACCAGGATACGTGCTTACGAGCAATCCGGAATCCCTTGCCTTGGCCGTAAAAGCCGTGCAATTCCCGAATATGCCCTATCAACAAACGCTTAACCTCGCCAAGTGGCAGAGGGGGCAGCAGTTCCCCAGTGTCCAGATAATGCTGGATTTCCCGGAAGATCCAGGGTCTCCCCTGAGCAGCGCGGCCTATCATAAGGGCATCAGCCCCAGTGTAGTCGAGCACTGCTCTGGCTTTATGCGGGTCAGTAATGTCACCATTCGCGATAATCGGAATGGAAACATTCTGCTTAACTGCCCGAATGCTGTCGTACTCCGCGTTGCCGTTGAACAGGCAGGCGCGGGTTCGGCCATGAATAGTCAGGGCCTGTATACCACAGTCTTCGGCCAGTTGGGCAATCTCTACACAGTTACGGTGTTCTGGCGCCCAGCCAGTGCGGATCTTAAGCGTTACCGGCACATCCACGGCGTTAACCACCGCGTGGAGGATCTGTTTAACCAGATCCGGGTACTGCAGCAATGCAGACCCTGCAAGTTTCCGGTTCACTTTCTTGGCCGGGCAACCCATATTGATGTCGATGATCTGTGCACCGCCGGCCACGTTAATACGCGCCGCGGCGGCCATATCATCCGGATCGCATCCGGCAATCTGCACGGAGCGGATCCCTGGTTCATCGCTATGGACCATACGCAGACGCGACTTATCCGTCCGCCACACCTCCGGATTGGAGGAGAGCATTTCGGATACAGCCATCCCAGCACCCATTGCATGACATAGGGTCCTAAATGGGCGATCTGTAATGCCGGCCATCGGGGCCGCAATCAGGCAATTTGTAAGCTGGTGGTGTCCAATGCGCATAGACAAAGAGTAACCATACTGTGTCCGCAAGGGCGCGTATATTACGCATTTTTGCGCTGAGATGAAAGGCCAAACTTTGACCAATTGGCCGCTATTCGCCATTAAAAATGCGGTTTGTCGGGATTCATAAAAATATTATATATATTTAACAATGACTTGCCTGATTTTGGTTAATTAGTGCGCTATAAAATATTCCCAATACAACAGGATTTTATCTGTAATGAGTCTCGATTCAGCTCGAGAACGGCAGTGATTTAAGTCGTTTCTCAGGGTTTTTCATTGAGAATGGGCTGAATTATGCTGAAATCGCGTGGTGAAGGCTTAGGCAGAAAATATTCAGGGTCACGTGAATTTGGCATGGTGTTTCAAAGGCGCGGGGTGCCGACGTCGCGTAGACAGGAAAAACAAAAAACCACCGCCACGGGCTACGTTGGCGGTGGTTTTTATCAGGGCAGTAAGGGGATTACTTGCGCTGACCGGTGATGCGGCACCACTCTTCACGCTCTGCGACCGGATCCAGCGTGAATTTCTCTTCATAGGCTTGCGCCACGCTTGCCGCCTGTGTTGCCAGCACGCCGGACAGGCCCAGATAACCGCCGGACTTCGGCAGACAGCCGATCAAGGGGGCCAGCTCACGCAATGGGCCTGCCAGGATATTGGCGACGACCACGTCGGCCTGCAGATCGGCAGGCTGGTCTTTTGGCAGATACAGCT
This sequence comes from Serratia sp. GW822-FHT06D09, assembly GCF_058799515.1. NCBI lineage: Bacteria > Pseudomonadati > Pseudomonadota > Gammaproteobacteria > Enterobacterales > Yersiniaceae > Serratia > Serratia sp. GW822-FHT06D09. The sequence goes on from NZ_JBXALO010000004.1 coordinate 110,006, forward strand.
CCAAACGCTCTGAAACGCCGTTACGCTGCGCGTTGTCGCGGCTGGCCTGAATGGCCTGGGGATCGATATCGATGCCGATAGCGCGCGCTGCACCGAGCTTCAACGCGGCAATTGCCAGGATGCCGGAACCACAGCCGAAGTCGATAATGGTTTTACCGGCCAGATCGAGGCCGTCAAGCCATTGAAGGCACAGTGCAGTCGTTGGGTGAGTGCCGGTACCAAATGCCAGGCCCGGGTCCAGCATGACGTTGACCGCGTTCGGGTCGGGCACGTCGCGCCAGCTTGGGCAGATCCACAGACGTTCGCCGAAGCGCATCGGGTGGAAGTTGTCCATCCACTCGCGCTCCCAGTCCTTGTCTTCCAGCTGTTCAATTTTATGGCGGAAGCCGACGCCCAGCAGCGGGTGCTGTTCCAGCATGGCGACCACGTCGGCCATGTCGGTTTCGGCATCGTACAACCCGATCACATCAGTGTCGCCCCACAGCAGGGTCTCGCCCGGCAGCGGTTCGAACACCGGATTGTCGTGGGTGTCCTGGAAGGTGACCGATACGGCGCCGCTTTCAACCAGCGCGTCGCTCAGGTCTTCCGCCTGGCTGCCGGTGGTGTTCAGTTTTAGTTGGATCCAAGGCATAACAATTCTCTTTAAGAGGCTAATGATGACGCCACTCGGCGCTTTTCGCCTATGACGTTACCGATATAAAACGCCAGCAGGCTAAGCAGCAGCGAAGGCACGATAGGGTGCAACCCCGCTAGCTGCAGATTGAAGCTGGCCAATAGCGTATAGCATACCGCACCCGTCACCATTGAGCTAAGTGCTCCCTGCGCATTGGCGCGTTCCCAGTACAGGCCCAGCACCAGTGGCCACAGGAATACCGCTTCCAGGCCGCCAAATGCCAGCAGGTTCAGCCAGATGATCATTTCCGGTGGCCGCCAGGCTGCCAACAGCACCAGCAAGCCCAAAATCAACGTGGTCAGGCTGGAGAAGCGTTTGATCAGGCGCTCGTTCTGCATGTGCTGTGGGCGTACGCCAAGGTAGAGATCTTTGATGATGGTGGCGGAAGATTGCAGCAATTGGGCGTTAATGGTCGACATGATCGCCGCCATCGGCGCCGCCAGGAAAATACCGGCGGCATAAGGCGGCAGCACGGTGATCATCAGCGTCGGGATCACCTGATCGGGGATCTTCAGGTCCGGCAATACCGCACGGCCCAGCGCGCCAGCCAGATGCATGCCAAACATCAGCACCGCGACCACCATGGTGCCGAGGATGATCCCGCGATGCACTGCTTTGCTGTCCTTGTAGGAGATGCAGCGCACCGCCGTGTGCGGCAGGCCAATCACGCCAAAGCACACCAGGATCCAGAACGATGCCATAAACGGCAGGCTGAGGATCTGTTCACCGCCCTGCGGTGATACCAGCGCGGGGTCAATCTGTTGCAGCTTATCCACGGCGCTGTGCAGGCCGCCGGCGGCGTGAATCACCGCAACCAGCAGCAGCACGGTGCCGATCAGCATCACCAGCCCCTGCATGGCGTCATTGAGCACGCTGGCGCGGAAGCCGCCAAAGGCGGTATACAGCGCGATGCTGATACCGAAGATCAGCAAACCGGTGTCGTATGGAATACCGGCGGCGGTTTCCAGCAGGCGCGCGCCGCCGATAAACTGCACCGTCATGGCCCCCAGGAACGCCACCAGCAGACTGAGGCTGGCCAGCCAGACCAACAGACGACTTTGATAGCGGCCGTAAAGCATGTCGTTCAGGGTAATGGCGTTGTAGCGGCGCGCCAGAATGGCAAACTTTTTGCCCAGCACGCCGAGTGAAAGCCAAACCGCCGGCAGTTGGATCATCGCCAACAGCACCCAGCCAAGGCCGTATTTATAGGCGGCGCCGGGGCCCCCGATAAAGGAACTGGCACTGATATAGGTGGCGGTCAAGGTCATGGCCAGTACGAAGCCGCCCATCGATCGGTTGCCCAGAAAATATTCGCTGAGGAAGTTGCCGCTCTGGCGTCGGCTATAGGCGTAAACCGACAGCCCGAACACCAGCACCAGATAGGCGACCAGCGGCAGAATGACTTCAGTTTGCATCGCCGTCCTCCAGCGAAATATCGCGGAATATGCCGCGAACCATTAGCCAACACAGGCCGATGAACAGCAGCGGAACCAACAGGCAGGCCATTTCGAACCAGTGCGGCAGACCGGTAATACCGGATGCGCTGTCCGGCAGATAGGCTGCCAGCGCCCAGGCCAGCAGATAAAGCAGCGTCAGGCCCAGAGCCCAGCGCGCCTCGCGGTGAGCTTGAATAAAACGTGTGTCCATCCGTTTCTCCAATATACCCGTCATACTTGAAGCTGCCTCTGTGTTGGCTGCGCTCACTTACCCGAATCACTTACTACAGTAAGCATCATCGGGATGCGCTCCTTTGCCGCCTTGATGCAACTCCAATTATTTAGGGTATACAACTATTATGGATTTGATCATCCATTGAGTGACCCAAAGCAGTAAAGAAAAAGGCCGGTGATTAACCGGCCTCAGATTGCTGACAAAGTCCTTTGCAGTTAAAAGTCCCGATCTGGCGACGAATAAAAACAAAGGATTATGTCTTCTGATTTACCCCAAACATCCGAAAACCACGTTTTTCGGGTGTTTGTCATCAGACTAAGGCCGGTGATTAACCGGCCTTCTGTCAGGCGATGCGAATAGCCTGCCTTAGGTTTCCTGCAGACCGAGCTTTTTCTCCAGATAGTGGATGTTGGTGCCACCGTGCTGGAAGTTTTCGTCGCTCATGATCCGCTGTTGCAGTTCAACGTTGGTTTTGATGCCATCGATGATCAGCTCAGCCAGGGCGTTCTTCATGCGGGCAATCGCCACGTCACGGTTTTCACCGTAGGTGATCAGTTTGCCGATCATGGAATCATAGTACGGCGGTACGGTATAACCGGCGTAAATATGAGATTCCCAACGCACGCCGAAACCGCCTGGCGCATGGAAACGGGTGATCTTGCCTGGGCTAGGCAGGAAGGTGTTCGGGTCTTCGGCGTTGATACGGCATTCCACCGCGTGGCCGTGAACCTTCACTTCTTCCTGTTTGATCGACAAAGGCTGACCGGCAGCGATACGCAGCTGCTCTTTAATCAGATCCACGCCGGTGATCATCTCGGTAACCGGATGCTCAACCTGAATACGGGTGTTCATTTCGATGAAATAGAACTCGCCGTTTTCATACAGGAACTCGAAAGTGCCTGCGCCGCGGTAACCGATTTCCACACAGGCTTTCGAGCAGCGCTCGCCGATATAACGGCGCATTTCGCTGGTGATGCCCGGTGCCGGAGCCTCTTCAACCACTTTCTGGTGGCGGCGCTGCATGGAGCAGTCGCGCTCGGCCAGATAGATGGCGTTACCCTGACCGTCCGCCAACACCTGAATTTCGATATGGCGTGGGTTTTCCAGGTATTTTTCCATGTAAACCATGTCGTTGTTGAAAGCCGCTTTGGCCTCCGCCTTGGTCATGGAAATGGATTGCTCGAGGTCTTTGTCGCTGCGCACTACGCGCATGCCACGACCGCCGCCGCCGCCGGATGCCTTGATGATAACCGGGTAGCCGATGCGCTTGGCGAAGGCACGGTTTTTATCCATGTCGTCGGTCAGCGGGCCATCGGAGCCAGGTACGCAAGGCACGCCTGCTTTCTTCATGGCATTGATGGCAGAAACCTTGTCGCCCATCAGGCGGATAGTTTCGGCTCTCGGGCCAATGAAGATAAAGCCGGAGCGTTCGATCTGCTCGGCGAAATCGGCGTTTTCAGACAGGAAGCCGTAGCCCGGGTGGATCGCCACTGCGCCGGTGATTTCAGCCGCAGAGATGATTGCCGGGATATTCAGGTAACTTTTTACCGATGGCGCAGGACCGATACACACGGTCTCGTCAGCCAGCAGTACGTGTTTCAGATCGCGATCGGCTGTCGAGTGCACGGCAACGGTTTTGATGCCCAGCTCTTTACAAGCACGCAGGATACGAAGCGCGATCTCGCCACGGTTGGCGATAACAATTTTATCAAGCATGTTCGCCTCGTTATTCGATGACGACCAGTGGCTCGTCAAATTCTACCGGTTGGCCGTTCTCTACCAGGATGGCTTTCACCACGCCGGATTTGTCCGCTTCGATCTGGTTCATCATTTTCATTGCTTCAACGATGCACAGAGTGTCGCCGGCGTTCACTTTCTGGCCGACTTCGATGAAGGCTTTCGCATCCGGGCTTGGCGTGCGGTAGAAAGTACCGACCATTGGGGAACGAACGACGTGGCCACTCATGGCCGCTGGTGCTGCAGGCGCTTCGGCTGGCGCGCTGGCAACGGCGGTAGCCAGTGCTGGCTGCGGCTGTGCCGGCATTGCGTATGCCTGTGGCATCATTGGGTAAGCCTGCGCTGGAGCAGCGCGGCTGATGCGAACTGACTCTTCGCCTTCAGAAATTTCCAGTTCAGAAATACCTGATTCTTCAACCAGTTCGATCAGTTTCTTGATTTTACGAATATCCATGAGTGTGATTCCGTACTCTTTTGCGTAGCAATTAGTGGGTTTTCGACAGACGGTTAACCGCTGCCTGTAAAGCAAATGTGTAGCCATCCGCGCCGAGGCCGCAAATCACGCCTACCGCAATATCGGAGAGGTAAGAGTGATGGCGGAAAGGCTCTCGGGCATGCACGTTGGAGAGGTGGATCTCGATAAACGGGATCTGCACCGCCAGCAATGCATCACGCAGCGCCACGCTGGTATGCGTGAACGCGGCAGGGTTAATCAGAATAAAATCTGTGTTGCCGCGCGCCTGATGTATGCGGTCGATCAGCGCATGTTCGGCGTTAGACTGCAGATGGCTCAGGGTAATATCCAGTGCGGATGCCTGGTTTTCCAATCCGTTAACAATCTCTGTTAACGTCGTGCTGCCGTACTTCTCCGGCTCACGCGTCCCCAGCAGATTCAGATTGGGGCCGTTCAGAAGCAAAATGTGAAACTTATCCGCCATTGTGCTGGTATCTCCGGCAATAAAACCATCATCGTAGAAAATAACCCGACGTCACAGATTTGTCACCTGTTAAGGGGAAAATTCACCCTGAGAACAGGAACAAGGTCGGGCATTATAACGATATCGTAGCAATTCGCAGCTAAATACTGGTCTTATCAGCGAAGATATTCAACCCTAAATCAGTAAACTGGCCAGGGCGATATTGCATTATGAGGGGTAGAACACAGAAAAGTTCCGGCTTTTAACGCCACCAATTGCGGAATTTCTTGTATCGCAGCGCCAGTAGCGCGACGGCCAGCAGAGCATAAATGAAGGGCTGCGGCGAAAAGGTTTTTACCGACCACAGGTAGTGAATCGGTGCCAGGATCGCCACCAGATAGACCAGATTATGCAACGTCTGCCATTTGGCCCCCAGTTTACGCATCGCCCACAGCGTGGAGGTTGCGGCCAGCGCCAGCAGGATCAGCCAACTGACAATGCCGAGCGTCAGGTAAGGGCGGGTGACCAGTTCACGCCCCAGCAGGCCGATATTGCTCAGCCCCAGCTCCAGCGTCGAATAGCTTATCAGATGCAGCGTGCCCCAGGCAAAACACCATAGTCCCACCAGACGACGACAGCGAATCAGCAGCGGTTGCCGGGCATAGCGCGCCAGTGGCGCAATCATCAAGGTCGCCAGCAACAGTTTCAACGTCATTCTGCCGGTAAAGTGTTGAATGTCTTTGGCCGGATCGGCGCTGAACCAACCCTGGTCCACCGACAGCACCAGCCAGAGAAAAGGCAGGAATGCCGCCAGATAAATGGCGACCTTAATCCACTTGATATGAGCCGGAGTTAAACGCACCTAAAAATTCTCCCTTAGATCCAGGCCGCGGTACAGCGACGCTACCTGTTCGCCATAGCCGTTAAACAGCAGCGTGGGTTGGCGTTTAACGTCCAGAATGCCGCCGGAGCCGATAAAGCGTTCGGTGGCCTGTGACCAGCGTGGGTGATCGACGTTCGGGTTTACGTTGGCATAGAAGCCGTACTCATTCGGCGCAGATTCATTCCAGGTGGTGGGCGGCTGATCGCGCACCAGACGGATATGGACTATCGACTTAATGCCTTTAAAGCCGTATTTCCAGGGGGTGATCAACCGCAGCGGCGCACCGTTTTGCGGCGGCAGCGTTTTGCCGTATACGCCGACGGTCAGCAGGGCCAATGGGTTCATGGCCTCATCGAGACGCAGCCCTTCAACATAAGGGTATTTCAGCCCGCCGCCGATAAAACGATCCTTCTGGCCTGGCATCTGTTCCGGATCGTACAGCGTTTGGAAAGCGACGTAGCGGGCATTGCTGTTCGGCTCCGCCAGCTTGATCAGCTTACCCAGCTCAAAGCCAATCCAGGGCACGACCATCGACCAGGCCTCCACGCAGCGCATACGGTAGATGCGTTGTTCCAGCGGGAAGCGTTTGATCAAGTCATCGATATCCAATGTGATCGGTTTGGCGACCTCGCCGTCGATACGCACTTTCCAGCCTTCGGTTTTCAGGCCGCCGGCATTCGCGGCAGGATCGGCTTTATCCAGACCGAATTCGTAGAAGTTGTTGTAACCGGTGACTTTGTCTTCCGGCGTCATGGCCAGTTGCGCCTGCCAGGCCGCAGGCTTGCTGAATGACAGCGGTTTACCGGCGGGGGCCTTGGGCCGATCGTTGCCTTTGAACCATGACAGCAAATCGGCCTGCGCATTAAGCGGCAAGGCCAGCGACGCGGCGGTGATACCCAACGCCTGTAGCACTTTGCGCCGCTGATGGAACACGCTCTCGGGCGTGACATCGGCTTCGGTCAATTTAGGGGGCTTTCTCATGGTGTGTTCTCCGCGTTTCATCCCCGCCGCCTTTCAGGTGCGGGTACTCAAACCTGCTCCCATCAGAGTGACTGTAGGGGGTAACCTTCTGAGCCCGATTAACGCGGACGCAGCATGCAACGCCCCTACAGTATGCTGGGGTATCTGTGTTGTAAGCATGGCGTGAAATCAGGCTATATGCGAGAGGGCGCGGGAAAATATGAAATTTCGCAGGCGAATGTTCCCCCCCGTTGCCGGGGGGCGATTTAAGCTTTAGCGGATTTTAACCAGAGTGCGTCCGGTCACTTGATGATTCAGCAGCGCGGCGGCGGTGGCCGGTGCCTGTTCCAAAGTGATTTCCTGGGTGGCCTGTTGGTAGAAACTGTCCGGCAGAATACCGGCTAGCCGTTCCCAGGCGGTCTGGCGGCGATGCAGAGGCGTATGCACCGAGTCCACGCCCTGCAGGCGAACGTTGCGCAGGATAAACGGCATCACCGTGGTGGGCAGGTGATAGCCACCGGCCAGGCCACAGGCGGCGACCGTGCCGTTATAATTCATCTGTGCCAGGACTCGCGCCAGCAGCGTGTCGCCAACGGTATCGACCGCCCCGGCCCACAGTTGCTTTTCCAGCGGACGCGGGGCTTCCAGGTAGCCGTCGCGCGACAGGACTTCTTTGGCGCCCAGCGCTTTCAGATACTCGGTATTGCTCTCGCGGCCGCTGATGGCGGTGACGTGATAGCCCAACGCCGCCAGAATGGCGATGGCCGTGCTGCCTACGCCGCCGCTGGCACCGGTAACCAAAATATCGCCGTCGTCCGGGCGCACGCCACCTTCTTCAAGCGCCATCACGCACAGCATGGCGGTAAAGCCGGCGGTACCCAGGATCATCGCTTTGCGTTCATCCAGCCCGTTTGGCAACGGCACCAGCCATTCGCCTGAGACTCGTGCCTGTTCGGCCAGGCCACCCCAGTGGTTTTCACCCACGCCCCAACCGGTGAGCACCACGCTTTGGCCTTCTTTAAAACGATCGTCGCGGCTTTCGCGTACCGTACCGGCGAAATCGATACCTGGCACCATCGGGAAGTTACGCACGATCTTGCCTTTGCCGGTGATCGCCAACGCATCTTTATAGTTAAGGCTGGACCAGTTGACGTCCACCAGGACATCGCCGTCGGGCAGCAGATCGCTGCTGATATCCTTGATGTGAGCCAGAGTTTGATCGCCTTGTTGTTCCAATAACAGTGCACGCATGTCACTCTTCCTCTTGTTTGCATTTTTGCCATGGATGGCTGAACCAGATTTAATTGACTATATGCATATAAGAAATTTATGTCCTGATAAAAGACAAAAAAGGGTGATTGAAGGTTTTCTTCGTTGTCGAGGCTTGGTAGCTTGGGTGGTGTGAACCGACAACGGGTATCGCCGGAGCGGTACCCGCTATTCATTAAAAAAATCAGGATATTGTGTTGGATTCATTTGAGCGGATTCGGGGCCTTTATACTTCCAAAGGTGAAAACTCACGTAACCATACCGGACAAGGCACAGGGATGCGATTCACCACCAAACTCTCTGCATTGATCACCTTGCTTGTTGCTTTGGCGATGTTTTTGATGCTGATGGGCTGCTCATACAGCTTCTTTTACGTCACTCAGGAGCGTCTGGATCGCCGCTTCGAGTCGCTGATGACCTCACTCGATCAAGCGATGCTGCGCGAATCCCCAGAGGAACAGAAACGCTGGTTGCCGTTGGTGATGCGTCCACTGGGTATTGTGGCGGTCAGCGTGGATACCAGCCACAGTAACCTCCTTTCCTATAAATTGCCGACGCTCAACAAACAGCCCTGGGATCCGCTCAACGGTTACAGGCAGGTGGCTTTGCCGCTGATGCAGCATCCCGGCGCGGCACTGCAAATTACTTATATCGATCCTTTCGCCAGCGACGTACGCTCGTTGCAATCTACTGCCGCCGTGACGCTTTCGATCGTTGTGATGGTGGTGATCTTGCTGTTTAGCCTGCGCTGGCTTCGCGATCAGGCCGACGGAGAGGATCGGCTGGAACGCCGTGCACGACGCATTCTCAACGGCGAAAGAGAGAGCGTGATGCAGGGCGATATGCGCGAATGGCCGGCGAACGTCAGTGGCGCGCTCGATCGCTTGCTGGCAGATTTGGCGGAAGCGCGCGAGGAACGCAATCGGGTCGATACCTTGATCCGCGCCTTTGCCGCCCAGGATGCCAAAACCGGCCTGAATAACCGCCTGTTCTTCGACAACCAGCTAACCACCCAACTGGAAGAAGAGGGCTCGCACGGTATTGTGATGATGGTGCGACTGCCCGATTTTGACACGCTGCGGGAAATTCACGGCAACGGCGCGGTGCAGGAACTGATGTACTCGCTGGTCAATCTGCTGTCGACCTTCGTGATGCGCTATCCGGCGGCGCTGCTGGCGCGTTATTTCCACAGCGATTTCACCGTCCTGCTGCCGCACCGTACGCTGAAAGAGGCGGACGGCATTGCTTCACAGCTGGTCCACGCGATTGACGCCTTGCCTTCAACGGCGCTTATCGATCGTGAAGCATTCCTGCACATTGGCATCGTGGCGTACCGCAGCGGACAAACCACCGAGCAGGTGATCGATTACGCGGAGCAGGCAACGCGCCATGCTACGTTGCAAGGCGAAAACGGCTGGTATGTTTATGACAGCCAGGTGCCGGAAAAAGGGCGCGGCAGCGTCAAGTGGCGCACCCTGCTGGAACAGGTGCTGGCGCGGGGAGGCCCGCGTTTGTATCAGAAACCGGCGGTGACGGTAGAAGGGGAAGTGCATCACCGTGAGATCATGAGCCGGATCTACGATGGCACCCAGGAACTGCTACCATCGGAGTATATGCCTCTGGTGCGGCAGTTAGGGCTGGCGGAAAGCTACGATCGTCAACATCTGAGCCGTATTCTTCCTTTACTGACGCTGTGGCCCGAAGAGACATTGGCTTTTACGCTGAGCGTAGACTCACTGTTGCAGCGTAGTTTCCAGCGTTGGCTGCGTGATAGCCTGTTACAGTGTGAAAAAAGTCATCGTCGGCGAATTCTGATTGAACTTGCAGAGGCAGACGTGTGTCAACATATCGACCGTTTACGTCCGGTACTGAAGTTACTGTCAGGGCTGGGCTGTCGTCTGGCGGTGTCCCAGGCCGGGTTAACCGTGGTAAGTACCTCCTATATCAAGTCCTTACCGGTGGAATTGGTTAAGCTCCATCCGGGTCTGGTGCGGAGTATTGATAAGCGTGATGAAAATCAGCTGTTCGTTCAAAGCCTGACCGGCGCCTGTGAAGGCACCAGCACTCAGGTTTTCGCCGCCAGCGTGCGGACGCGTAATGAGTGGCAGACGCTGAAAGAGCGGGGGATCCTCGGTGGACAGGGCGACTTTTTCGCGTCGCCGGAACCGATAGACGTCGGGCGTAAAAAATATTCGCGTCGTTATCGTGTTTAACCTGAATACCGAACAAAAATTAACGTAGAATGAGCGCCAATTCATCTGGGCTTTTTTCTCTGTCATTTTGGGATAACCCCCAAACTGCCTGCGACAATGACGCCTATTTGATATAGGCTCTTGTCAGTCCTTTTCTGTTGAACGTTGGTAGGTGCTTACCACCAGCGGCAATCAGGGAATATGTTAGATTTTATGAGCTGTGTTACGCCGTTTCGTGCGCTGACAGGGTGGTAAACTGAGCCTTTGTTCAGGGAATTCAGGCCTCATCCAATTTCCGTGCATTCGAGCAGAAACAATACAGACTATTTTTCACCGAAGTAGAACGTTTTTGCGCCTTGTCGCTGCTTCGTGTGGTTGGTAAAGTAGGCGGATTTTATTTTCCGCCCCCAGCTTGCAGGATTATCCTTTAGTTATGTTTAAGAAATTTCGTGGCATGTTTTCCAATGACTTGTCCATCGACTTGGGTACCGCCAATACCCTGATTTATGTTAAAGGGCAAGGCATTGTACTGAACGAACCGTCGGTGGTTGCCATTCGCCAGGATCGTGCCGGTTCACCCAAGAGCGTTGCGGCCGTGGGTCATGAGGCTAAACAAATGCTGGGGCGTACGCCCGGCAACATCGCGGCTATTCGTCCGATGAAAGACGGCGTGATCGCCGATTTCTTCGTGACCGAAAAAATGCTGCAGCACTTTATCAAACAGGTTCACAGCAACAGCTTCATGCGGCCAAGCCCGCGCGTGCTGGTGTGTGTGCCGGTTGGCGCAACTCAAGTTGAGCGCCGCGCCATCCGCGAATCTGCCCAAGGGGCCGGTGCGCGTGAGGTGTTTCTGATTGAAGAACCTATGGCTGCCGCAATCGGTGCCGGCCTGCCGGTTTCTGAAGCGACAGGTTCCATGGTGGTGGATATCGGTGGCGGTACCACTGAAGTGGCGGTGATCTCACTGAACGGTGTGGTCTACTCTTCTTCTGTACGTATCGGTGGTGACCGTTTCGACGAAGCTATCATTAATTACGTGCGTCGTAACTACGGCTCACTGATCGGTGAAGCAACTGCCGAACGTATCAAGCATGGCATCGGTTCCGCTTATCCGGGCGATGAAGTGCATGAAATCGAAGTTCGCGGCCGTAACCTGGCTGAGGGCGTGCCACGTGGCTTTACCCTGAATTCCAATGAAATCCTTGAAGCGCTGCAGGAGCCGTTGACCGGCATCGTCAGTGCGGTGATGGTGGCGCTGGAGCAGTGTCCACCAGAGCTGGCTTCAGACATTTCCGAACGCGGCATGGTGTTGACCGGCGGTGGCGCATTGCTGCGCAACCTGGATCGCCTGCTGATGGAAGAAACCGGTATTCCGGTGGTCGTGGCAGAAGATCCGCTGACCTGCGTAGCCCGCGGCGGTGGCAAGGCGTTGGAAATGATCGACATGCATGGCGGCGATTTGTTCAGCGAAGAATAGTCAGCCCCAAGAAGGAGGAATCGTATCGGGTGAATGCGCAAAGCGAAAATCAGGTACGGTTCCTCTTTCTGTTGTCGAGGAACACGCATAATTTATGAAGCCGATTTTTAGCAGGGGGCCTTCCCTGCAACTACGACTTTTTTTGGCGGTGATCGTGGCCATTGGCCTGATCGTTGCCGATAGCCGTCTCGGTACGTTCGTGAAAATACGTAACTACATGGACACGGCCGTCAGCCCTTTCTATTTTTTGGCCAATGGGCCACGTAAAGTTTTGGACAGCGTTTCAGAAACGCTGGCTACCCGCCAACAGCTGGAGCTGGAAAACCGGGCTCTGCGGCAGGAACTGCTGCTGAAAAACAGCGATATTCTTCTTCTTGGCCAATTCAAGCAGGAAAACGCCCGCTTGCGTGAGCTGTTAGGCTCGCCGCTGCGCCAGGACGAACACAAAATGGTCACTCAAGTGATCTCGACCGGCTCGGATCCTTACAGCGATCAGGTAGTGATCGACAAAGGATCGGATAACGGCGTTTATGAGGGCCAACCGGTCATCAGTGATAAAGGCGTAGTGGGCCAGGTGGTGGCGGTGGCTAAAGTCACCAGCCGCGTGCTACTGATCTGCGATGCTTCACATGCGCTGCCAATTCAGGTGCTGCGCAACGATATCCGGGTGATTGCTGCAGGCAGCGGCTGTGCCGACGATTTACAGCTCGAACATCTGCCGAACAATACCGATATCCGCGTGGGTGATGTGCTGGTCACATCCGGCCTTGGTGGTCGCTTCCCTGAAGGCTATCCGGTGGCGGTGGTGTCCTCGGTCAAAGTGGATAATCAGCGCGCCTATACCGTGATTCAGGCTCGACCAACCGCAGGGCTACAGCGCTTGCGCTATCTGCTGCTACTGTGGGGGGCCGATCGTAACGGCGACATGCCGTTGCCGCCCGATGAAGTTCATCGCGTCGCCAATGAGCGTCTGATGCAGATGATGCCGCAGGTTCTGCCGCCGGCTGATGCGGTGGGGCCGCAACTGCCTCTGCCTGCTCCGGCAACCGGGGCCGCGGTACAAATCGCTGCTCCTGCCGCGGGAGTCACGCAATGAATCGTTACCGCAGCAACGGGCGCTGGATAATCTGGCTGTCATTCCTGGTGGCGCTGGTGCTGCAAATCATGCCGTGGCCGGAACAGATCTACATGTTCCGTCCCTCCTGGCTGGCTTTGATCCTGATCTACTGGGTGATGGCGTTGCCTCATCGGGTTAACGTCGGCACCGGCTTCGTGCTGGGGCTGATTATGGATCTGATCCTCGGTTCCACGCTGGGCGTACGCGCACTGGCGTTAGGTATTATTGCCTATCTGGTGGCGTTCAAATTCCAACTGTTCCGCAATATGGCGCTCTGGCAACAGGCGCTGATCGTCGTGCTGCTGTCACTGGCGATGGACGTTGTGGTGTTCTGGGCCGAGTTTTTAGTGATCAACGTTTCTTTCCGCCCAGAGGTGTTCTGGAGTAGTGTGGTAAACGGCATCCTGTGGCCATGGTTGTTCCTGTTGATGCGAAAAATTCGCCGTCAGTTCGCCGTACAGTAAGGGTATAACAATGACTTCGCTTTATCTGGCCTCCGGCTCTCCCCGTCGACATGAATTACTGACCCTGTTGGGCGTCCCCTTTGAAGTTATCCTGACGGATACCGAAGAGCAGCGGCAGGAAGGGGAATCCGCGGAAGCCTATGTGCGCCGTCTGGCGCAGGATAAGGCCAAAGCCGGCGTGGCGCTGGCACCGCAGGCGTGGCCGGTGCTGGGTGCCGATACCATAGTGGTGCTCAATGGCCGGGTGTTGGAAAAACCTCAGGACGAGACGCACGCGGCGCAAATGCTGGCGGCGCTGTCGGGTAAACAGCATCAGGTGATGACTGCGGTGGCGATCGCCGATCGCCATGACGTTCTGTGCCAACTGGTGGTGACGGACGTGACATTCCGCAACCTGTCACAGCAGGATATCTGCGACTATATTGCTACGGGCGAGCCGATGGATAAAGCGGGCGCCTACGGAATTCAAGGAAAGGGTGGTTGTTTCGTCAGAACGATAACCGGGAGTTATCATGCGGTGATGGGCCTGCCGTTAGTCGAAACACATGAGCTGCTCAGTAATTTTGTCGCATTACGTGATGTAAGAACCGGTTGATGGGCGCTGCCATTATCGACCGGCTCTGAGGAGAAGGCATGACAGCTGAGCTACTGGTTAATATCACACCGTCTGAAACGCGGGTTGCCTATATTGATGGCGGCATCCTGCAAGAGATCCATATCGAACGCGAATCCAAGCGCGGCATCGTCGGCAATATTTATAAAGGGCGCGTAAGCCGCGTGTTGCCGGGCATGCAGGCGGCATTCGTCGATATCGGCCTGGATAAAGCGGCCTTCCTGCACGCTTCCGATATCATGCCGCACACAGAATGTGTCGCCGGCGATGAGCAGAAAAATTTCCACGTGCGTGACATTGCCGAACTGGTGCGCCAGGGACAGGATCTGATGGTCCAGGTGGTGAAAGATCCGCTCGGCACCAAGGGCGCACGCCTGACCACCGACATCACTTTGCCTTCGCGTTACCTGGTGTTTATGCCAGGGGCGGCGCACGTTGGCGTTTCGCAGCGTATAGAAAGTGAAGCCGAGCGCGATCGCCTGAAAAAAGCGGTGGCCGGTTACTGTGATGAGCTGGGCGGCTTTATCATCCGCACCGCGGCTGAAGGTATTGGCGAAGAAGAGTTGGCGCAGGACGCCGCTTTCCTCAAACGCCTGTGGACCAAGGTGATGGAGCGTAAAAAACGCAACCAGACCAAATACAAATTATACGGTGAGTTGGCGTTGGCGCAGCGCATTTTGCGTGACTTCGCCGGCGCGGCGCTGGACCGGATCCGCGTGGATTCCCGCCTGACCCACGATCTGCTGGTGGAGTTTACCGGTGAGTACATCCCGGATATCACCGCCAAGCTGGAGCTGTACACCGGCAGCCAGCCAATCTTCGATCTGTACGACGTCGAAAACGAGATACAGCGTGCGCTGGAGCGCAAGGTCGAGCTGAAGTCCGGCGGTTATCTGATCATCGATCAGACCGAGGCGATGACGACCGTGGATATCAATACCGGCGCCTTTGTCGGCCACCGCAATCTCGACGAAACCATCTTCAACACCAATATCGAAGCGACCCAGGCCATTGCCCGCCAACTGCGGCTGCGCAACTTGGGCGGCATTATCATCATTGACTTCATTGATATGAATAATGAAGAACATCGCCGTCGAGTATTGCATTCGCTGGAGCTGGCGCTGAGTAAAGATCGGGTAAAAACCACGATCAACGGCTTCTCTCAGCTAGGCTTAGTGGAAATGACGCGTAAACGTACACGGGAAAGCATTGAACATGTGCTGTGTAACGATTGTCCTACCTGTCAGGGACGCGGCACGGTGAAAACAGTGGAAACCGTGTGCTACGAAATTTTGCGTGAAATTGTGCGCGTGCACCATGCTTATGATTCAGATCGTTTCCTGGTTTACGCCTCTGCGGCGGTGGGTGAGGCGCTGAAAAGCGAAGAGTCCCATGCGCTGGCCGAAGTGGAAATCTTTGTGGGCAAGCAGGTGAAGGTACAAATCGAACCTTTATACAGCCAGGAACAATTTGACGTTGTCATGATGTAGTTCGCCCGTTGGTGGCTAAAGTCAGACATGAGTGGGGCTCAGCATACTGAGCCCCATCGTGCATAGATATTCCCGTTGCCAGGCAGCGGAAGCAAGGAGAACTGCGTGAGGCGACTGCCTGGGATTTTGTTAGCTACAGGCGCCACTCTGATTGTCATCGTGGCGTTGCTGATCAGCGGGCTGCGTCTGGCGCTGCCTGAACTGAACAACTATCGCCCTCAATTGCTGGCAAAGGTTGAAAGCCTCTCCGGCGTGCCCGTACAGGTCGATTTCATCCAGGGCAGTTGGGAAACTTTTGGCCCACAGCTTGAAATGCGCAACGTGCGCGCCACGCTGCCCAAAAGCAATCTGAAGATTGAACGCGTGACCTTGGCGCTGGACGTGTGGCAATCGCTGCTGCATTTGCGCTGGCAGTTCCGCGATCTTACCTTTCACCAACTCCAGTTCGATCTTAACACCACGCTGGGCGGCGATGAGCACCAGGGTAGCACCATCGAACCGGGTAAAATCACCGATTTGCTGCTGCATCAGCTGGATCATTTCGACCTGCGCGACAGCCGCATCTCATTCCTGACGCCCGCCGGCGCGCGTGCCGAATTCGAAATCCCGCAGTTGACCTGGCTGAACGGCCGCGATCGTCACCGGGCAGAAGGGCAGATCAGCCTGTCGACGCTGAACGGTCAGCATGGTGTGGTGCAACTGCGCATGGATCTGCGTGATAACCAAGGGCTATTGAATACCGGCACTGTCTATATGCAGGCCGACAATATCGATATGAAGCCCTGGTTCACCCGTTGGCTGCGTGCCAATACCGGGCTGGAAAGCGCAGACTTCAGTCTGGCGGCCTGGCTGCAGATCCAAAATGGTGAAATCGCCACCGGCAGTGCATTACTGAAACAGGGGGCGGCCAACTGGAACGTGGGGACTCAAGCTCATCGGCTCGACGTGGACAATCTGGCGCTGACGCTCAGCCGTCAGGGTACCGGCTGGCAGGTGGACGTTCCGCAGTTGAACCTGGCCACCGACGGTCAGGCCTGGCCACAGGGTAAACTGTCTGCGCTGTGGTTGCCGGAAAACACCGAGTTCCTGGGCCCAGGGCAAACCGAAGAGCTGCGCGTGCGCGCCACTGACATTCAGCTTGAGCGCCTGGCCGCGCTACTGCCGACCTTCTCTTTCCTCAGCCCGGACGTGTTGGATCGCTGGAACGATCTGCAGCCGCAAGGCAAGGTCAACGCGCTGGCGTTGGATATCCCGCTGAAACAACCGGAAAAAACGCGTTTCCAGGCCCTTTGGCAGGATGTCAGCTGGCAGCACTGGAAACTGTTGCCCGGCGTGAATCACTTCTCCGGCGCACTGAGTGGCGGTGTGGAAAATGGTCGTCTGCAGCTTGATCTCAATAACAGCACCTTGCCGTATGGCGATATGTTCCGGGCACCTCTGGAAATCAGCAGCGCGCGGGGGGTTCTGACCTGGCAGAACAACGATCAGGGCTGGGAACTGGCGAGCCAAAACCTGGATGTGAAAGCCAAATCGCTGTGGGTTAACGGTGATTTCCGCTATCAGCAGCCGGCCAAAGGCGACCCGTGGCTGAATATTCTGGCAGGTATCCGTCTGTACGACGGCGCGGACGCCTGGCGCTACTTCCCTGAGCCCCTGATGGGCAAGCATCTGGTGGATTACCTCAGCGGCGCCATCCAGGGTGGGCAGGTGGATAACGCCACGCTGATCTACAACGGTGACCCGCAGCATTTCCCGTACCGCAAAAACGAAGGTCAGTTTGAGGTGTTTGTCCCGCTGCGTCATTCCACCTTCCAGTTCCAACCGGATTGGCCGGCGTTGACCGATCTGGCTATCGATCTCGACTTCGCCAATGAAGGGCTGTGGATGAACGCTCCGCAAACCAAATTGGGTAAAGTCGATGGTAAAAATGTTAGCGCCGTCATTCCGGACTACCTGAAAGAGCGTTTGTTGGTGGATGCCGAGGTCGCGGGTCAGGGGGGGGAAATCCATGACTATTTCAAACAGACTCCGCTGCACGATTCATTGGGCTCGGCCCTGGACGAACTGCAGATTGGTGGTAATGTCAGTGGGCGCTTACACCTTGATATTCCCTTGAACGGCGAGCTGGTGCGCGCCACCGGTGAAGTTGCACTGAACAATAACTCACTGTTGGTGAAGCCTATCGACAGTGAGCTGCAAAAGGTCAGCGGCAAGTTCCGTTTTGATAACGGCAACCTGAGCAGCGATACCCTGTCTGCCAATTGGTTTGGACAGCCGGTGGCGGTGGATTTCAACACTCAGGAAGGGAAAAACGATTACAAGGTCAACGTTGGCCTGAAAGCTGACTGGCAGCCGGGCAAATTCCCTGGCATCCCGCAGGAAGTGAACGATGCACTGAGCGGCAGCGCCCCTTGGCAAGGCCAAGTGGCTATTGTCTTGCCTCATCAGGGCGCGGCCAGCTATGACATTGGCGTTGATGCGGACCTTAAGAAAGTAAGTAGTCACTTACCTTCGCCATTAGATAAACCGGCGGGTGAGCCATTGCCGCTGAGCGTAAAAGTGAAAGGCGGTCTGAATGGATTCATGCTGACCGGCAGTGCTGGCAAACAAAACAAATTCAACAGCGAATGGACCTTCGCCAAACAGCAAGTCACGCTGGCACGGGCGGCCTGGCAGACCGCTGGTAGTGGGATCCCACCGCTACCGAACGGAAAATCGCTGACGCTTAACCTGCCGCCGCTGGACGGTGAGAAATGGCTGGGCCTGATGGCACCGGCGCTGAAACAAAGTGGCGGTATGGGCAAGGTGGGCGGATTTAACTTCCCGACCACCGTCGCACTAAAAACGCCACAGCTGCTGCTAGGCGGTCAGGCGTGGCATAAGCTGACGCTGTCGGCAGAGAAGCAGCTGGGGGCCACGCTGGTCAGCGCCAAGGGCGATGAGGTTGACGGCAGTTTGCGGGTGGCGGACCGGGGGCCGTGGCGCGCCGATATCAATTATCTCTATTACAACCCGCAGTTTGACGCCGCTAAGAGCACTCCGACGGCGACCGCAGCTGCGCAGGTGGCCGCAGACAAGGTTTCCTTCCGCGACTGGCCGTCGCTGATGCTGCGCTGTAAGTCGTGCTGGGTGATGGGGCAGAACCTCGGCAAGGTTGAGGCGGATTTGACCAATCAGGGGGATACCCTCCTGCTGACGCACGGGTTAGTCGATACCGGCAAAGGGCGCATGACCGCCAGCGGTTTGTGGAAACAGAATGCCCAGGAAGAGCGCAGCTCGCTGAAAGGTAAACTGCTGGGTGCCAAAATTGATGAAACCGCGGCTTTCTTCGGCATCACCACGCCGCTGAAAGGCGCACCTTATGACGTCGATTTCGATCTCTACTGGCGCGGCCAGCCGTGGAAACCGCAGTTGAATACCCTGAGTGGCGCGCTGAAAATCAATATGGGCAAGGGCGAAATCGACAGCATGGGCGGCGGTCGTGCCGGCCAGCTGTTGCGTCTGGTGAGCTTCGATGCCCTGTTACGCAAGCTACAGTTCGATTTCAGCGATACCTTCGGCAAAGGCTTCTACTTTGACTCCATCCGCAGCACCTCGTGGTTGAAAGATGGCATAATGCATACCGATAACCTTTTGGTTGACGGGCTGGCAGCGGATATTGCCATGAGCGGGCAAATTGACCTGGCGCGTCGGCAGATTGATATGGAAGCGGTGGTGGCGCCGGAAATTTCAGCCACCGTCGGCGTGGCGACGGCATTCGTGATTAACCCGATTGTCGGTGCTGCGGTGTTTGCCGCGTCCAAAGTGCTGGGGCCGCTGTGGAACAAGATTTCGCTGATTCGTTACCATATCGGCGGCAGCCTGGATCAGCCGAAGATCAATGAGGTGTTGCGTAAGTCAAAGGAGGATAAGGCGTCATGAGAAATGCTAACGTTGCGTTGTTACAGTTGTGCAGTGGCGATCGGGTGCGTGACAACCTGGCCCAGATTGAACAGCAGATTAAGCAGCTCAATGCCGGGGTAAAACTGGTAATGACGCCGGAGAATGCGCTGCTGTTCGCCAACTCTGCGGCCTATCGTGAGCATGCGGAGCAACAGGGCGACGGGCCGTTGCAAAACGCGGTGCGTGAAATGGCGCGACGCTATGGCGTGTGGTTGCTGGTCGGTTCCATGCCGCTGGTCAGCCGCGAAAATCCTGCGCTTATCACTACCAGCAGCCTGCTGTTTGACGATCAGGGCGAGATCCGAGCGCGTTACGACAAACTGCACATGTTCGACGTGGACATTAACGACTCCCACGGCCATTATCGTGAGTCGGACACCTATCAACATGGCCAACAGCTCACGGTAGTGGATACCCCGGTCGGTCGGCTTGGCATGACCATCTGCTACGATTTGCGCTTCCCGGCGCTGTTCCAGGCGTTGCGAGCGCAGGGCGCTGAACTGATTTCCGTGCCTGCAGCCTTTACCCGCGTGACCGGTGAAGCGCACTGGGAAATACTGCTGCGCGCAAGGGCGATTGAAAACCAGTGTGTGATCCTGGCGCCGGCGCAGGTCGGCAGCCATGGTCCGACTCGCCGCACCTGGGGCCACTCGCTGGCGGTAGACGGTTGGGGCAAGGTGCTGGCCGAAAACGCGGATGCGGTCTCGGCGTTGAAAGTGCGGGTTGACACTACCGGCCTCAAAACGATTCGTGAGCAGATGCCGGTGTTGCAACACAACAGATTCCAGATGTCGCTGACGGCGCCGTTTGAAAAAAACTCCTCCATTAAAGAGTGAAAAAATTATGAGCCTGACGTTTGTCAGTGAGCAGTTACTTGCTGCGAATAAGTTGAGCCACCAAGACCTGTTTTCCGTCCTGGGGCAACTGGCAGAACGCCGCCTCGATTATGCCGATCTCTATTTCCAGTCGAGCTACCATGAAGCCTGGGTGATTGAAGACGGCATTATCAAGGATGGTTCTTACAATATCGATCAAGGGGTCGGGGTACGCGCCGTCAGCGGCGAAAAAACCGGCTTCGCCTATGCCGATCAGATCACCCTGAACGCTTTGCAGCAGAGCGCTCAGGCGGCGCGCAGCATCGTACGTGACAAGGGCAACGGCCAGGTACATACCCTGGGCGAAATCAGCCATAAGGCGCTGTACCCGCTGCTTGATCCGCTGCAAAGCCTGCCGCGTGAAGAAAAAATCGCCTTGCTGCATCGCGTTGATAAGGTGGCCCGCGCTACCGATAAGCGCGTACAGGAAGTCAGCGCCAGTATCACCGGCGTATATGAGCAGATCCTGGTCGCGGCTACCGACGGCACCCTGGCGGCGGACGTGCGCCCCTTGGTGCGTTTGTCCGTCAGCGTGCTGGTGGAACAAGACGGCAAGCGTGAGCGCGGCTCCAGCGGCGGCGGCGGTCGTTTTGGCTATGATTATTTCCTGGAAATCGTCGAGGGTGACGTTCGCGCCGATGCCTACGCCAAAGAGGCGGTGCGCATGGCGTTGATCAACCTGTCTGCCGTTGCGGCGCCGGCGGGCAATATGCCGGTGGTGTTGGGCGCAGGCTGGCCAGGCGTACTGCTGCATGAGGCGGTAGGCCACGGCCTGGAAGGTGACTTCAACCGTCGCGGTACGTCGGTGTTCAGCGGTCAGATGGGCCAACTGGTGGCTTCCGAGCTTTGCACCGTAGTGGATGACGGTACTCTGCAAGGGCGTCGTGGGTCACTGGCTATCGATGACGAAGGCGTACCGGGTCAGTATAACGTGCTGATTGAGAACGGCATCCTGAAAGGCTACATGCAGGACAAGCTCAATGCGCGCCTGATGGGCGTTGCACCGACCGGTAACGGCCGCCGCGAGTCTTATGCGCACCTGCCAATGCCGCGCATGACCAATACCTACATGCTGGCGGGTAAGTCGACGCCGGAAGAGATCATCGCCAGCGTCGAGTACGGGCTGTATGCGCCTAACTTCGGCGGCGGTCAGGTGGACATCACTTCGGGCAAGTTCGTGTTCTCCACCACCGAAGCCTATTTGATTGAAAATGGCCGCATCACCAAACCGGTGAAAGGCGCTACGCTGATTGGCTCCGGTATCGAGGCGATGCAGCAGATTTCAATGGTCGGCAACGATCTGGCGCTGGATAAAGGCGTTGGTGTATGTGGCAAAGAGGGGCAAAGCCTGCCGGTGGGCGTCGGCCAACCGACCCTGAAGCTGGACACCCTGACCGTTGGCGGTACCGCGTAACCGTCTCCTGGGGCCGGATCCCGGCCCCTATCAAACGCCATTTTGCGGCCTGCATCGCATTAACGGCAATGAGTTGGCTTTGCTTAAATTAAGAGCGATTCACTGTTTTTCCCAGCCTCAGTAAATCAATAAATTAGATTTAACTATTTGAAGCTATTTTCTGCGGTTTTCCCTAAGAGCTTTCTGTATCGATTGCCCTAATTGCCTCTCCAGCTAATGATTCACAGCTTGTTACATTCTTCCTTCCGTCGTTAAAATGCTGAAAAAACACACGGATGATCTTCTGAATGGATTCAGTGACTCAACGGCTTTCGACAGCTTTGCTGTGCATTTTCTTTTCCTCCGCGGCGGGCGCTAACCTGCTTAGCCCGGCAGATCGTGACACCATTCAACAACAGCAGCGTGAATTGCTGGAGCAAAACCAGCAGCAGCGGCAGGAGCTGCAACGTAGCCTGACGCCGGCCTTGCCGCCCCCTGCATCACCCAACGCCAACGCTGGCGGACCTTGTTTTAGCATCACCCATATCCGGCTGGAAGGCGCGGCTCATCTGCCCGCCAGTGCACAACGTAAACTCACGCAGCCTTATCTGCAGCAATGTCTGAATCTGGGCCAAGTCCAGACGCTGGTGCAGCAGATCTCCGATTGGTATATCAACCGTGGCTATATCACCAGCCGCGCATTCCTGACCGAACAGGATCTGTCGCGCGGCGAGCTGCGGTTGCTGGTGCTGGAGGGCAAGCTGGAGAACGTTCTGCTGGAGCAACGAGACGATCGCATGCTGAAAATGGCCTTCCCGGGCCTGCAGGGCAATATTCTTAATCTGCGTGATATCGAACAGGGCATGGAACAGATCAACCGACTGCGTCAGCAGCCGGTACAGATAGAAATTCTGCCGGGTAGCCGGCCGGGTTACTCGGTGGTCAATCTGAGCGCCAAACCTGAGTTTCCTCTGACGCTGGGGGCAGGGTTCGACAACAGCGGGCAAAAAAGTACCGGTGCCGGTCAGATCAACGGATCGCTGACCGGCAATAACCTGCTGGGGCTGGCGGATCAATGGTTTGTCGCCGGTGCCCGCAGCAGCGATTTCGCCAACGATCACAATGCGCGCAGCGTGCAGGCCGGCCTCAGCTTGCCTTACGGCTACTGGACGCTGGATTACAACTATTCCTACAGCGACTACCTGGCTACCCTCAACAACCAGGGCTTTGACTGGCGTTCCAGCGGTGACAGCCAGATCCATCGGCTGGGCGTTTCGCGGGTGTTGTTCCGTGACGGCGAAATGAAAACCGGCCTGTCGCTGGGGGTCACGCACCGCATCAATCGCAATTATCTCAATGACACCCGGCTGGAAAGCAGCAGCCGCAAACTGACCAGCGTGACGCTGGGTGTTAGCCACAGCCAAAAGCTGTTGGGCGGTTTCGCCACCCTGAACCCGGCTTACAGCCGCGGGGTGCCGTGGCTAGGGGCAGAGAACGACAGCGGAAAAATCAAGGAAGCCCCCCGCGCCGAATTTCATAAACTTTCGCTTTCCGGCAGCTACTACCTGCCGCTGGCGCAAGATTGGACTTATCTCACCAGCCTGTACAGCCAGTGGAGCAATCACCGCTTATACGGCAGCGAACGTCTGACCATCGGTGGTGAGAGCTCGGTACGTGGTTTCAAGGAGCAGTATCTTTCCGGTGACAAGGGCGGCTACTGGCGTAATGAAGTTAACCGGGCGCTGGTGACCTTGCCGTATGTCGGCAGTGTTAACGCCCTGGTGGCGGTGGACGGCGGCTATCTGCACCGTGACGCGCTGGATGCCAATGCCTCGGGGACGCTGTGGGGCGGCGCCCTGGGCCTGGGGAACCGTAGCCGCTATTTCAGCAGTCAACTGACCGTCGGCTGGCCACTGGCTTACCCGGATGGAATGAAGCCGGATCGTGTTTCGGTCTATTACCGGGTCAATATCGTAATTTAACGCTAACGCACAGGAAGGTTTCAAGGATGAAACATAATGATAATCAAAACCTTAATACCACGCAGCGCCTGCTGAGTTATACCCTGTGCACATTGCTGGCGGGGCAACCGTTGCTGCCTGTACTGGCCGAGGGCATTAACGTAGCCGAAGGCAATACCCGAGTGGATCAGGCCGCCAATGGTGTGCCGGTGATCAATATTGCCACGCCGAACCAGGCCGGTATTTCGCATAACAAATACAACGATTTCAACGTTGGCAAAGAGGGGACGATCCTCAACAACGCCACTGGCCAGCTCAATCAGAGCCAGCTTGGCGGGCTGATCCAGAACAACCCCAACCTGCAGGCCGGCGGGGAAGCGCAGGGCATCATCAATGAGGTGGTGGCACCGAACCCCTCACAGCTGCGCGGTTACCTGGAGGTCGCGGGCAAGCAGGCCAGCGTGATGGTTGCCAACCCCTATGGCATCACCTGCGACGGCTGCGGCTTTATCAATACCCCCAACGCGACGCTGACGACCGGCAAGCCGGTGCTGGGTGCTGACGGCAAGCTGCAGGCGCTGGAAGTCACCCAGGGGGCAATCACCATTCAGGGTAAAGGGCTGGACGCCGGCAAGAGCGAAAAATTTGCCTTGATCGCCCGCGCAACCGAGATTAACGCGCAACTGCACGCCAAGGACCTCAGCATCACGCTCGGGGCCAACCGGGTAGATGCTACCGGCAAGGCCACGGCGATTGCAGGCAGCGGCGACGCGCCCAAGGTGGCGATTGATACTGGTGCGCTTGGTGGCATGTACGCCAACCGCATCCACCTGGTCTCCAGTGAAAAAGGCGTTGGGGTCAACCTCGGCAACCTCAACGCGCGTGAGGGCGATATTCAATTGGATGCCAATGGGCAACTGCGGCTGAATAATACGCTGGCAGAGGGGAGCCTGAATGCTACGGCGGCAGGAATGACGCTGAGCGGCAACCATAAGACTGGCCAGGCGATGAGCCTGAACAGCCGGGGTGAACTGGCTCTGGACAAGGCCGCGTTGAACGCCAAAGGCGATATGCAGCTTACCGCCGCAGGCAAATTGCAGGCGGGCAAAGCCAGTACTGACGGCAAACTGCAGCTGACCGCAGACACCCTGAGCAGCGCTAAAGACAGCAGCCTGACTGCCGAAGGCGACATCAATATGACGCTTAACGGTGACGGCGACTGGCAGGGCGTTCTGACCGCCGGGCGCGATCTGCACCTGCAAGCCAATAACCTCAGCAGCAGCGGCCAACTGGCCGCCAACCGCGACAGCCACATTCAGACACAGAGCCTGGACAACAGCGGGCGGATACAGGCACAGGGCACGCAGACGCTGATCGGCGAACGGCTTGATAACCGGGGGCAGTTGCAAGCGGGCGGTGTTCAGCGGATTACGGCTAAAAGCGTCGATAACCAGGGGGCCATCGGGGCCAGGCAGCAGCTTGAGCTGCGCGTGCGCGACAAGCTTAACGTGGCAGGTTCCCTGTCTGCAGATGGCCTCTTAACCGTACAGGCCGGGGAATTCTTGCTGGCGGGCCGCGCCAGCGGCAAACAGGGCATCACCCTCAACGGCGGCATACTGAGCACAGCTGCAGGCTCATCGCTGCTGAGTGATAGCGATATTGTCATTCAGGCTAATGACGTGCGGTTGGGTGGGCTGCTTTCCAGCGAACTCGCCCTGACGATGGACAGCCAGAATTTGTCGACCACCGCAGGCGCCCGCACCCAGGCCAAACAGGGCATGGCGTTAAAAATTACGCAGGATGCGAAGTTGGCGGGCGTGTTTAACACCTTGGGGGATTTGAACTTTTCCGCTGCGACGGCCGATAACAGCGGCCAAATCAATGCACTTAACATTGACTGGCGCGGTGGTTCACTGCGCCAGCGAGGGCATCTGCAGGCCGATAATGGCTTCACGCTGAAGGTAAATCGGCTCGATCAACAAGGCGAACTGCTGGCAGGCAAACGGCTGACGGTGAATGGCACTACCTTGGTCAACAGTGGGCAGATCGGCGCCTCCGGGGTGGAGCTGAGCTTTAGTGAAAAGGTGGACAACCAGGGCAAGCTGGTGGCGGACAATACGCTGACGTTAAAGGCTCCAACGTTGAACAATACCGGCACCCTCGCGGCAAACAGCATGAAGCTCACGGCGCAAGACGTGGAGAACAGTGGGCTGATACAGGCCAAGGGGCTGGCGGAGATTACAGCGAAAGATCTGCAAAACCGCGTGGCAGGGCGAGTGCTGGCCGGGGGGGCGTTGGCGCTGCAGGGGGAACGGTTGAATAACGCCGGTAAGTTACAGGGACAGAACATTGATATCGGCGTACAAGGTTGGGCCAACACTGGCAGTACCCTGGGGGAAAATGGGCTGACGGCAACGGTTGAACAGACGTTGCACAACAGTGGGCAAGTGCTGAGCCAGGGGCCACTGAAACTGACGGCTGCCACGCTGAAAAACGACGGCAAGGTATTGAGCGAAGGCGCATTACAGCTTTCGGCCGACAGCATCAGCAATCAGGGGGAAGCGCAGGGTGCGGCGACCACCGTCACGGCCAACACGGTGAACAACAGCGGCAATCTGATTGGTCTACGGCAGTTGGCGTTGCAGTTGCAAAAGGATCTGAACAACACAGTAAGCGGCAAGTTGCTCAGCGAAGGGGAACTGACGGTAGGGGCGGCGACCGTCGATAACGACGGAGTATGGCAGGGCGACAGCATCAGGCTGGCGGCTCAGCAGTTGGATCATAAAGGCGTGTTGCAGGCGGGCACGGGAGGGATCCATTTGGATCTCAGTGACAGCCTCAAGACGGAAACCAGCAGCAAGATCTTCTCCAGTGGGAAAATGGATCTGACGGCGCAGACCTTGAACAATCAGGGCCATGTACAGGCGGGCGAGTTGACGTTAAAAGCCGCTGAACTGACCAACACCGGCAGGCTGCAGGGGCAGAAAAATCTGGAGGCCAAGCTGAGCGGCATATTCCATAACCTGGCTGGTGGCACGATGCGCAGCCTGGGAACCCTGCGGGTAGAGGCGGCAGAGCTAAACAACGCTGGGGATCTGCAGGGAGATGGTGGCAGCGTATTGCGGTTGGATCGCCAGTTGATCAACTCAGGCAAAATGATCGTCGGCGGCGCACTGGATCTTCAAGCGCCTTCGCTGAATAACCTCGGCTGGCTGCAGGCCAATAGCCTGACGTTCAGGGGCACCCGGTTGGATAACAGCGGCACATTGAGCGGTATCGGCGATACCCGGTTTACGCTCGATGTTCTGAATAATATGGGAACCCTGCAGGGCGGCAATTTAACGCTGCAGACAGGCAGCCTGGATAATACCGGCACGCTATTGGCGACAAGCCAGATGAGCGTTAACGCGCGGCAGATTGATAACCACCAGAACGGCAAGCTGTTCAGCGGTGGCGATGCGACATTGGTGAGCAGCCTGCTGAATCAGTACGGTCAACTGGTGGCGCTGGGCAATATTACGCTGACGTTAAAGGAAGCCTTCACCCAGAATGGCACCTTGGCGGCAGGTAAAAAGCTGACCCTGAGCAGCGACGGCGATGTTGTGCTGCTGGGTACCCTCCAGGGCCAGAGCATCGATGTGCGTAGCGCTGGCCAACTGACCCATGCCGGTACCCTGCGCGGCGGAAGCGGCGACGTGCGGATCGAAGCCGCCGGCATCACGCAAACCAGCACCGCCAGTCTGCAGTCGGGTGGCTGGGTACAGTTGCTGAGCCGTGGCGACATCAATAATAACGGGTTTATCGGTACCGCCGGCAATTTGCTGCTGAGCGCGGCTAACCATCTGCTCAACACCGGCATGTTGTACGGCGGTGGCGATGTGCAACTGTTGGCGGAACGTATCACTAACCAGCGTGGCGACGTCCTGGCGGGCAACAACCTGTGGATGCAAAAAGACGCGGCCGGCAATGCCAACAGTGAGATCGTCAACACCTCCGGCACCATCGAGACCGAAAATGGCAATATTCAGATCAACACCGCGCATTTGCTCAATCAGCGTGATGGCTGGTCGGTGAGCACCGAAAAGCAGACGACGGCGAAAGATCCGCTGTGGAATGGTCAGACGCTGGTCAATATGAAACTGGGGGATTTGGCTGAAAGCGAGCTCGGTTATTACATCAAAACGGTGCGCACCGGCGGCAGCATGGGGCATGGCAACGGTTCCGTTGATGATTACTATTATTTAGCGCCTAAAGCGCCTGCCATTGATAAAAAGATCCTGGTTGAATCATCCAGCGTAACCGTCACTGCGAACGGGGGCGCTGGGCGAATTGCCGCAGGAAAGGACATTGTCGGCACCATTACGCGTTTTGACAATATTGCCAGCGACATGCTGGCCAATGGTGATATTTCGCTGAGTGGCGGCTCGCTGAATAATGAGAGCACCCAGGCAGGAAGTCAGAATAAATACCTGAATTACCGTTATGACGGCGAAATCGCACAGTATGATTTCGACAAGCACCGCTCGTTGGCTGACTTCAAAAAGAGCGGCCATTACATCCGTGATAACGTCAATACCCCCATTCAGTACCGCTTAACCGGACAGCCAGAGTACCAGAACGAAAACACCGCTGTTTATCGCAGCGTGATCCAGGCCGGTGGTGCCGTTAACGTCCATTTTACCGACGATATCAGCAACAGCATGGTGACACCGAACGCCGGCAGCCTGAGCCATACCCTGGCTAGACCAACGTTGGACAGCCTGCAGCAGCCGGAGGCTATCAGCGGTGTTCAACAGCAGGATCTGGCGGCGGATCAGAGCGTTGCCTTCGGTTCAGCGGAGTGGAAAGACAACCTGCAGGCGGCCTTGGGCTCGCTGGGTAATAACGCCGTAGCCTTGGCGGACTACCCACTGCCGGGCGGGGATAGCGGCCGTTTTGTCGTCAGCGCGGATCCCAATAGCCCATACCTGATCACCACCAACCCGAAACTGGACGGCCTGGGGCAGTTGGATAACAGCCTGTTCAACGATCTCTACGCCATGCTGGGCCAACAGCCGGGTGCCGCTCCGCGTGAAAACGACCGCCGTTTTACCGATGAAAAACAGTTTATCGGTTCGGCCTACTTCCTCGATCGGCTGCGACTTAATCCGGACTACGACTATCGGTTCCTGGGGGATGCGGCGTTCGATACCCGCTATATCAGCAACGCCATGCTCAGCCAGACCGGCAAGCGCTATCTCAACGGTATCGGCTCCGATTTGGCGCAGATGCAGCAGTTGATCGACAACGCCGCACAAGCGCAGAGCGGCCTGAATTTGCAGTTTGGCGTTAGCCTGACGCCGGCCCAGGTTGCGCAGTTGGATAAAAGCATCGTCTGGTGGGAGAAGGTAACGATTAACGGCCAGACGGTGTTGGCGCCAAAACTCTATTTGGCCAAAGGTGACGCAGCCCAGCTCAATGGCAGCGTGATCACCGGCAATATCGTTAACCTGAACGGCGGCAGTCTTCGTAATGACGGCAGCTCGCTACAAGGTGGTGAACGGCTCAACGTTAATAGTAAAACGGGTATCAGCAACCTTAACCAGGGGCTGTTCGACGCCGACGGCAATTTGCAGCTCAGCGCCATTGGCGATATCAGCAATATCGGCTCGACCATCAGCGGCAAACGGGTCGTGATTGAAAGTCTGGATGGCAGCATTATCAATAAAACTCAGGCTCGCCAGTGGGATGCCACAGGGACTCAGGGCGGCCAGACGTTGTCGCTGTCGCGTACCGAAGTTGGCGATACTGCTGTCATTAGCGCAGAAGATGCGTTGATCATGCGTGCCGACAAAAATATCGATGTTATCGGCGCGAGGATCGCCTCTGATGGCACGATGAATCTGCAGGCGACGGGTGATATCAACCTGCTTGTCAATCACACGGAATCCATTGATAAAACCAGTAATAGCGAGCGCATCAGCAGCGGTGCCGATCGCAGCATCATCACCAGTAGTGGGAATATGACGCTACATGCCGAGCATGATTTGAACTCGCAGGCGGCGGTGTTGGTGGGTGACGGCGACATCCTTCTGAGTGGCAAGCGAGACGTAAATCTTAACAGCGTGGAAAACCGGGAGTATCAGGCAAGCCACGGCGGCGGCCAGCTGCGGGTGAAGGAGTCCATACGCCAACAGGTCACCGAAATCGCCGGCGGCAGTTTGCGCGTTGATGCTGGCCAGGATGCCATCTTCGAGGGTACTCAGGCACAGGTAAGTGGAGATTTGGTGGTTAACGCCGACCGTAATATCGTGGTGGACAGCGTAACTGAAAGTGACTACAGCTTCTTCGAAGAGACTAAGGTCAAGAAAGGGTTTATGTCCAAAACCACCACCCATACGGTGGAGGAGGACTACGCGACCCATGAGAAAGGAGCGGTACTAAGTGGCGACAACGCTTTACTCAACGCCGGTAACGACCTGACAGTACGGGGTTCGACGATAGTGGGTGACGGCCAGGTCACATTAAAGGCCGATAATACCATCGATATTTTTGCCGCCACCGAGGAGCAATCCCTTTACCGGCTGAACGAGAAAAAAACCAGCGGCGTGTTCAGCGGTGGCGGCATCGGCGTGACCATCGGCAGTAAATCTTCTCGTCATCAATTGAACGAAGATGGTACTACCCAAAGCCAGAGCGTCAGCACCATAGGTTCGACCGGCGGCAGCGTGGATATCGAAGCGCGCGGCAAGGTGCATATCAGTGGCGCAGATGTGATTGCGGATAAGAATCTGTCGGTGACGGGGGATAGCGTCCATATCGACCCGGGTAAGGATATTCGTCGTCGTGACGAAGCCTTCGAACAGAAACAGAGTGGCCTGAGTCTGGCGCTGTCCGGTACGGTGGGCAGTGCGATTAATAGTGCGGTGACAACGGCCCAACAGGCAAAGCAGGAGACCGATGGTCGACTGGCTGCCTTGCAGGGGGTCAAAGCGGCATTATTCGGCGTGCAGGCCGCTCAGGCGGGTCGACTGGCAAAAGTCGGCGATACCGATACTGAAGAAGGCAGTATGGTGGGGATCAGTATTTCTCTTGGCGGCCAGAAATCGTCGTCGAAACAGCATCAGGAACAAACGAGCATCGCCGGTTCAACATTCAGTGCCGGTAATAATATGCAGGTGACTGCAACCGGCAAGGGCAATACTGCTGACAGCGGTGACATTGTCGTTGTCGGCAGTCAGTTTAAAGTGGCGGGCAACACCACCGTGGTCGCCGAGCGTGACATCTTGCTGTTGGGCGCAGCCAATACTCAGAAGACCGAAGGAAGTAACAAGAGCAGCGGCGGCAATATCGGCGTCAGCATTGGCGTGGGAAAACAGACGGGATTGAGCGTCTTCGCCAATGCCAACAAAAGCCAGGGCAGTGAGCATGGTGATGGAACGTTTTGGACTCAGGCGAAGATAGACACCGTTGGCGTGCTGTCACTGCGCAGTACCCGGAATACTCTTTTGTCAGGGGCACAAATCAGTGGCGAAAGGGTGGAGGTGGATACCGGCGGTAACCTGATAATGCAAAGCCAGCAGGATAGCGACAACTATGACGCCAAACAAAGCAGCGTCAGTGGTGGTGTCAGTGTGGCTATCATCGGTGCTGGCGGCTCGGGGAGTCTGAGTATGAGCCATGACAAATTGCACAGCAATTATAACAGCGTGCAGGAGCAAACCGGTATATTTGCCGGCAAGGGCGGCTATGATATTAAGGTTAACCAGCATACGCAGTTGGACGGTGCGGTCATCGCCAGTACTGCCGCGCCAGAGAAAAACCGTCTTGATACCGGCACCCTGGGCTTCAGTGATATCCATAATCAGGCGGATTTCAAGGCCGAGCATCAAGGGGGCAGCATCAGCAGCGGCGGCCCGGTGGGGTCAGATCTGCTGACCAATCTGGCGGGCGCGGCCCTTTCCGGCGCGGGCAATAGAGGGCATGCAGAAGGCACGACCAAGGCTGCGGTGTCGGGCGGTAGCGTGGTTATTCGCGATCGGGCCAATCAGCAGCAAGATGTGAATGCGTTGAGCCGGGATACGGATAACGCCAATGGCAGTATCGGGCCGATCTTCGACAAGGAGAAAGAGCAGAACCGGCTGAAGCAGGCGCAGCTGATCGGCGAAATCGCCGGGCAAACGATGGATATTGTCCGCACCCAGGGTGATATCAATGGCTTGCAGAAGGCAAAGGACAAGCATCCGGGGCTGGATGCGACAGCGTTGCGTAAAACGCCGGAATATCAGGCCGAGATGCAGAAATACGGCACCGGCAGCGATATGCAACGGGCCGCACAGGCGGTAACGGGCGCGCTGCAGGCGTTGGCGGGGAACAATCTGGCCGGCGCTTTGGCGAGCGGAGCGGCACCGTATCTGGCGAGAGAAATCAAGGCGCGGGTCGGTGAAAATAACGTGGCAGCGAACGCAATGGCGCATGCGTTATTGGGGGCGATAACTGCGCAACTGAACAACCAGTCTGCGGTAGCCGGTGCAGTGGGTGCGGGCGGTGGCGAGCTGGCCGCGCGGGTGATAGCAGAGATAAGGTTCCCGGGCCGTGACATAAGCAGTCTGACAGAAGGTGAGAAGCAGGAGGTGAGTGCTTTGAGCCAGTTGGCCGCAGGGCTGGCAGGGGGGCTAGCTTCAGACAGTACGGCAGGGGCGGTAGCGGCTTCGCAGGCCGGTAAGAATGCGGTGGAGAATAACTCGCTCAGTGGTGACAAAGCGCGGGAGTCTGTGAAACAGGCTGCTGAATCTCTGAAAAATCAGGTTAGGGATAAACTTGGTGAGGGAACAACGTCTTCGATTGCGAATGGCATCATTAACGCGCTTGCGGATACTGGCGATGCAGCATTAGGTGGAGCGGATTACGCTGCGGATGCAGCAATGGCCTTGGCGGCATGCGCTGCCGGAGACAGTTACTGTAATAAGGCACTGAGCGACCTGTCAGGGAAAAATCAGACAGTGGCTGACAGTGTTACAGCGCTGATGAAGAGTGAAACCTGGTCAGCGGTGAAAGACACGTTAGTTCAGGCATCTGAAGGGAATCAGGCAGCGCTGGAAGCGACGGGTGGGTTGGTTGCTGGAATTATCCTGCCAGGTAAGAAAGTACCGCATACGCCTAATGCCGGAGCAGTAGGGAATATGAGTGAATTCCTTAAGCAACCAGGCTTTGGTAGTGAAATCAAAGAACTATCCAAAAAAACCAGTAAGCAATATCAGGGGCAAAGTGTCTATCAGGCAAATAAGCCCGTAGGTGATTATATTCAGAAAGGTGATCAGTTTTATTTAGATGCTAAACATAAGGACCATATAGAGGTCTTTGATAGTACAGGAACAAAAGTGAGGGCGGTCCTTAATCTTGATGGTTCATTTAATGACGCAAAAACTAAAGCTGCCAAAGCTGAAGGTCGAAGGTTGCCAAAATGATTGATATCAGTATGTTAGATAAGTTTAAAGATGCTTACTTGGAGCTATTAAAGCAGAAAACGGGAAAAGAGCTTGATATGGATAATCTTTATTTGGAAAAAGATTATTCAATCGTTGATAGCATTCAAAGCAGCATAGAAAATCTTAACTTAACAATCGAGTTATTTTTTAATGCAAAAGAAAATAACGATGAATTAGCAATGCAAGCAGCCTTGCTACGTATATCAACTTTTTTATCTGGGATATATGGAGTTTTTTATCAAACTACTGAGGATATTGACAGATTTTTCAAACTTCCTAATGGGATACCTTTCCCGGAAGATTATAAAATCCCAGAGCATTACAACTATCCTATTAAATAAAACGAATCCCGGCCATCTGGCCGGGATTTTTACATCTATGCCCCAAATCCTCCCACCTCCCGCCGCCGTAACAGGATCACACCGGGTGCGGCGGTGATCTTCAGAGGTTTCGGGTTGGTGATGCCGTACTCGGAGAGCCAGTTATCGTCGATAATCAGATTGCCGTTCTAAAAGGCATGCAGAAGGCACGACCAAGGCTGCGGTGTCGGGCGGTAGCGTGGTTATTCGCGATGGGGCCAACCAGCAGCAAGATGTGAATGCGTTGAGCCGCGATACGGATAACGCCAATGGCAGTATCGGGCCGATCTTCGACAAGGAGAAAGAGCAGAACCGGCTGAAGCAGGCGCAGCTGCTCGGCGAAATCGCCGGGCAAACGATGGATATTGTCCGCACCCAGGGTGATATCAATGGCTTGCAGAAGGCAAAGGACAAGCATCCGGGGCTGGATGCGACAGCGTTGCGTAAAACGCCGGAATATCAGGCCGAGATGCAGAAATACGGCACCGGCAGCGATATGCAACGGGCCGCGCAGGCGGTAACGGGCGCGCTGCAGGCGTTGGCGGGGAACAATCTGGCTGGAGCCTTGGCGAGCGGAGCGGCACCGTATCTGGCGAAAGAAATCAAGGCGCGGGTCGGTGAAAATAACGTGGCAGCGAACGCAATGGCGCATGCGTTATTGGGGGCGATAACTGCGCAACTGAACAACCAGTCTGCGGTAGCCGGTGCGGTGGGTGCGGGCGGTGGCGAGCTGGCCGCGCGGGTGATAACAGAGATAAGGTTCCCGGGCCGTGACATAAACAGTCTGACAGAAGGTGAGAAGCAGGAGGTCAGTGCTTTGAGCCAGTTGGCCGCAGGACTGGCAGGGGGGATAGCTTCAGACAGTACGGCAGGGGCGGTAGCGGCTTCGCAGGCCGGTAAGAATGCGGTGGAGAATAACTTGCTGGGCGGGAATGAGGAAACTCAAACCAAGTTCGTGCAGGAGCACGGCAAGAATATCGCGTCTTGCAGCACTGACCCAAGCTCAGCGTCCTGCCAGAAAGGGCTGGCGATGAACGATGCGCTGATGGTGGCGCTTCCGGCGGGTCTTGGTGGTGGTTTACTGGCAGCGGCCACGCCTGAAATAGCAGCGGCAGCGAAAGCAGCGATACAGGCTTGTGCGGGTAATGTGGTGCTGTGCCTGAATAATGCCGGTATCCAGATGTCGGAAGCTATCGTACCGGGCGGTGTTGGCGCTGGCGGTGCGGTAGGTATTGGTAAGACAGCGGCAGAGGCAACGGCAGCGAAAGCTGCGGCGGCTAATGCTGCTAAGAATGGAAGCTTAGGAAAGGGAACATCAACGAGTTCTGGTGCGGAAAACATCGCAACCTATCCTAAGTTGAAAGATGAACTGTTACAGCAAAACCTGAATAATATTGCGAAGCAGGATCCGAGGCTAGCAGAAGCTGTTAAAGGTAGCGGTACAACAAACCCTAACTTCTCTGTTGGGGTGGGATCCGTATCTGAAGCGGACAGGTTAGGTAAAATCTGGGTTGGTGATGGTGGGAGACTAGTTGATAATCAAGCGAAATGTCCAGGTTGTTGGATTAGTGCTGATAGTACTCGTTTATATCGACCACCGACTGCTAAGAAAAGCCAGTTTGCCACTACTGGTGTCCAGGCCAACTTCCAGCAGTTTGATAAATCAGGAGCGATGATCAGTAATGGTCATCTTAATGTGACCAAATGAAAGCCGATCTAAAAGCCCTATGGTCTGATCACTTATTATTGGAAGATTATCAGCCTCCTGAATACGATAATTTCTCCTTATGGATAGAATTATCGATAGGTACTTATGGTGAGGAGGAAGCCGACCTCTTCCGATTAAGAATATGCACCCCTGAATGGCTCTGTAAACATCATTGGGTGCCTGAGCTGATGCGTCATACCCTATTGGTTCGCAAGTATGATCTTGATGAGATCACCAAGACCATTACAGATTATATCGATCAGTGCGACGGCAAAGACTGGATGGAGATAGCGCAAAAGCTCTCTCGCGTCTTTGCTTGGGAATATGAAGATTACCAACCTTAAACGACAATCCCGGCCAACTGGCCGGGATTTTTACATCGATACCCTAAAAACTTCGTCCTCCCGCCGCTGCAACCGAATAACACCGGCTGCGGCGGTGAGCTCCAGTTGTTCGGCATCGGTAATGTCCGGCTCGTTAACCGTTCATTAAATCTTCACGTCCCCAATCCTCTCTAGAGCATCCACCACCAAACCCCAGAATTTATCCTGATCCAGCGCTACTGCTACCTGCGTATGGCAGTCGGGCGGTGGTGCTGTGCGGAAATCGGCTACCGTCATGCCCAGTGTCAGGGTGCCGGTGAGTTCGATATCTACCGGGACTTTTCGCACCGTCATCACATCGGGGGCAATAACGTAGGCCACCGCACAGGGATCGTGCACCGGCGGTGCACTGAACCCCTGCGCCTGCTGGTACATTTTGCCAAAGAACTCGAGCAATTCGCCGACAAACCTGGCTGGTCCGGTGTGGATGGCGGCAATGCGTGCACACACCTCTGGGGTGGCGAGCGCCTGATGGGTCAGATCCAGCCCGACCATGGTCAGCGGCCATTTCTCATTAAAAACGATGTGCGCGGCTTCCGGATCAATCTTGATATTGAATTC
The DNA here is from genome assembly GCF_058799515.1 of Serratia sp. GW822-FHT06D09. Taxonomy (NCBI): domain Bacteria; kingdom Pseudomonadati; phylum Pseudomonadota; class Gammaproteobacteria; order Enterobacterales; family Yersiniaceae; genus Serratia; species Serratia sp. GW822-FHT06D09. Next base: position 146,118 of record NZ_JBXALO010000004.1, read on the forward strand.
CGCTACCGCGCTCCAGTTCCCCACGTGGTAGCCACCCCCCATCAGCACCACTTCCTTCACCCGTTCGGCAATCCGTGGTTCTTTACGAACTGCCATGGCGATATTGGTCAGGCCGCCGGTGGGGACCAGCGTCACGCTGCCTGGCGGATGGGCCATGATGGTGTCGATAATCAAATCTACCGCGTGTCGCGTTTCCAGCGTCAGCGTTGGCTCAGGTAAAACCGGGCCGTCCAGGCCGGACTCGCCGTGAATATCGGGCGCAACCTCGATTTGCCGCACCAGCGGCCGTGGGCAGCCGGCGGCGAAGGGCACGCCGGTGATATTGGCGATACGTGCAACAGCCAGCGCGTTGCGGGTCACCTTATCCAGCGTTTGGTTGCCCACCACGGTGGTGACGGCCAGCAGCTCGATCTGCGGATTGCCCCAGGCCAGCAGCATGGCGATAGCATCGTCATGCCCCGGATCGCAGTCCAGTATGATTTTTTTCATTTTTATTCCTGATGCAGGGAGAGGTCTCCGCAGCATAGCGCACCGGCAGCAGGCCAGGTAATGACAGATGATGCTTTTTGCTAGCCACATCAAAGCGTTGCTGATCTTAGGATGTAATTAAACGTAAATCCTTCTCGCAGCGCTTTACCCTGGAGTTTACTCCAGGGTTTACATTGAGTCCTGGCGTACAGCAGAGAGGTGAAGAGCGATGAGCATGTTGAAAAAGCTTTTGGGACAAGGTGGCTTTGGTGGTGGCCACTCACGTTCGCGGCACGGGGGCGGACACCATGGTAACCGTTATAACCAGCATGGCGATCAGGGCCCGCAGTGCCTGCAATGTCAGGCGCCTAACCGGCCCGGTGCCCGTTACTGCCACCGCTGCGGCCAACCTTTCGAAACGGAGTCAGCGTCCTGCCGCGGGTGTTCGGCGCCGCTGCCGCCGGGGAGCCGTTTCTGCCAGCAGTGTGGTACGGCGGTCAGCGGAGGGCAACCATGACCAAATCAGGATGGAGTCTGGTCGTCCTGTTGGCGGCCATGACGTTATGGACGCTGCTGGCCTGGGGAGCTTCCGGCGTGTTGGCCTGGCTGCCGTCGTTGACGGGGCTGGCACAAAGGGGTTCTGCGGAGCTGGCGCCCCCGTTGGCGGGGTTGCTTAGCCTGGTGCCGCAGGCGCTGTTGGAAAGCTGGTTACCGTTGTTGCAGCAACTGGGGGATTGGCTGACGAGTTATTTCCCGCAGTTGATCACCTGGGCTGGGTATCTTGTCTGGCTGGTTTGGGGGCTGGGCATGCTGGCCTTGTTGTTGCTTGGCGCGTTGGCACGCCGTATTTTGCTCAGCGATACTCCTGATAAACTTCCGCCACGCGCTTGAAGTAATCGCTCAGGTAGTTGATGCACACCTGCACCTTCAGCGGCAGCTTATCTTTCTCGGTGTACACCGCGTACACCGGGCGAGGATCCGCATGATAGCTTTTAAACAGGATCTCGATCTCACCACGTTTGATCTCTTCGATCACCCACATCAGCGGCGCATAGGCGATGCCGGCTCCGGCTTTCAGCCAGCGGATCATGGTCTGTGAATCATTGGTGATAAAACGTCCCTGCGGCGCAATACGCGTGCTGATGCCTTCGGGGGCGATCAGTTCGAATTCGCTATCCGGCCGCACGCTGTATTCCAGCCAGGAAAAGTTGACCATGTCGCTGGGCTTCTGCGGCGTACCGTGCTGGCTGAGATAGCTTTTGGCGGCGCAGACCACCATCGGCATGGATCCCAGACGTTTGGAGAACAGGCTGGAGTCCTGAAGCGCACCGGTACGGATCACCACGTCCAGCCCGTCAGCAATCAGGTCCGGCGCCGGAATACCGGTCACCAGGTTCACCGTCAGGCCAGGATATTCCTTCAACATATCGGCAGTCATGGTCGCCAGCACGTTTTGCGCCATGGTGGACGAGCTGCCAATGCGCAGCGTGCCGGTCGGGGTATTGTTAAACGCGTACAGCTGTTCGTGCACCTCGCTCACTTCCAACAACATGCGACGACAACCCTGGTAATAGATTTTTCCGGCTTCCGTCAGGCCAATGCTGCGGGTGCTGCGGTTAAGCAGTTTAACCTGCAGCTCATTCTCCAGTTTGGAGACGGTCTGGCTGATAGACGAAACGCTCATATCGAGTTGGCGCGCCGCCGCAGTAAATGACCCGCATTCAACCACTTTGGCGAATACCGACATCCGTTTTAATCGTTCCATTATTCACTCTGGCTTAAAAGTGATTTAGATCACAGATTGTTGATGAGTTGATAGTAAGCACGCTAATATAACGGGGTCGGGTGGAAAGACCTTATCAACGCGCGAGTGCGATCGGCGCCGACGTCGTGGCCGATCCCTCCGGTATCCTCGCATTCCCTATCGCGGATGTACGTTCCAGAGTTTACCTTTTTTTCAGGTTCGTGGCCTGGACAACCTGTCTGGGGCGGAATTTGTGGTGCGTGTCGGCTAAAATGTAAAGAGAATGTGAATGAAATATACCCTATAGCTTTCAAGTTGCAGCTAGGCGACCAGCTCGCTCACCCCAGGCGCTTACTTAAGTAAGTAACTGGGGTGAGCGAGTGCAGATAACAGCGCTGCAACTTGAAAGATGACGGGTATAAAGGGTTACGCCCGGTGCAGTGAGTAATAAGGAAAAATTGATGAGTTTGCTTCCGGTTATGGTCATTTTCGGACTGTCGTTCCCCCCGGTATTTTTTGAATTGCTGGTCTCTCTGGCGCTGTTTTTCTTGCTGCGCCGTCTGCTGCAGCCTACCGGGATCTACGATTTTGTCTGGCATCCAGCGCTGTTCAATACCGCGCTGTACTGCTGTTTGTTCTATCTGATTTCATGTCTTTTCGTTTGAGGTCGCTGTGAAAAATTTTTCAATAAAAATAACCCGAATCGCGATCACTCTGATTCTGGTCCTGCTGGGGATCGTCGCCGTATTCAAAGCCTGGGTGTTTTACACCGAGTCCCCCTGGACGCGTGATGCCAAGTTTACTGCCGACGTGGTGGCGATAGCGCCGGACGTTACCGGGCTGCTGACCGACGTGCCGCTGGTGGATAACCAGTTGGTCAAGAAAGGGCAGGTGCTGTTGGTGATCGACCAGCCGCGCTACCAGCAGGCCCTGGCGGAAGCTAACGCCGACGTGGCCTACTACCAGACCTTGGCAGCGGAAAAAAGAAGGGAGGCGGGCCGTCGTGTTCGCTTGGGCGTGCAGGCGATGTCGCAGGAAGAAATAGACCAGGCGAATAACGTTCTGCAAACCGTAGAACATCAGTTGGCGAAGGCTGTAGCGACGCGTGAACTGGCGAAGCTGGATCTGGAACGTACCACTGTGCGCGCACCGGCCGATGGCTGGATCACAAACCTGAACGTGCATGCCGGTGAGTACATTACCCGCGGTTCAGTCGCTGTGGCGCTGGTGAAGAAAAACAGTTTCTATATTTTGGCCTATCTGGAAGAAACCAAGCTGCATGGTCTGAACAAAGGCGATCGTGCGGAAATTACCCCGTTGGGCAGTAACCGTATCATGCATGGCACCGTCGACAGCGTGGCTGCCGCCGTCAATAACAGCAGCAGCACCGTGAACAGCAAAGGGCTGGCGTCGATCGACAGCAACCTGGAGTGGGTGCGCCTGGCACAGCGCGTGCCGGTGAAAATTCTGCTGGATGACAAAGACCAATTGCATCCGTACCCGGCAGGTACCACGGCTACCGTGGTGATCACCGGCAAGAACGATCGCGCTACCGACAGCGGCTCGCCTTTTGTGCGTTTGATGCATCGGCTGCGTGAGTTCGGTTAATGAATAACCCAACCTTTATCAGGCTGAGATTTGCCTTCAAGCTCAGCTTTGCCATTGTGTTTGCCCTGTTTGTCGGCTTCCACCTCAATCTGGAAACGCCACGTTGGTCGGCGATGACCGCCGCCATCGTGGCCGCCGGCCCGGCCTTTGCCGCCGGTGGCGAACCCTTCTCCGGCGCTATCCGCCACCGCGGCTGGCTGCGTATCATCGGTACCTTTATCGGGTGTTTCGTCGGTCTGGCGATTATCGTCACTACGGCGCGTGCGCCCGTTGTGATGCTGTTGTTGTGCTGTATCTGGGCCGGTTTTTGTACCTGGTTGTCCTCGCTGATTAAAGTCGAGAATTCTTACGCCTGGGGGTTGGCCGGTTATACCGCGCTGATCATTATCGTGACGGTCGCCACCAGCGAATCCCACCTGCTGGAAGCGCCGCAGTTCGCCATTGAGCGCTGCAGCGAGATCGTGCTGGGGATCGTCAGCGCAGTGCTGGCGGATCTGTTGTTCTCGCCGCGATCGATCAAGCAGGATATCGATCGCGCGGTGGATCAACTGTTGGTGGATCAGTACCGCTTGATGCAGATGTGCATCAGCGATGCCGAGAAAGAAGACATTGACCGCGCCTGGAGCAACCTGGTGAAAAGCACCACTGCGCTGAACGGCATGCGCAGCAACCTGATGATGGAGTCTTCACGCTGGCAAAAGGTGAACCGTCGTGTTCAGGCGTTGCATACGCTGTCGCTGACGCTGATTACCCAGGCCTGCGAGACGTATTTAATCCTACTGAATCATCCGGATGCGGTGAAAGAGAATATTCGCGAACTGCTGATGGTGCCGGCGGATACCCCGCAGGAAATTCACAAGCGCATGAAGCTGTTGCGCCAGGTGCTGACCACCAACCGCACCGACGAAACCTTGCTGACCATCAGCAGTTGGGTCGGGGCGGCCACGCGTTATCTGTTATTGGCTAAAGGCGTACACACCAACAGCAGCATCAGTGCGGTGGAAGAAAGTGTGCTGAGCAGTGAGGTGGTGATCAAACCGACGTCGGCGGAAGGCCATCACGCGATGATCAACGGTCTGCGTACCTTTGTGGCGACGACCTTCGGCAGCCTGTTGTGGCTGTGGACCGGTTGGACCTCCGGCAGCGGTTTTATGGTGATCATTGCGGTGATCACCTCGCTGGCGATGCGTACCCCCGCGCCACGTATGGTCGCAATGGATTTTGTGCTGGGCATGCTGGCGGCAATCCCGGTCGGTTCGCTGTTCTTTATGGTGATCCTGCCGGCGACCCAGCAAAGCATTTTGCTGCTGTGCCTCAGCCTCGGGCTGCTGGCGTTTTTCATCGGTATCGAAGTGCAGAAAAGGCGGCTGGGTTCGCTCGGCTTGCTGGCGGGGACCATCAACATTTTGGTGTTGAGTAACCCGATGGAATTCAACGTCACTCAGTTTCTCGACGGTGCGCTTGGCCAGTTCCTCGGTAGCTGCGTGGGGTTGATGGTGCTGTTGCTGATCCGCGATAATTCACGTGAACGCACCGGCCGCACGCTGCTGAACCAGTTTGTCAGCAGCGCAGTATCGGCACTGACCACCAAGGCGTCGCGCCGTCGGCAAAACCATCTGCCGGCGCTGTATCAGCAGCTTAACCAACTGCTGATGATGTTCCCGAACGACATTGCCAAATACCGGCTGGCGCTGAATCTGATCATTGCTCATCAGCGCATGCAGCGGGCGGAGATCCCGGTTAGCGAGGAACTTTCGGCGTTCCACAAGCAGATTCGCAACACTGCCGATCATGTGGTTTCGGCCAAGAACGACGTGAAGCGCGCTTACTATTACGATCGGCTGCTGGACGAAATGAATGACTATCAGCAAAAGCTGGTGGATTATCACGCACCGCTCAGCGTTACCGATCCGGTAAAACGCCTGGCCGGCATGCTGCATCGCTACCGCCACGCGTTGATCGACTGATACGCCAAACGCCCCTGCCGGGGCTATACTTGCCTGATAGAGGCCTGTTTCAGAGTTGCACTGAGTGCCAGACGCGCTGCACAATGGCATGATTAGCTTGAATGGGTGTTGCAGGTTGTGGGGCGTGGTTTCCCTGAAGTGAAAACGTTACATACCAGTCATCTCTGCTTCATCCTCTTCATCTATAAATCCAACTAGCATGGGTGCCGGTGCACCCTTGTCGGCCATAATTCAGGGACAGCAATGAATAAGCGGATCCTCGTGGCGGTAGTTATCGCCATTGTGATAGCCGGTTTTAGCGCACTGCGTGGTAACGATCGGGCGATTACCAACGTACCGGCGGTGGCCGAAGGCCAGAGTATTGACCAACTGACGCAGCAAAAAAGGGTGGTGAGCTACCTGCAGCAGCATCAGCGGCTGCCGGATTATTACATCACCAAAAAACAGGCGCGCGAGCAGGGATGGGATGCACGTAACGGCAACCTGTGTTCGGTGCTGCCGGGCAAGGCAATTGGTGGCGACCGTTTCTCAAACCGTGAAGGACAACTGCCTGCGGCCCGCAGCCGGGTATGGCGCGAGGCGGATATCAATTACCAATGCGGCCGGCGTGGTGCCGATCGCCTGCTGTATTCCAGTGATGGCCTGATTTTTGTCACGCGTGACCATTATAAAAACTTCATTCGGGTGGAGTGAGCTTGATGGCAAAAGTAGAGTTCGATTTTAATCAGATTAGCGATCTGCCGGCGTTTTACCGCGATTTTGCGCATAAGTTTGCACTGGATGAGGCTTTTGGTGCCAATCTTGATGCGCTGTGGGACGTGGTCACGGCGGATATCGGCCTGCCGGTCGAGATTGAGTTTACCCATCTCAACGCCCGCAGCAAACGTCGCTTTGGTGCGATTATCCTGTTGTTTGAAGAGGCGGAAGAAGAACTGGAAGGCAGCCTGCGTTTCAATATCCGTGAAAGCAGCGGTGAACCTGCACATCACCGGGGATGAATCGGGTTCATCCCGTGGTGACGGCGGCGATTATTCGGCGGTTTCGGCCAGATCGCGCAGGTATTGGAAAATTTGACGGTAAGCTTTCGGCGGCTTGTTAGCGGCTTTCTCTTTCTGTGCGTTACGCACCAGTGAGCGCAGCTGCTGGCGGTCGGCTTCCGGATACAGCGCCAGAATCGACGGGATCGCGTCATCACCTTCTTCCACCAGACGGTCACGCAGCGCTTCCAGCTTGTGGAACAGCGAAACCTGTTGGTTATGGCGGTTCTTCAGCTTGTCGAGCGCGGTTTGGATCGGCTCTACATCGCGGGCGCGCAGCATTTTGCCAATCAGCTGCAGCTGACGGCGGCGGCCTTCTTTCTTGATCTTCTGCGCCAGCTCAACTGCGGCGCGCAAATCTTCGTCCAGCGGGATGCGTTCCAGCGCGTTTTTACCCAGTTCGACCAGTTCGGTCCCCAGGTCTTTCAGGGCTTCGGCATCACGTTTAATTTCACTTTTACTGACCCAGATAATCTCGTCATCGTCCTCGTCCGTGTTCTCCGGGACATCGTCGAGCCAGTCTTCAGGCTGTTTGTTCATGGTAGGCTCCGTTAAAAAGAGGCTAATCCTAACAGGTTGTCCAGCAACCCGCCAATTGCGCGCCAGAGCAGATTGAGTATAGCTGCCGATGCGACAAGAAATCCGCCTTATTCACCGACAGTTATTTTTTGATTTGTTGTTTTTATCACCACGCGCGTATAAAATTTTATACATATGGAGGTGGGGCTCATGGATGATGAGAATGAAAAGGCCATAGACTGGCGTGGCTCCTCGTTGGCGGATCTATTAGCGTTTCCGGCGGACGCACGTAGAGCGGCCGGGTTTGAATTAAGCAAAGTGCAAAAGGGAGTAGAACCCGGCAATTGGAAACCGATGAAGGGGTGTGGCACCGGCGTTTGCGAAATTCGCTTATATGCCCTTGCAGGAGCTTTTAGAGTGATTTACGTGGCTAAATTTAATGAAGTTATTTATGTTTTGCACAGTTTTCAGAAGAAAACGGCGAAAACTAGTCAGCACGATATTCAGATTATCAAAGCGCGTTATGACGCAGTGATAGAAGAGCGGGGTAAGAAAAAATGACCAAGCCAATTGATACCCATTCCAGGCATGTTACGCCACAAGGTGGCAATGTGTTCGCTGACCTGGGTTTTGCCCCTGACGAGGCTCGGCAGTTGCAGAAGCAATCCAACGCAGAGATTGAACACATCATCGCGCTTAAAAGGCAACTGATGGGAGAAATAAGCGCGTGGATAGAGGACGAAGGGTATCGGCAAGAGGAAGCCGCAAGGTATTTACACACTTCACGACCGCGCGTGTCTGATGTGGTAAACCGGAAAACAGATAAATTTACGCTTGATGCATTGATCAACATGCTCGCCAATATAGGCAAATCAGTAAAATTGGTGATTGAGTGATAAGCCTGCTGTTTTAGCGATCATTCTGTGTCCCTGTTCTCGCTTTATGCGAAATTCCACGCGGTTCCTGTTAGACTCAAAAGTATAAATCACATGATTTTTGCGCGTGACTCCGCGCGCAACCACGCCGCCACGGCACTTTTCTCAACGATTTTCTGATTAAGTATGGCAGATTGATGAAAGTAGTCACTCAAGTTGCAGAACAGCGCAAGGCGCTGGAACAGGCCGTTTCACAGGCTTTGGAACTGGCGCGCGCCGGTTCTGATGCGGCAGAAGTTGCCGTGACCAAATCTACCGGTATCAGCGTCAGCACTCGCTTTGGCGAAGTGGAGAACGTTGAGTTCAACAGCGATGGCGCGTTGGGCATTACCGTTTATCACCAGCAACGCAAAGGCAGCGCTTCTTCCACCGATCTCAGCCCGGATGCCATTGCCCGCACCGTGCAGGCGGCGCTGGATATTGCCCGTTACACCTCGGTAGATCCGAACGCCGGCCCGGCGGAAAAGGACCTGTTGGCGTTTGATGCACCGGACTTGGATCTGTTCCACCCGGCAGAACTGGACGCCGAACGCGGTATCGAATTGGCTGCTCGCGCAGAGCAGGCTTCGCTGGCGGCTGACAAGCGCATCACCAATACCGAAGGCGGCAGTTTTAACAGCCACTACGGCATCAAGGTGTTCGGCAACAGTCATGGCATGCTGCAAAGCTACTGTTCCAGCCGGCACTCGCTGTCGAGCTGCGTGATTGCCGAGCAGGATGGCGATATGGAGCGCGACTACGCCTATACCATCGGCCGTGCGATGGGCGATTTGGAAAGCCCTGAATGGGTGGGTCAGGAATGTGCCCGCCGCACGCTGTCGCGTCTGGCACCGCGCAAGCTGTCTACCATGACCGCCCCGGTGCTGTTCGCTTCCGAAGTGGCGACCGGCCTGTTCGGGCATTTGGTTGGCGCCATCAGCGGCAGCAGCGTTTACCGTAAATCCACCTTCCTGCTGGATTCTTTGGGCAAGCAGATCTTGCCGGACTGGCTGACCATTGAAGAACACCCGCACCTGCTGAAAGGCCTGGCTTCCACGCCGTTCGACAGCGAAGGCGTACGCACCCAACGGCGCGACATCGTTAAAGATGGCGTACTGCAAACCTGGCTGCTGACCAGCTATGCGGCCCGCAAGCTCGGTATGCACAGCACCGGGCACGCAGGCGGTATTCACAACTGGCGCATTGCCGGGCAGGGTAATGACTTTGCCGGCATGCTGAAGCAACTGGGCACGGGCCTGGTGGTGACCGAACTGATGGGCCAGGGCGTTAGCGGTATTACCGGTGACTATTCGCGTGGCGCCGCCGGTTTCTGGGTGGAAAACGGCGAGATCCAGTATCCGGTCAGCGAGATCACCATCGCCGGCAACCTCAAGGATATGCTGCGCAACATTGTCAGCGTGGGCAGCGACATCGAAACCCGCAGCAATATTCAGTGCGGCTCCGTTTTACTGCCGGACATGAAAATCGCCGGTCAATAATGTTCGCCACGGCTGGCCGCTCCGGTTGCCAGCCGTTTCCCCTTCCTCTGTTTTAACCTTGCTTACAAATCTCCGGTTTCGGTTTTCTGCTCCCTTGCCTATGTTTAGGCTGTGCTGCGTCATGGCGTGGTCAATGACGGCGCACGGCCCTAAAAGGGGACCACTAAAACAATAACTGGAAGGTGAGCAAGCATGTCGAACAAACTGAAAGCGCTGATGGCGCTGGCGCTGCTGGGCGCCAGTTCACTGGCGGTCGCGGCCGATCTGGCCGACGATATGGATACCATCGCAGGCAATTACAAAACGGTGCTGAGCACTGACTCCACGGATACCTTGAAGCAAAGTTTGCAGAACATGCGCGCAGCCGCAGTGGATGCAAAGCAAAGCACGCCGCCCAAGCTGGAGGACAAAGCGCCCGATAGCCCGGAGATAAAAGATTTCCACCACGGGCTGGACACGCTGATCGGTCAGATCGACCAATCGCTGGCGCTGGCCAACCAGGGCAAGCTGGCCGAAGCCAAGCAGGTCGCGCAGGGCTTCAAACAAACCCGCGACGCTAACCACAAGAAGTTCCGCTAACCCCTTTCGCGCCGTTCTGAAGCCAGATAGCAGGACGGCGCCTGCCCCAGCACGCGGCGAAACATGGTGGCAAACGCCGCGCTGCTTTCATACCCCAATTCCAGAGCCACCTGCGTCACGCTGCTGCCTTCGGCCAATTGGGCCAGCGCCAACACCACGCAGGCACGCTGACGCCATTGTGAGAAGGACATTCCTGTCTGAGCGCGAAACAGGCGGCTGAAACTGCGGATGCTCATATACAGCCGCGAAGCCCATGCCTGAGGTGAATCGTGCGCGTCAGGGTGTTGCAGGAATTGCTGGCAGAGTTCACTCAGCCGCCGGTCCGCCGGCAGGGGGATATGCAGCGGCAGAGGCGGTAGATTGGCCAGCTCATGCAGCAGCAGGCTAACCAGCGCGCCATCCCGGCCTTGCTCATCGTAATCCAGTGGCATATCGACGGCGGCCATCAACAGTTGGCGCATCAGCGGCGTTACGCTGACCACCTGGCAATCCTGTGGTGGGTCAACCAACAACGCGACCGGTTCAATGTACAGGCTGCGGGTCGTGACGCCGACCATTCTTACTTCATGCGCCATCTGTGGGGGCAGCCACACCGCATGCTGAGGCGGCACAATCCAGTTCCCCTGACGGGTGAACACGTGCATTACCCCGGTGGCGCCGTAAAGCAATTGAGCGCGCCGATGCTGGTGCATAGGCAGCAGGTAACCCCTTGGGTAGTCGGTGCCAATAGCAATTACGGGCCTTTGCACCGAGTCGAGATCGTCAATATGTCGATTGCGCATAAAGCTTTTCGCTGAACAGTTGGCCGAAACGCAATGATAGTTGGCCTTTGATATGAAGCAAGCCAAAAGCCGGTGTTTTATGCTGCCGCTCGACATCTTTACTCAGGAGCGCCTGCGGCTATGGTGGATATTATTTTCGTGCTGTTGACCGGCGTTGTTACCGGTATGACGACCATCGTGTTCGGTTTTGGCGGTGGTTTTGTGGTGGTGCCACTGGTTTACCATCTGGTGATCGCCTCGGGGGAACAGCCTGGTCAGGCGATGCATATCGCAGTGGCCACCTCGACGGCGGTGATGATTTTCACGGCAGGTTACGCCACTTTTTCCCAGTGGCGCAGCGGCAACCTGCTGCGTGAAACTCTGGTCCCGCTCATTTTTTATATCGGGATGGGGGCGGTGCTGGGGGCTTTTGCATCCAGCCTGTTGGCGGACGGCACGGTGCGCTTGTTGTTTGTGATTTACATCCTGGTGACGATTGCGGATTGTCTGTTCAGGCCGGGGTTTTTGGTTAAGCCGGTACGCGCTGCACTTTCACCATCGACTCTGTTGATCGGCGGTCCGCTGATTGGTGTCATCGCGACCCTGCTCGGCGTAGGGGGGAGCGTGATGACGGTGCCTCTGTTGCGTCGCCATGGGTTCGAGATGCGGCATTGCGTCAGTTCGGCCAATGCGTTGTCGATCCCTGTCGCCGTCGTGGGGGCATTGATGTACGTCGGTTTGGGATGGAGAGAAATGACAGGGCCGCACTATCTGGGTTACGTCAATCTGGCTCTGCTCGGGCAGTTGGTGACGAGCGGTGTCGTGGGGACGGTGGTTGCCAGGAAGTGGCTGCCGAAGGTCAATGATCGGCTGCATGCCAGAATTTACGTGCTGTTGCTGATCCTGGTTTTGATCGCCATCGGTGTGTAAGAGACAGAAAGGGCGGCTGGTCACCGCCCTGAAAACCGCTTAGCGGTGGTATTCACCCGCCGCTTCCGGCTGGTACAACAGTTCCAGCACTTCGATACGCGCTTCTTCACCGTTCGGCAACTGCCAGGTAATCTGGTTGCCGATGTGCATGCCCAGCAGCGCTGCGCCCAGCGGCGCCATCACCGACAGCTGTTCGTGGCTATCCTTCAGCGAAGCCGGGTAAACCAGCGTACGCACGTGTTCTTCTGCCGTGTGCAGATCGCGGAAACGTACGCGGCTGTTCATGGTCACTACGTTGGCCGGGATCTGGGACGGCGGCAGAATTTCGGCGCGATCCAGCTCGATGTTCAGCGCAGCCGCGACATCGGTGTTGGCAAAGGCCGGTTGTTCCAATAGCGCATCCAGGCGTTCCGCATCCAGCTCATTAATAGTAATGGTTGGCTTGGTCATTCCACTCTCCAGTCAAATCAAAAGGCGTCGGGTAACGCGCCCATAAATTCGGAAAAACAGCACAAAAGCAAAACCCCCGCGCCAGAGGTACGGGGGTGTTGTTGATGTCGAATTGTCTTACCGATAGTAGGCGGTTAAGCCGGGAAAAGAAAGAGATCCCGATCACGAAGCTTTTCACCTCCCTTGGCTCAACTGGAAACCTTTTGTGGCGATATCTTTTTGTAATCTAATTGAATTATCTGGCAGATGCTTATTTTGCGAAATGGATCCCTGACGGTCATTGAATTTCCACTTTCAACTGGAAAAAAACAGAGTACACAGAATATCGCTCCGGGGTTAGGGTAAAGGCATCAGAGAAGGCGGCTTATTCAGGTGATGTGCTGTGCGACTTACGGAATCATGTTTGGATCTAGGGGTGCTGAAAAGTGAATGATGGATCTGCTGCGAGAGAAAATAGTGTACAACCTGATGTCAGCACGGCCGGGGCGATAACCGAACGGGTGCTGGCTGATATTACCGCCATGCTAAACGCCGAAGATATTTATACCAATGCGGTGCAGCAACAGATGCTGGAGTCGCATATTCGCGCCATGGTGTTGCGCTCAATAACCGGCGAGCCATTACCGGAAGTCGATAAATCACTGTTTGACGAGATCTCGGCGGAATCCATGCAAATGGCGGAGCGGGTAGTCGACCAATTTACCACTCTGCCGATTGAAGAGGCTTATTTGCTTTCCGTCCATTTTGAAGTGGCAAAAGATAATAACCAATAGCTTTTACCGAATTAAATTAATCAGGAGAAAATACCATGGGTCAGATTACCGTAGTGATTGGCGATCGTTTGGGTAAAGGTCAGAAAGTGGGTCAGGGTATTGAAAACGCAGGCGGAAAAGCCATCGTGATCCCCGGTGTGGCGGCCGACATGAAGCTGGGTGACGTGATGAAAGCGGAAGGCGCGCAGCTGGGGATTTCTTTCTGCGGCAGCGGCGGTGCCGGGGCCATTACCGCCCAGACTAAATATGGCTACAAAGCCAAATACGGCATGCGTTCCATTGATGAGGGCGTGACGGCAATAAACGAAGGCTGCACCGTATTGGGTTTTGGTTTTATGGATAAAGAAGAGCTGGGTCAAAGACTGGTTGAAGCCTACGTCAAAAAACACGGCAACCCGTAATGAAAGAACAATATACAACGTCGGTAAAGGTGGAGGGTAAGGGCGATAGCAAAGCGAAAGCTTTTGCTTCCGCCTTGGCCAATGTGCAGGGCGCGGTATTAAAATCCACCGGTAATATTCTGCTGCGTATTGAACCGCAGGATGTCAGCGTATTAAAAGCAGAAGAGAAAATAACAAAAGAAAAGTTTCTGTTTTTCTTTCTGCCGCGCGAAAGAAAAAGCTACTTCGTGGCTCTGGAAATAACCGTGAACGTGACAATGATCAATACAGAAAAAGTTGTCTTCGTCGCGAAATAAAAACGTTAGCATAAATCAAAGGGTATACTGATGTTTTTAATCATCTTATTTAAGTCGCTTATTATCGGCGGACTGGTGGGGGTTGGCGTAGGGGCCGGCGCCGCACGTATGTTCCATGCTCCGACGACACAGGGCATGGGAGCTTTCCGCACCTTGGGCGAGTTGAACTCCTGCGAGGGTGACCCGGCTTCCCACTTCTCATTCGGTCTGGGCTTCTTCTTCAACGCCTGGGCGTCTTCCGTGGCAGCAGGGGCCTTCACGCAGGACGTTGACCACCGCATTATTCCACACTGGGGCGCGGCTGCGTTGATGGTCAAAAACCGCAACCTGGCGCAAACGCTGCACGATCCGAAAAAAATGGCTATCGCCTGCGGCATCATCGGCATGCTGGTTGTGGCCTTCCTGAATACCACCGCTTCCGCCGTGCCTGCCGCATTGCAGGTGACGGCGATCAAGGTGCTGGTGCCGGCAGCAAACCTGCTGGTGAATACCGTGATGCCGGTGATCTTCTGGCTGGCGGCGATCGACGCCGGACGCCGTTCCGGCTTCTGGGGCACCATCTTCGGCGGCCTGGCGCAGCTGATTATGGGCAACGCCGTACCGGGGCTGGTGCTGGGCATCCTGATCGGTAAAGGCGTGGAAGAGAGCGGCTGGAACAAAATCACCAAGATCATGATGGCGGTGATCGTGCTGCTGTTCGTGCTGAGCGGGTTCTTCCGCGGCTTCGACATGAAAGTCCTCGAGTCCTTCAGCCTTGGCGTGCCGGGTTGGTTGGACGCCATTCACAACACCCTGAGCGGTAAATAAGGAGCTGGATAATGGAAGAACAAACCCAAAAAGGCTTCTGGTATGCCGACTGGTCATTCCCGATTTTTGTCGGTCTGCTTTCCTCAGGCGTGTTCGCCGGAACACATATGTACTACCTGTACGGCATCGGCGCGTTTAACGAAGTGGCCTTTGTTTCCATGCTGCGTGCGGGAATGGACACTGGCGTTTACGGTGCCGTGGCGGCCTTCGGGGCCAGCTTCCTGTTTGCGCGCATCATTGAAGGTTCGCTGGTGGGGATCCTGGACATCGGCGGTGCGATCCAGACCGGCGTGGGGCTGGGGGTTCCGGCGCTGCTGCTGGGGGCGGGGATCATTTTCCCGGTCGCTAACTTTGCCGCCTCGCTGGTGACCGGCCTGGTGATTGGCCTGGCGATTGGCTACCTGATCATTTTGGCGCGTAAATTTACCATCAATCAGAGCAACTCCACCTACGGGGCGGACGTGATGATGGGCGCCGGTAACTCCTCAGGGCGTTTCCTGGGGCCGTTGATCATCTTGTCGGCGATGACCGCTTCCATTCCGATCGGTATCGGCTCGCTGCTTGGCGCCTTGCTGTTCTATATCTGGAATAAGCCGATCACCGGTGGGGCGATCCTCGGTGCGATGCTGTTAGGGGCCATTTTCCCGGTAGCTATCGCCTAATCACGAACGTGATTGCTGGGGGCGGTACCGGGTGCCGTCCCCAGGCTGTAAAAGGAGTAATGCGGTATGTATGACTTAGTAATCACAGGCGCCAGACTGGCGGATGATCGGCTGGTGGATCTGGCGGTCAAAGACGGCAAGATTACCGAAGTGGGTCAATTGGCCGACGACGTCCACGCCCATCGAAGACTGGATCTGGCGGGTAACTGCCGCCTGAGCGCCGGCTGGATCGACTCCCACGTGCACTGCTACCCCTCTTCGCCGATTTACCATGACCAACCGGACTTGGTCGGGACGGCCTGTGGCGTCACCACGGTGGTGGATGCCGGCAGCACCGGCACCGACGACGTGGATGCGTTTTATACGCTGACGCGCAGCAGCAAAACCAACGTTTTCGCCTTCCTGAACATTTCGCGCATCGGCCTGCTGCGTCAGAACGAACTGGCTGATTTGGCAGACATCGACAAACAGAAAGTCAGCCGGGCGATCGACAAACATGCCGGTTTTGTCATCGGCATCAAGGCGCGCATGAGCAGCAGCGTCGTTGGCCAGAACGGCATCCGGCCGCTGGTGCTGGCCAAAGAGATCCAGCAAGAAAATAACCTGTTGCCGTTGATGGTTCATATTGGCAATAACCCGCCGGATCTGGATGAAATAGCCGATCTGCTAACCCGTGGCGACATTATCACTCACTGCTACAACGGCAAACCGAATCGCATTCTGACGCCGGCGGGCACGCTGCGTGAGTCTATCCAGCGCGCGCTAAAGCGCGGCGTCCTGCTGGATGTTGGCCACGGCACCGCCAGCTTCAGCTTCGAGGTGGCGCGTCAGGCGATAGCGCTCGGCATTTTACCGCATACCATCAGCTCCGATATCTACTGTCGCAACCGGATGGCCGGGCCGGTACACAGCCTGGCGACGGTGATGTCCAAATTCTTCAGCGTTGGGTTATCGCTGCCGCAGGTGATTGCCTGCGTTACGGAAAATGCCGCCTCGGCGCTGCATCTGTCCCATAAGGGGCGACTAGAACCGGGCTGCGATGCCGATTTCACGCTGTTCGAGCTCCGTCAGGGGCCACAGGTGTTCGCCGATTCAGAAGGGCAGTCGGCCGAGGGCCAACAATTGCTGGTCCCGCTGGCCGCCGTGGTGGCCGGGGAAATCCTATTAACCGATGAAGGGAAAGCCGCTCATGTCTTCGATTTATGAAAAATATAATTTAAAACAGGTCATCAACACTTCAGGTCGCATGACTGTACTCGGCGTGTCTACGCCGCGGCAGGACGTCATTGATGCCGTGGATTACGGCATGAACCACTACTTCGAAATCAAGGATCTGGTCGACAAAACCGGCGCTTACATCGCCAATTTGCTGAATGTCGAAAGCGCGGTGGTGGTTTCCTGCGCCTCGGCGGGCATTGCCCAGTCAGTGGCGGCGCTGATCGTCAAAGACAACGCCAACCTGTTGGTGAACCTGCACTCCGCGCCTATTACCGTTCCGCGCGAAATCGTATTGCCGCGCGGTCATAACGTCAACTTTGGTGCGCCGGTCGATACCATGGTGGCGCTGGGCGGCGGCAAGGTGGTTGAAGCCGGTTACGCCAACGAGTGTTCCGCCGAGCAGCTCGAGGCCTGCATTACGCCGCAAACGGCGGCGATCCTCTATATCAAGTCACACCACTGCGTGCAGAAAAGCATTCTTTCCGTTGAGCAGGCGGTGGTGGTGGCGCGCAAACATAACCTGCCGCTGATCGTCGATGCCGCGGCGGAAGAAGATCTGCTGTGCTACTACCAGATGGGAGCCGACCTGGTGGTTTACAGCGGCGCCAAGGCCATCGAAGGCCCGACCAGCGGTCTGGTGATTGGCAAGAAACAGTACGTCGAATGGGTGAAGCTGCAAACCGGCGGTATCGGCCGGGCGATGAAGGTCGGCAAAGAGGGCATCCTCGGCCTGACGCAGGCGATAGAAAGCTACCTGCGGCTGGAGAAAACCACCGGGCAGCAGATGGTTGAAAGAATGACGCCGTTTATCGACAGTCTGAATACCCTGACCGGTATCAGTGCCAAAACCGTCTGGGACAGCGCCGGGCGTGATATCGCACGGGCAGAAATCACGTTCGACGAAGCGGTGCTGGGATGGTCGACCTACGACATTGTGCAGGCGCTGAAAACCGGCGAGATCGCTATCTACTTCCGTGGCTATAAAGCTAACGAAGGCAAGATTGAAGTGGACGTGCGCAGCGTTGATCAGCAACAGCTGATGACCGTTTTCACCTGTATTAAAAATCTGTTCACGGAGAAACAAGCATGAAGCTGCAACCTAACTACTATCGCGATCGCGTGTGCCTCAACGTGTTGGCCGGTTCGAAAGACAACGCGCAGGAGATTTATGCGGCGGCAGAAGGGCATGTGCTGGTAGGGGTGCTTTCCAAGAACTACCCGGACGTCGACAGTGCAGTTGCGGACATGCAGCGTTATGCGCGTCTGATAGAAAATGCGCTGTCGGTAGGCTTGGGCGCAGGCGATCCTAAACAATCGGCGATGGTCAGCCTGATTTCCCAGCGGGTACAGCCGCAGCACGTCAATCAGGTGTTTACCGGCGTGGGCGCTAGCCGTGCGCTGCTGGGGCAGAATGACAGCGTGGTGAACGGTCTGGTGTCGCCAACCGGCCGCGTTGGCTGGGTAAAAATTTCGACGGGGCCGCTGAGCGCTGCCGCGCCGGACGGCATTGTGCCGGTGGAAACCGCCATCGCCTTGTTGAAAGACATGGGCGGTAGCTCAATCAAATATTTCCCGATGGGCGGACTGGCATGCAGAGAGGAATACGATTATGTCGCCAAAGCCTGTGCCGAGCATGACTTTATGCTGGAACCGACCGGCGGTATCGATCTGGAAAACTTCGAGCCGATCGTCGAGATCGCATTGGCTGCCGGCGTGAAGCGCGTGATCCCGCACATCTATAGCTCAATCATCGACTCCAGCACCGGTAACACCCGCCCACAGGACGTGAAAACCCTGCTGGCGACCACCAAAAAGCTGGTGGGTTAAAGCACATTATCGGATGACGTAAGGCAGGGAGGCGCAGGCTCTGTATCCCCAGGCGCGGGCACACCGCGCCGCTATCTTTCCCCTCTGGCTTTCAAGTTGCAGCTAACTACGCTGTGGCTTGAAAGATGACGGGTATACCATCAGGATAACTATGCGAAACTGGCAAACATCTTCCACCCTGCGAACTGCAGTCACTCTGGCGCTGCTGGCGATGGCTAGCCCGGCGCTTCATGCTGAGGATGCAATGAAATCTACGTCATCTCATTTTGCTTATATCGGTACTTACAACCCTAACGGCGAAGGCGTTTACCGGGTGCAGGTCGATCCGGTCAGCGGCGCACTGAGCGCCAGAACCCTGGCCAGCAGCCAGCCGAACCCAGCACAGCTTACCGTGGATGCCAAAGGCCAGACGCTGTATGTCGCCAGCGAAGTGGCTGACTTTAACGGGACTCAGCATGGCGGCATTATTGCTTACCGTATCAATCCGATGGACGGCAACCTGACCCAGCTCAATCAGGTTGATGCGCAGGGGGCGGGGCCGGTTTATCTCTTCCTGACGCCAAACGGTCGTCATCTTTTGGTGGCAAACTATGTCAGCGGCACCGTAGCGGCTTTCCCGGTTGAAAGCGACGGCAAGCTGGGCACGGCCAGTTCGGTGCAGCAACAGCAAGGACCGGCAGGGGCCGGCAAGCCTGAGGCGGCGGTGGAGGGCAGCTTTGCTATCAGCGATCACAACGGCCCGCATGCGCATATGATCGCCAGCGATCCGAGCGGCAAGTTTGTGTTCTCCACCGATCTGGGGCTGGATCGTATTTATCAATGGCGCTTTGACGATGCCAGCGGCCAGTTAACGCCGAACGATCCGCCGTGGATCGCGGCATCTTCCGCCGGCGCCGGGCCGCGTCATTTCGTGTTTCATCCGGACGGGAAAACCTTGCTGCTGGTGAACGAAGAGGCTTCCACGCTGACCAGCTACCGTTTTGATAACCAAAAAGGTACTCTGAAACAGTTGCACGTGATCTCTTCGCTGCCAGCCGATTATAAGGGCACCAACTTCGCCGCCGGCCTGGTGCTGAGCGAGGATGGCAAAAATCTGTACGTGGCCAATCGGCTGCATAACAGCATCGCGCAGTTCAGCGTTGGCAGTGGCGGCGAGCTGCATTCGGTGGCGGAAACCTGGACGCGCGGGGATTATCCGCGCTCGTTAACGCTGAGTCCGGACGGGCGCTATCTGTATGCGATGAATCAACGCAGCGATAACATCACCCGTTTCAGCGTGGATAAGGCCAGTGGCAAACTCAGCTTTGTTGAAGGCTATACGCCGGTCGGCAGTCCCTCGCAAATGGTGTTCTTGCCGCTAGCCAAGTAACTTGTTGCCCGCCGGATCCACCTGGCGGGCACTCTAATTGACGGAAAGAGAATGGTGCGATTTCCCTACCCGCGTTTGGCCTATCTGTTCGATGCTTTGCAGTCTGAAACCTTGCCGCAGGACGAGTTGGCGAAACGTTTTGCCGTGTCCACCCGAACCGTGCGGGCTGATATCACCGCGCTGAACGATATTTTGGAAAAATATGGTGCGCACTTTGTGCATAGCCGCGGTGCGGGCTATCGCCTGCAGGTGGATGACGCCAGGTTGTTCAGCGCCCTGCAGCATCAGGAGCGTAAAAAACACGCCACGCCACGCAGCGCACAGGAGCGGGTACACTATCTGCTGGTTCGTTTTTTGACCTCAGCCTTTTCTCTGAAGCTAGAAGATTTAGCCGACGAATGGTTTGTCAGCCGCGGCACGCTGCAAAACGACATGGCTGAGGTGAGGGAGCGCCTGGCGCACTATCAGTTGACCATCGAGACCAAGCCGCGCTATGGCATGAAGCTGTTCGGCTCGGAGATGGCGATCCGCGCCTGCCTGACCGACTTGTTATTCCAACTGCATTTGGCCGATGCCGAGAACCCATTGCTTAACAATGAGATCCTGCAGCAACCGCAGGTGGCGACCTTTGCCGGGCTGCTGCATCCGCTGTTGTCTCAATATGCTATTCGTCTGACCGACGAAGGTGAACAGTACCTGATTTTCTACTGTGCGGTGGCATTGCGGCGCATTACCGACGGCTATCCGTTGCCGGATTTTGACGTTGAGGACGGTGATGACGCTGTGCGTAAGGCTTCTACCTGGCTAGCCGGGGAGTTACGCAAAGCCAGCGGCAAAGAGGTCTCGATGGCGGAGGAGGCTTATCTACGGGTCAACATCGCCGCGCGTCGTGTGCAGGAGGTGCAGCCGACCGAGATCAACGCCGACGATGAAGAAGCGCTGGTGGATTACATCCTGTCGTATATCAATTCGCACTATAACTACAACCTGCAAGGGGACAAGCAGCTGCGGGCCGATCTGCTCACCCACATCAAAACCATGATCACCCGGGTGAAATACCAGATTAATATCCCCAACCCGCTGTTGGCGAACATCAAGCAGCACTACCCGATGGCCTACGACGTGACGCTGGCGGCCGTATCGAGCTGGGGAAAATACACGCCTTATACCCTGAGTGAAAACGAGATCGGCTATTTGGTGCTGCACATTGGCGTTGGCCTGGAGCGGCATTACAACATCGGTTATGAGCGCCATCCGCAGGTGATGTTGGTCTGCGATACCGGCAACTCGACGGTCCGGATGATCCAGGCGCAAATCGCACGCAAATACCCGCAGTTGGTGATGACGCGCATCGTTTCGCTACGCGATTACGAGGTGCTCAATCATATCGACGAAGACTTTGTCATTTCCAACGCGCGGGTCAGTGAAAAGAACAAACCGGTGGTGGTGATGTCACCGTTCCCGACCGAATACCAACTAGAACAGTTGGGTAAGCTGGTGCTGGTGGATCGCACCAAGCCCTATATGCTGGAGAAGTTTTTCGACGCCGACCATTTTATGGTGGTGAACGAGCCGCTGACTCAGGCGCAATTGTTCCAGAAAGTGTGCAGCCAGCTTGAGCGCGAAGGCTACGTGGGTGGTGACTTTTATCCGTCGGTCGTAGAGCGCGAGGCGATAGTTTCCACGCTGCTGGGCGAGGGGATCGCACTGCCGCACTCGCTGGGCCTGTTGGCGAAAAAAACCGTGGTGGTGACGTTGCTGGCGCCGCAGGGTGTGGTCTGGGGAGAGGGCGAAATCGCCCACGTGATCTTCCTGTTGGCGATCAGCAAAAGCGATTACGAAGAAGCGATGGCTATTTATGAGCTGTTTGTCACCTTTGTACGCGAGCGGTCAATGAGCCGCCTGTTGGGCAGCAACAACTTCGATAGCTTCAAGGCGGTGGCGCTGGACTGTTTGAGCCGGATCTAGGACTGGAGGGGTTAGGTCTAATGAAAAGGGCGCAATAGCGCCCCCAGTATTTTAGTCTTCGTCAAAACCGGAATTAATCAGTTCAATCACCGCGGCCAGCGCTTTAACCTCATCCGGCCCGGTGGCTTCCACCTCGATATGGCGCCCTTGCGCAGAGTCCAGCATCAGCAGCGCAATCACGCTGCTGGCCTCGGCCTCGGTGCCGCTGTCGTTGCGCAGCATCACTTCGGCATCAAAACTCTGCACCAGCTCGAACAGCTTCATCGCCGGGCGGGCGTGCATGCCCAGTTTGTTTTTGATTTCAACCGTTTGCTTGACCGTCATTGTTTGCGTTTTTCCAGCGTGCGGTGGCGTGACTGTACGTTCTTGCCGCGTGAGCGGAAGTAATCGGCCAACTGTTCCGCTACGTAGACTGAACGGTGTTTACCGCCGGTACAGCCAATGGCCACCGTCAGATAGCTGCGGTTGTTGGTTTCCAGCATTGGCAACCACTGTTCCAGATAGCTGCGGGTCTGGTAGATAAAGTTGTGCACCTCAGTGTGGCGATCGAGGAATGAGGCGACGGGTTTATCCAGGCCGGTCATCGGGCGAAGTTTAGGATCCCAGTGTGGGTTCGGCAGGAAACGTACGTCGAACACGTAATCGGCGTCGATCGGGATACCGTGCTTAAAGCCGAAGGATTCAAACACCATGGTCAGCTCGCGCTCGCGTTTGCCCAGTAAACGGGTACGCAGCATTTCGGCCAGTTCATGCACCGACATTTCCGAGGTGTCGATGATCAGATCGGCTCGTGAACGCAGTGGTTCCAGCAGATCGCTTTCTTCATCGATGGCGCTTTCCAGCGACAGATTCTTGCTGGACAGCGGGTGTAAGCGACGAGTATCACTGTAACGACGAATCAGTGTGTTACGGTCGGCATCAAGGAACAGCAACTGCGGCGAAAAGCTGTCCGGCAGTTGGGTCATCGCATATTCAAACACTTCCGGCGATTCCGGCATGTTACGCACGTCGATGCTTACCGCCGCGGAGCTGTTGCGTTCCGCCAGCGTATTGGCAAGCTGCGGCAGCAGTACCACGGGCAGGTTATCAACGCAGTAAAAACCCATGTCTTCCAGCGCCCGTAAGGCGACGGATTTCCCTGAACCGGAACGGCCGCTGACAATCATCAGCACCATGTGGCAACTCCCCCTGGCATCTCAGTGGCGTTTATCGCCACCGTTAGAAACTTTATTATTCCGGCCTGAACCGGAATCCATCATGGCTAAACAGTATCGTTATCCGGGCTGGAAGTCACGCCAGCCGGGCGTTACTCGGTGATGATTTGGTAAAGCTCTTCGTCACTTTGCGCCGCGCGCAGGCGGCGGCATACTGTTTTGTCGGCCAGACGCTTGGCGACCAGAGACAGGGTATGCAGATGGGTTTTACATTGGTCGGCCGGCACCAGCAGGGCGAACAGCAGATCGACCGGCTGGTTATCAATGGCGTCGAAGGCGATAGGTTGGTCGAGACGAATAAACACGCCAACGGCCCGCAGTGTGTCCTCTTCCAGTTTGCCATGGGGGATGGCGATACCGTTGCCGATACCGGTGCTGCCCATGCGCTCGCGGGTGAGAACCGCGTCAAATACCACCTGGGGTGGCAGATTGAGCTGTTTGGCGGCCAGTTCGCTGATAATTTCCAAAGCCCGTTTCTTGCTGGTGCAATGTACGGAGCTTCTGGTGCACTCGATATTTAATACCGAGCTTAACTGCATTGTTTCGTTGTTCATCTCATCTTCACTTAAAACCACACCAGCAAGCAGGCTTGTGAGGTGATTTTTCGCCTTGTTTAACCCTGATGGCTTATCGGCGCGTACCCAAACAGGTAACGCGCCGATGGCCGAGGCTACGTTTGAGCCGTACCCGCTGACGGAAACGGCCCAGAATGTCAGTGTTGTTTCAGTTTGTCTTTATGTTTGTTCAATTGACGCGCCAGTTTGTCGATCAGGGTATCAATTGCCGCATACATGTTCTCGTCTTCCGAGGTGGCGTGCAACTCGCCTCCATTCACGTGCACCGTCGCTTCTGCAATCTGCTGCACTTTTTCCACACTAAGCACGACATACACCTGATTTATGCGGTCAAAATACTGTTCGAGTTTGGCGAACTTGGTGTTCACGAACTCACGCAAAGGTTCGGTGATTTCGATGTGGTGTCCGGTAATGTTGAGCTGCATAGTGTCTTCCTTCTCAATAGAGGTCAAACCAACTGTTTACGTTGGTTGGACGGCGGGATGGACAAAGACTCTCGGTACTTGGCGACGGTACGCCGCGCCACGATGATCCCCTGATCGGAGAGCAGGGTAGCCAGCTTGCTGTCGCTGAGCGGTTTGGCGGGGTTTTCCGCCGCAATCAATTTCTTCACCACCGCCCGGATCGCCGTAGAGGAAGCTTCGCCCCCGCTGTCGGTATTCACGTGGCTTGAGAAGAAATATTTCAATTCGAAAATGCCGCGCGGACTGTGCAAAAACTTCTGCGTGGTCACGCGTGAGATTGTCGATTCATGCATCTCCACGGCCTGAGCGATATCCGCCAGCACCATGGGCTTCATAAATTCCGCGCCTTGCTCAAAGAACGCCTGCTGCTGCTCGACGATGCAGCGCGAAACTTTCAGCAGGGTGTCATTGCGGCTTTCCAGGCTCTTGATCAGCCATTTCGCCTCCTGCAAATTGCTGCGGATGTACTGACCGTCGCTGTCGTTACGCGCGCTATTGCCCAGAGCGGCATACTGCTGATTGATCTTCAGCCTTGGGATGCTGTCGCTGTTGAGCTCGACCGTCCACACATCCTGCACTTTGCGTACCAGCACGTCCGGGATCACGTACTCAGATTCGCCGGTGTTGATCGACTGGCCTGGACGCGGATCGAGTGACTGGATCAGCAACATCGCTTCTTTCAGTGTATCTTCTTTTGAGCGCGTTGTTCGCATCAGGCTGCGAAAGTCGTGGTTAGCCAGCAAGTCCAGATGTTCGCTGATGATCAGGCGCGCTTCCGCCAGGTAAGGCGTGTCTTGGGCGTATTGGGATAGCTGAACCAGCAGACAATCGCGCAGGTCGCGCGCCGCGACGCCAACCGGATCAAACCGCTGTACGCGCTTCAATACCGCCTCGACTTCGTCCATTGTCACATTCTCGTCACCCATGCTCTCCAGAATGTCTTCCAGCGGCACGGTGAGATAGCCGGTGTCATCGACGGCGTCGACGATCGAGGTGGCAATGGCAGCATCGGTATCGGAAAACGGCGTCAGATCCACCTGCCACATCAGGTAATCCTGCAGGGTTTGGGTGGTTTCACCCTGATACACCGGCAGTTCGTCGTCACTGTAATCGGTGCGAGTTCCTGACGGAGTTCCGGCGGTATAGATCTCGTCCCAGGTGGCGTCCAGCGGCAGCTCTTCGGGCATGTCCTTTTGTTCCAGCGCCTCCCGGGTATCCAAACCTTCGGTTTCGGTCGTCTCTTTCGCGTCGATTTCTTCGTGCAGATCGGTCTGTTCAAGCAGTGGATTGCTCTCTAACGCCAGCTGTATCTCCTGCTGGAGCTCAAGCGTGGACAACTGCAGCAGTCGTATGGCCTGCTGGAGCTGGGGGGTCATTGCCAGTTGTTGGCTAAACCTGAGTTGCAAACCTTGCTTCATATTCTTCAGTCTACTTCCGTTAACAGTCGCCCATCAGGACGCGCCGGTACTCAGAGGCGGAATTCTTCGCCCAGATAAACGCGTTTTACCTGCTCATCGGCCAGAATAGCATCCGGCGTGCCGTGAGCAATCAGTTTGCCCTGGCTGACGATATAGGCGCGTTCACACACGTCCAGCGTTTCGCGCACGTTATGGTCGGTGATCAGCACGCCCAGGCCGCTGTCACGCAAGTGCTCGATAATTTTTTTAATGTCGATAACGGAAATCGGGTCAACCCCGGCGAAGGGTTCATCCAGCAGGATGAATTTCGGGTTAGCCGCCAGCGCACGGGCGATCTCCACGCGGCGACGTTCGCCACCGGACAGCGCCTGGCCCAGGTTGTCGCGCAGATGGGAGATATGGAACTCTTCCATCAGCTCCACCGCACGGTCCGCCCGCTGTTCGCTGCTGAGATCGTCACGGATCTCCAGCACCGCCATCAGGTTGTCGTAAACGCTCAGGCGGCGGAAGATCGAGGCTTCCTGCGGCAGATAGCCGATGCCACGACGCGCACGGGCGTGCAGCGGCAGCAGGCTGATGTCTTCTTCGTCAATCACGATACGTCCGGCGTCACGCTGAACGATACCGACCACCATGTAGAACGTGGTGGTCTTGCCGGCGCCGTTTGGCCCCAGCAGGCCGACGATCTCGCCGGATTTCACTTTCAGGCTGACGTCTTCAACGACTTTGCGGCCCTTGTAGGCTTTCGCCAGGTTTTCTGCGATGAGTGTAGCCATAAGTGATTAGTTACTCTTGTTTTGCCCGTTTTTGTCTTGCAACTGCGACGGTACCAGAACCGTAGTCACGCGCTTGCCTTTATCGCTAAACGCCTGCATTTGCTGCTGTTGCACCAGGTAGGTGATGCGATCGCCCTTGACGTTGCTGTCGAGCTGTTCCAGGTAGGCGTTCCCGGTCAGGGTCACCAACTGAGACGCCACATCGTAACGCACCTTCTGAGCGTGGCCTTTCACCGGCTTGCCGCTGTCTTGCATCTGATAGAAGGTTACCGGGTTGCCGAAAGCTTCAATATAGGTTTTGTTCTGATCGCCGCCTGGGCGGGTGACCACGACTTTGTCCGCTTTGATATCGATGGTGCCTTGCTTGATCACCACGTTATCGGTAAAGGTGCTGACGTTGCTCTGCATGTCCAGAGACTGTTTCAGCGAGTCGATGCTCACCGGCTGATTGGAGTCGGACTTCAGCGCCCATGCGGGGGCGCTGGCGGCCAAAATCAAGCTGCCGATTAACAGATTACGGCTTGGTTTGTTGGTTTTGAATTTCATAGTTGGTCTTAACCTTATCAATCAGCTCAGCGGTCTTGGCCCGCAGGTTCCCACGCATTTTCATGCCGTTAGAGGTGAAGTTCGTCCCGTAGAGCGTCACTTCGTCATCCGAAGACACATCCTGGGTCACCAGGTTCACCTGAGCATTGTCTGTTTTAATTTTTTCCAGCTGCGACGTGGTGGTCAGGCTGTTCACCTCGACGTGGCCGTAAAGATACAGCATCCGGTCTTTAGTCAGTTTGGCGCGGTCGGCGCGAACTGACCAGGTGGCCACCGCGTTTTCATCAAACAGCGTCATCACCGGCTGGGTGAACCAGCTTAATTCATCGGCGGTATAGTACTTCACGTCTTCCGCCACCAGCTTGTAACTCAGCTTGCCGGTCGGATTGTACACTATGGTGACCGTATGCTGGCTCTGATAAGTCGGGTCCTGGCTGTTCACCGGTCCCGGAGCAGTATCATCACTGAAATCCGTCATGTTCCAGCCAATCAGCGCCAGTGCGATCACCGCCAGCAGCACGGTGATCCAAAGTTTGGTTTTACTCATATCGATAGCCCTTTGGCGTCTTCCAGCTTGTTTTGAGCCAAAAGAATAATGTCGCACAGCTCACGCACCGCACCGCGGCCGCCGGCAATGCGGGTAACATAATGGGCCCGTGGCGTCAGCAGCGGGTGCGCATCTGCCACCGCGACCGCCAGGCCAACCTGCGCCATCACCGGCCAGTCGATCAGGTCATCGCCGATATAGGCGACCTGATCCGCCGTCAGCGACAGTGTATCCAACAGTTCGCGGAAGGCCAAAAGCTTATCGGATTGCCCCTGATAAAGGTGCGTGATGCCGAGCGTTTTAGCCCGGTCTTCCAATAGCTTGGCGGAGCGACCGGTAATGATCGCCACTTCGATATCCGAGGTTTTCAGGCAGCGGATGCCGTAACCGTCGCGTACGTTGAACGCTTTTAATTCTTCGCCATTGTTGCCCATGAAAATCAGGCCGTCTGACAGCACGCCATCGACATCACAAATCAGCAGGCGGATTTTGCCGGCACGCGCCATGACATCTTGCTCTACAGGCCCGTAGCAGGTTTCAACCAGACTCATTGAGTTCTCTTCCATAGTTAAACGACGCCGGCGCGCAGCATGTCATGCATATGTACCACACCCAGCAATTGGTCGCCATCGGCAACCAGCAACGCGGTGATATGGCGCTGCTGCATCAGGTTCAGCGCGTCGACCGCCAGCAGGTTCGGGCGTACCCGCACGCCGCCGAGCGTCATGACATCGACGATCCGCGCTTCGTTGAGATTGATGCCCATATCGAAAATCCGGCGCAGGTCACCGTCGGTGAAGATACCGGCGATTTTCATCAAATCATCGCAGATAACCGTCATGCCCAGATTTTTGCGGGTAATTTCCAGTAGCGCGTCGCGCAGCGATGCATCGGCGCTGACGTGAGGAATTTCATCGCCGCTGTGCATGATGTCGCAGACGCGCAGCAACAGGCGGCGACCCAGAGCGCCTCCCGGGTGCGATAACGCAAAATCTTCCGGCGTGAAACCGCGTGCCTTTAACAGTGCGACGGCCAACGCATCCCCCATCACCAGAGTAGCGGTGGTGCTGGTGGTCGGCGCCAGGCCGAGTGGGCAAGCTTCCTGTGGCACCTTGATGCACAGGTGAATATCCGCCGCTTTGCCCATCGAACTTTCCGGGTTGTTGGTCATGCAGATCAGCGGGATGCGCTGACGCTTCAATACCGGGATCAGCGCCTGTATTTCGTTAGACTCACCCGAATTGGAAATGGCGAGCACAATATCCTGTGCGGTGACCATGCCGAGATCGCCATGGCTGGCCTCGGCCGGGTGAACAAAGAACGACGGCGTTCCGGTGCTGGCGAAGGTGGCGGCAATCTTGCAGCCGATGTGCCCGGATTTACCCATGCCCATCACCACCACTTTGCCGCTGCATTCGGCGATCAACTCGCAGGCGCGGGTAAAGTCTGCATTGATGTATTGATCGAGCTGGGCCAGCCCGTCACGCTCAATCTGCAGCACTTCTTTGCCTGCCTGCTGAAAATCAAAGCCCGGTTGCAACTGAATGTTCGACATGCTCATTCCCATCGGTCATACCCGTCATCTCTCAAGTTACAGCGCCGTTACCACTCATCCCGGTGACTTACCTGAGTAAGCGCCTGGGGATGAGTGAGCTTGCCGCCTGGCTGCAACTTGAAAGCTAGAGGCTATAGCTAAATGAATTGAAAGGGTTAAAAAACAGCACCGCAAGGTACGCAATAAAACCACATAATAACAGAGCGCCGGCCAGATGGCCGATGCGATGTTTGCGCCCGATGCACAGGGCGCTGAGCACAATGCTGACCGCCAGCATGACCCAGTAATCGCGATGGAAGGCGGCGCCATCGACGGTCCCCGGAGACAGCAGGGCGGGCACGCCCAGCACGATCACCGTGTTGAAAATGTTGGAGCCGATGATATTGCCAATTGCCATATCATCTTCGCCCTTGAGTGCCCCGGCGATGGACGTCGCCAATTCTGGCAAGCTGGTGCCGATGGCGATGACGGTCAGGCCGACCACCAACTCACTCATACCGAAATAGTGCGCGATGACCGTGGCGTTATCGACCACCATTTTGGAAGACAGCGGCAGAATGATAAACGCCAGCACCAGCCACAGTATCGCCACGGTGTTGCTGCTGTCCTGCGGCAGTTCGGCGATTTGCTCCACGGTCAGGCTGTCGCTGCCTTCGCGCTGCGCCAACCGGGCAATTTTCAACATCAACAGAATAAATACCGCGGCGGCAGCCAACAGCAGCACGCCATCCAGCCGGCTCAGCGTGCCGTCCATCAGCACGAAACCGCACAATACTGTGACCGCCAACATCAGCGGCAGTTCGCGCCGCAACACTTCGGATCGCGCCGCCAGCGGGTGTATCAGCGCGGCAACGCCGAGGATCAGTAAAATATTCGTGATGTTGGAACCTAGTACGTTCCCCACGGCCATATCTATTTGCCCGTTCAGTGCCGCAGTGGTCGACACGAACAGCTCTGGCAGTGAAGTGCCTATGCCGACGATGGTCATACCGATAATCAGCGGTGGCACGCCGAGTGAACGGGAAATTACCGCAGCACCGTAAACTAAGCGGTCTGCACCATATACCAGTAAAAATAAACCAACGATTAATAAAGCTATCGCGAGAAACATGCAGGGTCCTTTGTTGGGTATCATCCCGGTTCGTTGGTTAAAAGCCGTAATTCGGCTATCTTGCTTTGCCCTCCGTTGCGCAGGTTAAAACCGCAGCAACGGGTTTTCCCGGCTAATATATGAACACTTTCGTTTTTTTTCGTTATGGCGCCAATTTTGACCGGGTGGCGGGTAAAAGTAAAACCTATGGCACCATTGGTAGCGAAATGGCGGTAAGTTTTTGTAAAGATGAGACGCATTGCGCCCGTTGCTTTAACATCGTGGGTAGATTTGGCAAAAATGACCCGTGAAGGATCAATTAACATGCACCAGAAGGCAGAGAATCTGGTCGAAGTTCGCGACATGACGTTCACGCGCGGCGATCGACTGATATTCGAAGATATCAACCTGACGGTTCCCCGTGGCAAGGTCACGGCGATCATGGGGCCGTCCGGCATTGGCAAAACGACGCTGCTGCGTTTGATTGGCGGTCAACTGGCACCGGACAGCGGTGAAATCTGGTTTGATGGCGATAACATTCCCGCGTTGTCTCGCCATCAACTGTATGAAGCGCGCAAGAAAATGAGCATGCTGTTTCAGTCTGGTGCGCTGTTCACCGATCTGACGGTGTTCGAAAACGTGGCGTACCCGCTGCGCGAACATAGCCGTTTGCCGGAGCCCATTCTGCGCAGCACGGTGATGATGAAGCTGGAAGCGGTTGGACTGCGTGGCGCAGCCGATCTGATGCCCAATGAATTGTCCGGCGGTATGGCGCGCCGTGCCGCACTGGCGCGAGCGATTGCGCTCGATCCGGAGATGATCATGTTCGACGAACCTTTCGTCGGCCAGGATCCCATCACCATGGGCGTGCTGGTGAAGCTGATCGATGAGCTGAATCATGCACTGGGCATTACCTGCATCGTGGTTTCGCACGACGTGCCGGAAGTGCTGAGCATCGCCGACTACGCTTACATTGTGGCCGATCATCGGGTGATAGCCGAAGGCACGGCGCAGCAATTACAGAACAATCCTGATGCACGCGTGCGCCAGTTCCTGGATGGTATTGCCGATGGGCCGGTACCCTTCCGTTATCCGGCCGGTGATTATCAGGCCGAGCTGTTAGGTTTAGGGAGTAAATAAGCTGATGTTATTTCAGGCGTTAGCGTCGTTAGGACGCCGTGGCATCAACACCAGCGCCAGCTTTGGGCGTGCTGGGTTGATGCTGTTCAACGCGCTGGTCGGGCGGCCTGAGCCGCGCAGGCAGTGGCCACTGTTGCTCAAGCAGTTGCACAGCGTGGGCGTGCAGTCGCTGCTGATCATCGTGGTTTCCGGGTTGTTTATCGGTATGGTGCTGGGGTTGCAGGGTTATCTGGTACTGACCACTTACAGCGCAGAAGCCAGCCTGGGCATGATGGTGGCGTTATCGCTGCTGCGTGAACTGGGCCCGGTGGTCACCGCGTTGCTGTTTGCCGGGCGTGCCGGCTCTGCATTGACGGCCGAAATTGGCCTGATGAAGGCAACGGAACAAATTTCCAGCCTGGAAATGATGGCCGTCGATCCGCTGCGGCGTATCGTTGCGCCGCGCTTCTGGGCCGGTTTGATCAGCATGCCCTTGCTGACGATGATTTTTGTCGCTATCGGTATCTGGGGCGGCTCGGTGGTGGGCGTAGACTGGAAGGGCATTGACAGTGGCTTCTTCTGGTCGGCCATGCAGGGCGCCGTTGAGTGGAAAAAAGACTTGCTCAACTGCCTGATCAAGAGCGTGGTATTTGCCATCACCGTGACCTGGATTGCCATCTTCAACGGGTATGATGCCGTACCCACCTCTGAAGGGATAAGCCGGGCAACGACCCGTACCGTGGTACATTCGTCACTGGCGGTGTTGGGATTGGATTTCGTGCTGACAGCACTGATGTTTGGGAATTGATTCGATGCAAACGAAGAAGAGTGAAATCTGGGTTGGGGCATTTATGCTGATTGCGCTGTGCGCCATCGTGTTTTTGTGCCTGCAAGTGGCGAACATTAAGTCGATCGGTAACGAGCCAACATACCGCATCTACGCGACCTTCGATAACATCGGTGGTTTGAAAGCGCGTTCTCCGGTGAAAATCGGCGGTGTGATGATTGGCCGAGTGGCTGATATTACGCTCGATCCTAAAACCTATACGCCGCGCGTAGCCCTGGATATCCAGGATAAATACGACCAGATCCCGGACACCAGCTCACTGGCGATCCGTACCTCCGGCCTATTGGGGGAGCAATATCTGGCGCTGAACGTCGGTTTTGAAGATCCGGATATGGGCACGGCCATCTTGAAAGATGGCGGCACGATTCAGGACACCAAATCAGCCATGGTTCTGGAAGATCTGATCGGCCAGTTCCTGTATAAGAGCGGCGGTCAGGATGATGCTGCCAAAACAGGAGACGCGGCTGCTCAGCCGGCTGCCGGTGCAGCTCCACAAACCGCTGCCCCTATTCATTAAGAGAGGAAACCTGCATGTTTAAACGTTTACTTATGGTTGCCCTGCTGGTGGTCGCACCGCTGGCGAATGCGGTCGATCAGACCAATCCTTACAGCCTGATGCAAGACGCGGCTGAGAAGACCTTCACCCGTCTGAAAACCGAACAGCCGAAGATCAAGCAGGACCCTAACTACCTGCGTTCCGTGGTGCATCAGGAGCTGATGCCGTTTGTGCAGGTCAAATACGCCGGTGCGCTGGTGCTGGGCCGTTTTTACAAAGAAGCGACGCCGGCGCAGCGTGAAGCCTACTTCACCGCATTCCAGGCCTACCTGGAACAGGCTTACGGCCAGGCGCTGGCGATGTACCACGGCCAAACTTATCAGATTGAGCCAGAGAAGCCGCTGGGCGACGCCAGCATTGTGGCGATCCGCGTGACCATCATCGACAACGGCGGTCGTCCGCCGGTGCGTCTGGACTTCCAGTGGCGCAAAAACACCAAAACCGGCCACTGGCAGGCTTATGACATGATCGCCGAAGGCGTCAGCATGATCACCACCAAGCAGAACGAGTGGGCTTCTACGCTGCGTACCCAGGGGATCGACGGCCTGACCAAGCAGCTGCAGGCGGCGGCGGCTCAGCCGATTACTCTGGATCAGAAAAACTGATGTCAGCTGCACTCAGCTTTGAATCGCAGCAACAGACCCTGATCCTGCGCGGTGCGTTGGATCGGGAAACCCTGTTGCCGTTGTGGGAACAGCGGGAAATGTTGCTGGCGGATAAAACCGCTATCGACGTTGCTCAACTGCAGCGGGTGGACTCGTCCGGGTTGGCACTGCTGGTGCATCTGCGCGAACAGCAACGCCAGCATGGCGTGGAATTAAAAATTTCTGGCGCCGGCGATCGCTTGAAAACGCTGATCGCACTGTACAATCTGCAAGCAATAATGCCTGTCGATACCGCTGGTTAGCCCGATTTTCGACTGGATGAAGACGTTTTCTCCCCAGAAAGCCCCTGTTGTACAGGGGCTTTTTCTTTAGTTTAAGAAAACGTCGTATTCCACTAAGATATCAGGCTGATTATGATCCTTTTGATACAGAACTGGATACTATGGAAAATAGCGAGATTAAAGATGTGCTGATGCGCGCATTGGCACTGGAAGAAGCACATGTTACCGGCGACGGCAGCCATTTTCAGGTGATCGTGGTCGGTGAGCTGTTTGCCGCCATGAGCCGCGTCAAGAAACAACAGGCGGTCTATGCGCCGTTGATGGAATACATTGCGGACAACCGTATTCACGCCTTGTCGATTAAGGCGTACACCCCTGAAGAGTGGCAGCGAGATCGCAAACTCAACGGATTTTAAGGCTGTTTGCCCAGCGGGGCGGGCAGCGTCAGTTTAGATAACAGAGAGTAGTCAAATGGATAAATTTCGTGTGCAGGGCCGGACCCGCCTCAGCGGTGAAGTGGCTATTTCCGGGGCTAAAAACGCCGCCCTGCCGATCCTGTTCGCCGCATTGTTAGCGGAAGAGCCGGTCGAGTTGCAGAATGTCCCGAAGCTGAAGGACATCGACACCACCATTAAGCTACTCAGCCAATTAGGCACCAAGATTGAACGCAACGGTTCCGTATTCGTTGACGCCAGCGGCGTGAACGAATTCTGTGCACCCTACGATCTGGTGAAAACCATGCGCGCCTCTATCTGGGCGTTGGGGCCGTTGGTTGCCCGTTTCGGCCGTGGTCAGGTTTCTCTGCCGGGCGGCTGCGCCATCGGTGCGCGTCCGGTCGATCTGCATATTACCGGTCTGGAACAGCTCGGTGCAGAGATCAAACTGGAAGAAGGCTATGTTAAAGCTTCCGTCGATGGCCGCCTGAAGGGCGCACACATCGTTATGGACAAGGTCAGCGTTGGCGCTACCGTGACCATCATGAGTGCTGCCACCCTGGCGACCGGTACCACCGTGATTGAGAATGCTGCGCGTGAACCGGAAATTGTCGATACGGCCAACTTCCTCAACACGCTCGGCGCAAAAATCACCGGTGCCGGCAGTGACCGCATCACTATCGAAGGGGTTGATCGTCTGGGTGGCGGTGTTTATCGCGTTCTGCCGGATCGCATCGAGACCGGTACCTTCCTGATCGCTGCAGCCGTTTCCGGTGGCAAGGTGATGTGCCGTGATACCCGTCCTGATACGCTGGATGCCGTGTTGGCCAAGCTGCGCGAAGCCGGTGCGGATATCGAAGTGGGCGAAGACTGGATCAGTCTGGATATGCATGGCAAACGCCCTAAAGCGGTGACCGTGCGTACTGCGCCACACCCGGGGTTCCCGACCGATATGCAGGCTCAGTTCAGCCTGCTGAACCTGGTTGCGGAAGGCACCGGTGTGATCACCGAAACCATCTTTGAAAACCGCTTCATGCATGTGCCTGAGCTGATCCGTATGGGTGCACACGCTGAGATCGAGAGCAACACCGTGATTTGCCACGGCGTTGAGCAACTGTCAGGGGCTCAGGTGATGGCGACCGATCTGCGTGCTTCAGCCAGCCTGGTATTGGCCGGTTGCATCGCCGATGGCGTGACCGTCGTCGATCGTATCTATCACATCGACCGCGGTTATGAGCGTATCGAAGACAAGCTGCGCGCGCTGGGTGCTAATATCGAGCGTGTGAAAGGCGAGTAATTTGTCTGACGGGCATTTTTTATTCGGTCCCTGAAGGCTCAGTGCAGGCAGAATTGCCGTCAATATCCCGCATTTCTCTGCCGCCGCAATGAACGGCAATTGGAGGGGCCGTAGGCGCGGCCCCTCCACCTGCGCCCTCGCTTAACACCCTCTGTCCGCTACGCGGATACCCTCGCTGCACCCGCGTTGTCGGGCGTGATACGGCGTGATGAAGTGAGAGTCGTTGGCGCAGCCAACCGTCTGATAGGGCAAAGGCGCGGGTTGCAAGGGGCCGCGCCTACGGCCCCTTGCTCGGTCGGAGCTTCAGAACCTCATGGAGCTTTGCCCGTTTATCGACCGAAAAGAACGTTGAACTGGCCTAAAAAACACCTTAAGTGAACGGCATTAGTATTGAGGGCTCGGCATTGCCGGGCCTTTTTAATTGTTATCTTCCGGGAATTCACCCACCGTCATCTTCAGCGTGATGCGTTTGCCTTCGCGCAGGACCACCACCGGGATTTCTGTACCCGGTCGGATTTCTGCTACCTGGTCCATGGTTTCCAGCACCGATACCGCAGGCTTGTTGTCCACGTTGATGATCACGTCGTTAATATGGAAACCGGCGTTGCCTGCCGGCCCGCCCTGAGTAATTTCAGTCACGATAATGCCCTGCAGGCGATCGATGCCGGAATTGGACGAGCGCAACGGAATAATCTCTTTGCCCTGAATGCCGAAATAACCCCGAATGACGCGGCCGTCGCGGATCAGTTTGTCCATAATCTTGGTGGCCAGCTCGATAGGAATGGCGAAACCCAGGCCTTCCGGCGTTTCACCGTCGGTGATTTTGTCGTAGGTCAGGGTATTGATACCGATTAATTCGCCGAGGGAGTTGACCAAAGCACCGCCGGAGTTGCCGCGGTTAATCGAGGCATCGGTCTGCAGGAAGGTCTGACGTCCGGTGGTGCTCATACTGATACGGCCGGTGGCGCTGAGGATCCCCTGAGTCACGGTCTGGCCTAGGTTGTAAGGGTTGCCAATCGCCAGCACGACGTCACCGACGTGGGCGGTGCGTGCGGTATTAATTGGGATCACCGGCAGGTTGCCCTGATCTATTTTCAGCACTGCCAGATCGGTCAGGCTGTCAGAGCCGACCAGCAGCGCCTCATAGCGGCGGCCGTCCTGGACGACCACGGTAATTTGTTGCGCATCCTTGATCACGTGTCGATTGGTCAGGATATAGCCACGTTCATTCATGATCACGCCTGACCCCAGCAACAGCACGTTGGCGGTGCCGTTCATATTGCGGTTGTAGATATTGACTACGGCAGGCGCGGCACGTCGTACCGCCTTATTGTAACTGACGGGTGTTTCATCAAGGGTACTATCATGTTTTTCTGCGAACAAAGCATTGGAAGAACGTAGCACGGGTAAAGCAACCAGCAGCAGGCCGGCAACGATTAGACCAATAACGACGGAACGCAAGAGCTTAGCAAACATGGAGTTTTAGTACGTAAGATGAAAGATACCGGGAGGATAACATGAGAATACCGAGCGCAGTATGTCACCGCGCCCGGTTTTTAAACAAATATACGATCAGCGCAACAGCAGATAAATGGTTTCGCTGCCACGCACGATGTTCAGCGCCATGACCGGTGGTTTGGCTTCAAGCACCTTGCGCAACGCCGTGATGTTCTCAATTCGCTGGCGGTTGACGCCGATGATCACATCGTCTTTCTGCAGCCCGATTTGTGCCGCCGCAGAGCCTTTATCCACTTTATCGATCTTCACGCCTTTTTCACCGCTTGGGATCGCCCCGTTGCTGAGTGAAACCCCCTGCAGAGCTGGGGAAAGCGTTTCGGCATTGGTTGAGGCGCTTTCGCTGTTATCCAGCGTAACGGAAACTTCCTGCGGTTTGCCGTCGCGCAGCAGACCGACCTTGATGGTTTTGCCCGGCGCAGTGGTGCCGACCTTGGCGCGCAGCTCGGCGAAACTGCTGACAGGCTTGCCGTCCACCGAAACCAGGATATCGCCGGCCTTGATGCCCGCCTTGGCAGCGGCGGATTTCGGCAGCACTTCGCTGACGAACGCCCCGCGTTGCGCGTCGGTATTAAAGGCCTTGGCCATATCGGCGGTCATTTCACTGCCTTTAATGCCCAGTAGCCCGCGTTTCACTTCGCCAAACTCGATCAACTGCTGGCTGAGGTTCTGCGCCATGTTGCTCGGAATGGCAAAACCGATACCGACGTTGCCGCCGCTTGGCGCCAAAATGGCGGTGTTGATACCGATCAGCTCACCGTTAAGGTTAACCAGCGCGCCACCGGAGTTACCGCGGTTGATGGATGCATCGGTCTGAATAAAGTTTTCCAACCCTTCCAGGTTCAGGCCACTGCGGCCCAACGCGGAAATAATGCCAGAAGTGGCGGTTTGGCCCAGGCCAAACGGGTTGCCGACGGCCACGGCGAAATCACCGACCCGCAGTTTATCGGAGTCCGCCATTTTTATAGCGGTCAGGTTTTTCACGTCGTTGAGCTGAAGCAGGGCGATATCGGACTGTTCGTCACGGCCTACCAGCTTGGCGTCCACTTCACGGCCATCGTTCAACTGTACGCTGATTTTATCGGCGTTGTTGATCACGTGGTTGTTGGTCAGCACATAGCCCTTGGCGGCGTCGATGATGACGCCGGAACCCAAGCCTTCAAACGGGCGTGAGCTTTGCTGTTGCCCAGGGCCGCCAGGGCCAAAGAAGCGTCTGAACTCCTCCGGAACTTGCTGGCGTTGTACCTGGGTTCCTTCAACATGCACGCTGACCACTGCGGGCAAGACTTTCTCCAGCATCGGCGCCAGGCTTGGCAGCGGTTGCCCTTGAACGGCGACGGGCATCGCGGCGGTGGCAGCCGGTACGGAGGTCAGTGTGAGGCCAATACTCATTGCCAATGCACTAAGAATTAACGACTTTTTCTTCATTGATAATAGCTCTCTCAATACCTGCCGGTGGAATAGTGATGATAAAGCAGCAGCAATACCATAGTGAAGGGTAAGACCGTGAATTTGCGTGAAAAGTTCACTCAAACGTCTGCGTTAAGGATAGCTCAGCGTGGGGGAAGAAGTATGAGGAGGATCAAAAACCCGTGGGACTGGCCCACGGGCGAAGAACGGCGTTTAGTCGCGACGTGGACGTTCGCCACGCAGCAGGCCTGATGCGCCTTCCGAATAGTCGCGCGGCATTTCTACCGGCGCCTGATCGTTATCCGCTTCGGCTTCGGTCAGGCGATAGCGGAACGGATTTTCCTGCATCGGCAGATCCGGCAGCAGGTTGTTGGAGCTTTTCGCCATATGCTGATACAGCTGGCGATAATCGCGTGCCATGTTGTCCAGCAGCTCGGCGCTGCGGGCAAAATGACCGACCAACTCCTGACGATACTCTTCCAGCTCGGTTTTGCTCTTATCCAACTCGTTCTGCAAAACTTGTTGTTGACGTAATTTACGGTTACCAAAACGCATCGCTACCGCACCAATGACGATACCGACCACCAAACCAATCAGCGCATACTCCCAGGTCATGATGACTCCTATTTTGACTTCGTTGTTCCGCAGGGATTTTTCACTTAATAATATCCACTATAACCGTTAACCTTGTCCGAGTGGAATCCTGATGAGCTTTGACCTGATTTTTACAGGGTTTTCAGCGCCGCTCAGAGTGGGCATTTGTGGCGATATGAGGGCTAACCAGCCGTAATATGTCGCGAAAATGGGCTAAATAATTTCTAAGCGTTCTTAGGGAACATCGAACAGATGCAGGCACAATCACCGTTATCACGCTACCAGCGGCTGCTTGCTGCGGGGGAATACCAGGCCGATGAGGTTCAACGCCAGGCCGTCACTCAACTGGATCATATCTATCAGGCCTTGCAGCAAATACCGGCCGTCAGTGCACCTGCCGGCGGTCTGCGCGGCAAGCTGAGCCGTTTGCTGGGCAAAAGCAGCGAAACGGTAAAACAGCGGCCGGTGCAGGGCTTATATATGTGGGGCGGGGTCGGGCGTGGCAAAACCTGGCTGATGGATATGTTTTTCCACAGTCTGCCGGGTGACCGCAAGCTACGGCTGCATTTCCACCGCTTCATGCTGCGGGTGCACGAAGAGCTGACCGAATTGCAGGGGCAGGAAAATCCGCTGGAAATCATCGCTGATGGTTTCAAGGCGCAAACCGACGTGCTGTGTTTCGACGAGTTCTTTGTTTCCGACATCACCGACGCCATGCTGCTGGCGACGCTGTTGCAGGCGCTGTTTGCCCGTGGCATTACGCTGGTCGCCACCTCCAATATTCCGCCGGACGATCTGTATCGCAACGGTCTGCAGCGCGCGCGCTTTCTGCCGGCGATCGACCTGATTAACGAGTATTGCGATGTGATGAACGTTGACGCCGGCATTGATTATCGTCTGCGCACCCTGACTCAGGCGCACCTGTATCTGACGCCGCTGGATGAACAAACCCGGCAGACCATGGATCAGATGTTCGTGAAACTGGCCGGCAAGAAAGGCGAGGCGGCACCGGTATTGCAGATCAATCACCGGCCGCTGCAGGTTATCAACGCGGTAGACGGCGTGCTGGCCGTTGATTTTCATACCTTGTGCGAGGAAGCACGCAGCCAGCTCGATTACATCGCCTTATCGCGCCTCTACCACAGCGTTATCCTGTATAATGTGCGCGTGATGGGGCCGTTGAAGGAAAATACCGCACGCCGCTTCCTGGCGTTGGTGGATGAATTTTACGAGCGCCACGTCAAGTTGGTGATCGCTGCCGAAGCCTCGATGTTCGAGATTTACCAGGGCGAGCGGCTGAAGTTTGAGTACCAGCGCTGCCTGTCGCGGCTGCAGGAGATGCAAAGCGAGGAGTATCTCAAGTTGCCGCATCTGCCTTGATTGCCCGGGGGCGCCACCGCCGGCGTCCCCGATTTTCCGCTGCTGGCGATTAATTGCGTTTCCATTCAAAAAGCGTTCGATCTTTGTGAGCGACTTCTCTATAATCTTGCGACCCCACGTTACAACAAAGTTTTTTTTCCCAAAAACTTTATAGTGCCGGCAATGGCTATTCGAAGGGGTAGGTTTGCTGGACTTGTATGGTCGTGTGAGCCTCAACTGTTTTCGAGCGTTTGGGTGTTCACCAACGTGTAACTAATTATTGGGTAAGCTTTCTAATGAAAACTTTTACAGCTAAACCAGAGAGCGTTCAACGCGACTGGTACGTTGTTGATGCAGATGGTAAAACTTTAGGCCGTCTCGCTACTGAACTGGCTCGTCGTCTGCGCGGCAAGCATAAAGCGGAATACACCCCGCACGTTGATACCGGTGACTACATCATCGTTCTGAACGCAGAAAAAGTTGCTGTAACCGGCAACAAGCGTACAGACAAGGTGTATTACCACCACACCGGCCACATCGGTGGTATCAAGCAAGCGACCTTTGAAGAGATGATTGCCCGCCGTCCTGAGCGCGTGATTGAAATCGCGGTTAAAGGCATGCTGCCAAAGGGTCCGTTGGGTCGTGCAATGTTCCGTAAACTGAAAGTTTACGCGGGCAACGAGCACACTCATGCGGCACAGCAACCGCAAGTTCTTGACATCTAATCGGGATTATAGGCAATGGCTGAAAATCAATACTACGGCACTGGTCGCCGCAAAAGCTCCGCCGCTCGCGTTTTCATCAAGCCGGGCAGTGGTAACATCGTAATTAACCAGCGCAGCCTGGAACAGTACTTCGGTCGCGAAACTGCCCGCATGGTAGTTCGTCAACCGCTGGAACTGACTGACATGGTTGGTAAATTTGACCTGTACATCACCGTTAAAGGTGGTGGTATCTCTGGTCAAGCTGGTGCTATCCGTCACGGTATCACCCGTGCACTGATGGAGTACGACGAGACTCTGCGTGCAGAATTGCGTAAAGCTGGCTTCGTCACTCGTGACGCCCGTCAGGTTGAACGTAAGAAAGTCGGTCTGCGTAAAGCACGTCGCCGTCCGCAGTTCTCCAAGCGTTAATTTTTTACTGCTTCGGCAGTGGAATTTACGCAAAAAACCCGGTGCTTCACCGGGTTTTTTTATGCCTGAAAATCACGTTGCTGCTACTAAAATCTTTGGTATATCAGACAATTCAATACGAATTCGCCGCACAGCCCCCACAAAACAAGCAAAATCTGGTAAACTATCATCCACTTTTGCGCCTGTTCGCCATGCAGCAGTTATCAGTTTACCTCCGAGGCCGGTTTTTATGACCTAAGGTTTAGCTGCGAGTTGCTGGCCTGCGGTCAAGATCATTCAGGATAGCAGCCTGTCAGTGGGCTATTCGCAGTATTTTCTAGATAACTTGGAGGTTTTCATGGCTGTCGCTGCCAACAAACGTTCGGTAATGACGCTGTTCTCTGGCCCGACCGACATTTTTAGCCATCAAGTACGTATCGTACTGGCGGAGAAAGGTGTCAGCGTCGAGATTGAGCAGGTTGAGTTGGATAACCTGCCGCAGGATCTGATTGACCTCAACCCGTACCAGACGGTGCCTACGCTGGTCGATCGCGAACTGACCCTGTATGAATCCCGTATCATCATGGAATACCTTGATGAGCGCTTCCCGCACCCGCCGTTGATGCCGGTTTATCCGGTCGCGCGTGGCGAGAGCCGCCTGATGATGCTGCGTATCGAGAAAAACTGGTATTCGCTGATGTACAAAATCGAGCAGAGCAACGGTCAGGAAGCTGAATCAGCTCGCCGTCAACTGCGCGAAGAGCTGCTGGCGATTGCCCCTATCTTTGGTCAGACGCCGTATTTCATGAGC
The DNA here is from genome assembly GCF_058799515.1 of Serratia sp. GW822-FHT06D09. NCBI lineage: Bacteria > Pseudomonadati > Pseudomonadota > Gammaproteobacteria > Enterobacterales > Yersiniaceae > Serratia > Serratia sp. GW822-FHT06D09. Next base: position 188,040 of record NZ_JBXALO010000004.1, read on the forward strand.
GAAGAGTTCAGCCTGGTGGATTGCTACCTGGCGCCGCTGCTGTGGCGTTTGCCGCAGTTAGGCATTGAGCTGAGCGGTGCTGGCTCCAAAGAGCTGAAAGGCTACATGACCCGCGTCTTCGAACGCGATGCCTTCCTGGCCTCCCTGACCGAAGCCGAGCGCGAAATGCGCCTGCAGACTCGGGGCTAAGCGTCATGGATATGTCTCAGATGACACCACGCCGTCCGTACTTGCTGCGGGCGTTCTATGACTGGTTGCTGGACAATCAGCTAACACCGCATCTGGTGGTAGATGTGACGCGTCCTGATGTGCAAGTGCCGATGGAATTCGCCCGCGATGGACAGATTGTTCTGAACATTGCGCCGCGTGCGGTGGGCAATCTGGAACTGGGCAACGACGAAGTGCATTTCAACGCACGTTTCGGCGGTGTGCCGCGTCTGGTTTCTGTGCCAATGGCAGCCGTGCTGGCGATCTATGCGCGTGAGAACGGTGCAGGCACCATGTTCGAACCGGAAGCCGCTTATGAAGCGGAAGGCGCGTTTGAAGGCCTGGACAATGAGACGATCCCATCGGAAAGCCTGATGTCGGTGATTGATGGCGATCGGCCGGATCTGAGTGAAGATAACGATTCGGACGATGAACCGCCTCCGCCGCCACGTGGTGGCCGCCCGGCACTGCGCGTGGTGAAATAACCTCGCGGTAGTGAACACCAAAGGTCGCTTCGGCGACCTTTTTTATTGCCTGCGATCCGGCTTGGCTTAGCTTTTCAATGAGGCGATACAGGCGTCACGCGGTGCACTGAGATCGCCGATACGGACGGTGGTGAGTGCATGGGTGGCGCGCTGCTTGAACGTGGTGATAGCGGTATCACCTTGCACTTCCGGCGGCGCGGTACAGATATCGTTGATCGGTAAGTTATTGCCTTTGTCGAGGGCATGCAGCACCGCCGCGGGGTTATAGACCAACGCGGAAGACAGGGCTGACTTCACGCCGGCGGTAAATGAGGCGTTACCCCCATTGGCCAGTTTAGGGGCCAGCGCGATCCAGTTATCGTCGCCCAGTTTGATGTTTTTTTCTACCGCGGCAAGCTGGCCTGCTTTAGCCAGTTGTGCGACCACCGACGCCGCACCGCGTGCCTCAATGTTATAACCCACTTCCTGAGAGTCGAGCGACATGGCCAGTGAATTGAAGCTGACAACCAGCAGTGCGCCAGTCAGTAAGGCAAAGGAGAATTTCATGGTTAGCTATCCTTATCAAGATATCAGACGCAGCAGCGCCCCTGAGTGATGCTAACTCAATACTATAGCGCGTTGGGCAAAAGGGGGTGTTACAAAGCGTGTGGGTTGCGGTGAAAAAACAAAGGCCCGGCAGTTTTGGCTGCGGGCCCTTGGGGGGAAGTCAGCGAAAAATTACACTTCCAGATAGCTCATGATGCCATCGGCGGCTTTACGCCCTTCGGCAATCGCCGTCACCACCAGGTCAGAACCGCGTACCGCATCGCCACCGGCGAAGATTTTCGGGTTGCTGGTCTGGAAGGCGTTATCGGTGCTTTCCGGTGCCACGATACGACCTTGCTTGTCGAGCTCGACGTCGTGGGCAGCCAGCCAGTCCATCTGGTGCGGACGGAAACCAAACGCCATGACCACGGCATCGGCATCGATAACGTGCTCGGAGCCTGGCACCTGTTCTGCAACCTGACGACCATTGGCGTCTGGCGCGCCCAGTTGGGTACGAACCATTTTCACACCGGCGACGCGGCCGGCGCTGTTCAGTTCGATGCTCAGCGGCTGCAGGTTGAATTTGAAATCAACCCCTTCCTCACGCGCGTTTTTCACTTCACGCTTGGAGCCTGGCATGTTGGCTTCATCACGGCGGTAGGCGCAGATAACCTCGGTGGCGCCCTGACGGATAGAGGTGCGTACGCAGTCCATCGCGGTATCACCGCCGCCCAGTACCACCACGCGTTTGCCTTCCATGCTGACATACGGCTCATGCTGCTCGGCTTGATAACCCATCAGCTGTTTGGTGTTGGCGATCAGGAACGGCAATGCGTCGTAGACTCCCGGCGCGTCTTCATTCTCCAGACCACCACGCATCGACTGATAAGTACCGACGCCGAGGAACACCGCGTCAAACTCACTCAGCAGCGTTTCCATGGCGATGTCTTTGCCCACTTCAGTGTTGAGTTGGAATTCAATGCCCATCTCACTGAAGATGCCACGGCGCTTCACCATCACTTCTTTTTCCAGCTTGAAGGCCGGAATACCGAAGGTCAGCAGGCCACCGATCTCGGGATGACGATCGTAGACCACCGCTTTCACGCCGTTGCGGGTCAGCACATCGGCACAGGCCAGACCGGCAGGACCGGCACCGATCACCGCCACCCGTTTGCCGGTAGGCAGTACATGGGACATGTCCGGCTTCCAGCCCATTTCGATCGCTTTGTCGCTGATATAGCGCTCGATGTTACCGATGGTCACCGCACCGAACTCATCGTTGAGAGTACAAGAGCCTTCACACAGGCGATCCTGTGGGCAAACGCGGCCGCAGACTTCCGGCAGGCTGTTGGTCTGGTGCGCCAGATCCGCCGCCTCCATGATGCGGCCTTCATTCGCCAGCTTCAGCCAGTTCGGGATGTAGTTGTGAACCGGGCATTTCCATTCGCAATAAGGGTTACCGCACGACAGGCAGCGGTCCGCCTGCGCTTTCGCCTGAGTTTCCGAAAACGGCTCGTAAATCTCTACAAACTCAATTTTACGGATCTTCAGCGGTTTCTTTGGCGGATCAACGCGCTGCAGGTCGATAAATTGATAAACATTCTGACTCATTTAATGACCTCTTACTGCGCCTGAACCCGCAGCTCGGCTGCGGAACGACTACGGTGACCCAACAATGCTTTGACATCACTGGACTTCGGCTTGACCAGAGCAAACTTCGGTGCCCATTCCGGCCAGTTGGCCAGGACCTCTTCCGCACGCGAAGAACCGGTCGCCTGCACGTGCTCGGTAATCAATCCGCGCAGGTGTTCTTCATGAATTGCCAGTTGGTCGACATCCAACACTTCCACCAGTTCTGGGTTCACTCGTTTACGGAACTCGCCGTCTTCATCCAGCACGTAGGCGAAGCCGCCGGTCATGCCCGCACCAAAGTTGATGCCGGTTTTGCCCAGCACGCAGACGATGCCGCCGGTCATGTATTCACAACCGTTGTCGCCGATGCCTTCTACCACGGTGATGGCACCGGAGTTACGTACGGCGAAGCGTTCACCCGCACGGCCCGCAGCGAACAGCTTGCCGCCGGTAGCGCCATACAGGCAGGTGTTGCCGATAATGCTGGCTTCATGACTGCGGAACGCGGAGCCAATCGGTGGACGGACGGCGATACGGCCGCCTGCCATGCCTTTGCCAACGTAGTCGTTGGCGTCGCCGGTCAGGGTCAGTTCTACGCCGCCCGCATTCCATACGCCGAAGCTCTGGCCGGCGGTACCGGAGAAGTAGGCCTTGATCGGATCGGCCGCCATGCCCTGGTCACCGTGCACGGTAGCGATGGCTCCGGACAGGGTAGCGCCCACTGAACGGTCGGTGTTGCGGATATCGAAGTAGAAGGCTTTGCTGCTTTTCGCTTCAATATGCGGTTCCGCCTGCGCCAGCAGATCCTTGTTCATCAACCCTTGGTCGAACGGCGGGTTGCTGCTTTCGGTGCAATACAGCGCCTTGCCCGGATGCGGCGTGGCGGTTTTCAGCAACGGCGACAGATCCAGCTTGTTCTGCTTGGCGGAGATACCGTCCAACTCGGTCAGGAAATCGGTACGACCAATCAGATCCACCAGTTGGCTAACCCCTAACTGCGCCATGATCTCGCGGGTTTCGCGCGCGATAAACTGGAAGTAGTTGGTCACGCGTTCCGGCAGGCCGTGGTAATGATCGCGGCGCAGTTTTTCATCCTGAGTTGCCACGCCGGTAGCGCAGTTGTTCAGGTGACAGATACGCAAGTACTTACAACCCAGCGCCACCATTGGACCGGTGCCGAAGCCGAAGCTTTCCGCACCCAGAATTGCCGCTTTCACGATATCCACACCGGTTTTCAGGCCACCATCCACCTGCAGGCGAATTTTATGGCGCAGGCCGTTGGCCACCAACGCTTGCTGGGTTTCCACCAGGCCCAATTCCCACGGACAGCCAGCGTATTTCACTGAAGACAGCGGGCTGGCGCCGGTACCGCCGTCGTAGCCGGCGATGGTGATCAGATCGGCATAGGCTTTCGCCACGCCGGTGGCGATGGTGCCCACGCCCGGTTCGGAAACCAGCTTCACCGAGATCATGGCCTTCGGGTTGACCTGTTTCAGGTCGAAAATCAGCTGTGCCAGATCTTCAATCGAGTAGATGTCGTGGTGCGGTGGTGGCGAAATCAGCGTCACGCCCGGTACCGAATAACGCAGCTTGGCGATATAAGGGGTAACCTTATCCCCCGGCAACTGGCCGCCTTCACCCGGCTTGGCTCCTTGCGCCACTTTAATTTGGATCACATCGGCATTCACCAGGTAAGCCGGCGTCACGCCGAAACGGCCGGATGCCACCTGCTTGATGCGCGACACTTTGTTGGTGCCGTAACGGGCCGGATCTTCACCGCCTTCGCCGGAGTTGGAGAAACCGCCGAGGCTGTTCATGGCGATTGCCAACGACTCGTGCGCTTCCGGGCTCAGGGCACCGATGGACATCGCTGCGGTATCGAAACGTTTGAACAGCGATTCAGCAGGTTCAACCTGATCAACCGGAATTGGCGTGCCCTTCGGCGTGATGGCCAACAGGTCGCGCAGCATGGCCACCGGGCGCTCGTTCACCAGCTTGGCGTAAGCCTGATAGTCGCTGTATTTGCCGCTGTGCACTGCCGTTTGCAACGTGCTCACCACGTCAGGGTTGTACGCATGGTACTCGCCGTCGTGGACGAACTTCAGCAGGCCGCCCTGTTCCAGCGGTTTACGTTTCAACCACGCACGCTTGGACAGGTTCTGCAGATCCTGTTGGATGTCGCTGAAGCTGGCGCCGCCGATGCGGCTGACCACGCCCTGGAAACACAAATCGGACAGATCGCGGTGCAGGCCGACGGCTTCGAACAGTTTAGCGCAGCGGTAAGAGGCGATAGTAGAGATGCCCATTTTGGACATGATCTTGTACAAGCCTTTATTGATGCCGTTACGGTAGTTCAGCATCACTTCACGGTATTTCTTGTCGATTGCCTGGGTATCTACCAATTTGGCCAGCGTTTCGTAAGCCAGGTAGGGGTAGACCGCCGTCGCGCCAAAGCCTAACAGCACGGCAAAATGGTGCGGGTCACGGGCACTGGCGGTTTCAACAATGATGTTGGCGTCGCAGCGCAGGCTTTTCTCGACCAGACGGGTCTGGATCGCACCAACGGCCATTGGCGCAGGCACCGGCAGGCGTTGGGGGGTGATGGCGCGGTCTGACAGCACCAACAGCACGGCACCGTCGCGGACTTTACGTTCCGCTTCGTCGCACAGCGAACGGATGGTCTGCTCCAGATCCTGCTCCGCCGGATCAAAGGTCAGATCGAGCGTGTCGGCCCGATAGTATTCGCCTTCCAGCGTAGTGAGCTGTTTGAAATCGGAGTACAGCAGGATCGGCGATTTGAAGCTTAAACGGTGCGCCTGGCCTTCGGCCTCGCAAAACACGTTCATTTCGCGGCCGATGCTGGTGGCCAGCGACATGACGTGCGCTTCGCGCAGCGGATCGATAGGCGGGTTGGTCACCTGCGCGAACTGCTGACGGAAATAGTCATAGATGATGCGTGGGCGGCTGGACAGCACGGCAAACGGGGTATCGTCACCCATTGAGCCGGTAGCTTCCTGGCCAATCTCGCCCAGTACGCGGATCACCTGATCCAGTTCTTCGCTGCTGTAGCCGAACTGTTTCTGGTAAGTCTCGAGCTGCGAATCGTCAAGCTCACGACTGCCGACCTGATCGGCCGGCAGGTCTTCGAACGGCACCAGCCGCTTGACGTTCTTTTCCATCCACTCTTTATACGGGTGGCGGCTTTTCAGATCGTCGTCGGTTTCGGCAGAGTGCAGGATCTTGCCGCTACGGGTATCGATCACCATCAGCTCGCCAGGGCCCACGCGGCCTTTCTCGACCACTTCATCCGGCTGGTAATCCCAGATGCCGACTTCAGAGGCACAGGTAATCAGCTTATCTTTGGTGATGACGTAGCGTGCCGGACGCAGACCGTTACGGTCCAGGTTACAGGCGGCGTAGCGGCCGTCGGACATCACGATACCGGCAGGGCCGTCCCACGGCTCCATGTGCATCGAGTTGAAGTCGAAGAAGGCACGCAGATCGGTGTCCATATCCGGGTTGTTCTGCCAGGCTGGCGGAACCAGCAGGCGCATGGCGCGGATTAAGTCCATACCGCCTGCCAGCAACAGCTCCAGCATGTTATCCAGCGAGCTGGAGTCTGAACCGGTTTCGTTAACGAAAGGCGCTGCCGTTTGCAGATCCGGGATCAGCGGCGTCTGGAATTTATAAGTACGGGCGCGCGCCCATTGGCGGTTGCCGGTGATGGTGTTGATTTCGCCGTTGTGCGCCAGGTAGCGGAACGGCTGCGCCAGCGGCCAGCGTGGCACGGTGTTGGTGGAAAAACGCTGATGGAACAGGCAGATGGCCGATTCCAGACGCAGGTCCGCCAAATCAAGATAGAAACGGGGCAGATCCGCAGGCATGCACAGGCCTTTATAGATCGTCACCAGATTCGAGAAGCTGCATACATAGAAGCTGTCGTCCTGGACGCGCTTCTCGATACGGCGGCGCGCGATAAACAGGCGGCGTTCCATATCGCGTGGGCGCCAACCGGCCGGGGCGTTAACGAAAATCTGTTCAATACGCGGCAGGGAGGAGAGGGCAATTTCACCCAAAACGTCCGGGTTGGTCGGCACTTCACGCCAGCCAACAACCGACAGCGTTTCGTTCTGCAGCTCTTCTTCTACAATGCGGCGGCTGGCACGGGCTTCCTCTTCGTTCTGGCTGAGGAACATCATGCCAACGGCGTAGTTCTTGGCTAAGCGCCAGCTGCGCTCTTCCGCCACCATGCGGAAAAAGCGGTCGGGCTTTTGTAATAACAGGCCGCAACCGTCGCCAGTCTTGCCGTCAGCAAGGATTGCGCCACGGTGCTGCATGCGGGCCAGTGCGTGAATCGCGGTACGCACGACCTTATGGCTAGGTTCGCCTTCTATGTGGGCGATCAGGCCGAAACCACAGTTGTCCCGCTCTTGGGATTTATCGTACAACATATCAGTGAACCTCCCCAGGCTCTGCGTGACTCTCACAACCGACTCACGAGCGGGCTTCTCAACGTCAGGCAGAAGTCCAATCAGCAAGCTGAATATCGCCGATCTGCTTTTCCGCCCTCCGTCAATGGCCTCTCGTGATGGTGCTCACAAGTGGTAAATGACTTGTTTTAAGAGGGAGTCTTAAATTACTGCATAAATATGACGAGACGTTTGCCCGTCCAGAAAGCTTCCAGCGGACTTCCAACTTAGCGAGAAAGAATACGCAGGTCAAATATAGGCCTAAGGGGGTTTTTTAATGAAATAACTGTATTTAATTATTTGATATTAATTGTTTTTTGGCGTTTTTTAAGCTTGCATGGGGGAGTGTCGTCCCCCGAAGAAATGTGAGCTGTCTCACTATAGTGCAACGCCTGAATCTCTGCACCATGCTAGTGCGGGTGGGAATGTCAGAGTTTTATTCTAATAACTTATTCTTTTTTGTTTTTTACAACTATTTTTCATCGCTTTGTCATACTGGCGTTAACGGTTGCGTGGAAATAAGAAAAATTCATCTCGGCCAAGATGATTTTATTTGCATTTATAATGAATAGTTATGCTTGGTGAAGCCTTGCGGAGAAAGCGTTGATCTCTGTCATCGCGGGAAAAGCCGTTTTTTATTAGCATCACGGGCTTTGAGCACAGAGACCTCCAAGATTATGCAGTTGCCGCAATTAGTCAATATGTTTGGTGCCGACCTTCAGCGGCGATACGGCGAAAAGATCCATAAACTCACCCTGCACGGCGGGTTCAGTTGCCCGAATCGCGACGGCACGTTGGGGCGTGGTGGCTGTACCTTCTGCAATGTCGCTTCTTTTGCCGATGAACAGATGCAGCATCAAAGCATCGCCGAACAGTTGGCGCTGCAGGCCGGCAGGGTGAATCGCGCAAAACGCTACCTGGCCTATTTTCAGGCCTATACCAGTACTTATGCAGAAGTGAATCTGCTGGCGGAGATGTACCGCCAGGCGCTGGGACAGGCGGATATGGTCGGCATTTGTGTTGGAACCCGGCCGGACTGCGTGCCACCTGCCGCCCTGGATCTGCTGGCGAGTTACCGCGAAAAAGGCTACGAGGTGTGGCTGGAACTCGGGCTGCAGACGGCGCACGATAAAACGCTAAAGCGCATTAACCGCGGCCACAATTTCTCCTGTTATCAGCGCACCGCCCGGCTGGCGCGCGAACGCGGGCTGAAGGTGTGTAGCCATCTGATTGTTGGGCTGCCGGGGGAAAGCGCCGCCGAACATCTGACCACGTTACAACGGGTGGTGGACAGCGGCGTGGATGGCATCAAGCTGCATCCGCTGCACATCGTTACCGGCAGCACGCTGGCGCGGGCCTGGCAGGCGGGTCGGTTGCCTGAACTGTCGCTGGAGGCATACGCCGCCAGCGCCGGAGAGATGATCCGCCACACGCCGAAGGAGGTGGTATATCACCGTATTTCCGCCAGCGCGCGTCGGCCGACGCTGTTGGCACCGTTATGGTGCGAAAACCGCTGGAACGGCATGCAGGCGGTCGGCGGCTATTTGCAACGCCATGGCGGGCAGGGCAGTCGATTGGATGAAAAGCAGCAATATCGCCCTTGATCGCTGTTTTGATTTGCAATCTTTCCCACACTTCGACGTTTGCTTCCTTATCTCCTCGGTGTTTTACGGTATGATTTAGACGATTCTGTCTGATGGGAGCGGCTATGAAGCAAATCCGGGTGTTAGCCCAGTACTACGTTGATTTAATGGTAAAACTGGGGCTGGTACGCTTTTCGCTGCTGCTGGCATCGGCGCTGGTGGTGCTGGCGATGGTGGTGCAGATGGCGGTGACCATGCTGCTGCGCGGCGAAGTGGAAAGCATCGACGTGGTGCGCTCAATCTTCTTCGGCCTGTTGATTACGCCCTGGGCAGTCTACTTTCTGTCGGTGGTGGTCGAACAGCTTGAAGAATCACGCCAGCGCCTGGCGCGGCTGGTAGATAAGCTGGAAGAGATGCGCCACCGCGACCTGGAGCTGAACCAGCAGCTTAAGGACAACATCAGCCAGCTGAATCAGGAAATTGCCGATCGTATCAAGGCGGAAGAAGAGCGCCAGCAGGTGATGGACAAGCTGACGGAAGAGATGGAACAGCGCGAACTGGCGCAAATCGAACTGGGCCAGCAGTCGGCGCTGTTGCGTTCTTTCCTCGATGCTTCACCGGATCTGGTGTATTACCGTAACGAAGACAAAGAATTCTCCGGCTGTAACCGGGCGATGGAGCTGCTGACCGGCAAAAGTGAAAAACAGCTGATTGGCCTGACGCCGTATGACGTTTACGGCCAGGAAATCGCCGAAAAGGTGATAGAAACCGATGAGAAAGTGTTCCGCCACAACGTTTCGCTGACCTACGAACAGTGGCTGGTCTATCCGGACGGGCGCAAGGCCTGTTTTGAGCTGCGCAAAGTGCCGTTTTACGATCGCGTTGGCAAACGGCATGGGCTGATGGGCTTCGGCCGCGATATAACCGAGCGTAAGCGCTATCAGGACGCGCTGGAGAATGCCAGCAGGGACAAGACCACCTTCATCTCCACGATCAGCCACGAGCTTCGTACGCCGCTTAACGGCATTGTCGGGCTGAGCCGCATTCTGCTCGATACCGAGTTAAACGACGAACAGCTGAAATACCTCAAAACCATCCATGTCAGCGCTATTACCCTGGGCAATATCTTCAACGACATTATCGAGATGGACAAGCTTGAGCGGCGCAAAGTGCAGCTCGACAATCAACCGGTAGATTTCACCGGCTTCCTGGCGGACCTGGAAAACCTCTCCGGCCTGTTGGCTCAGCCGAAAGGCCTGCAGTTTGTGATGGAGCCGCAGCAACCGCTGCCGCAGCAAATCATCACCGACGGTACCCGCCTGCGTCAGATCTTGTGGAACCTGATCGGCAATGCGGTGAAGTTCACGCCGCAGGGGCAAATCGTGGTCCGCGTACGCCGCGAAGAGCAGGATCGGTTGGTGTTTGAGGTGGAAGACTCCGGCATGGGGATTCCGAAGGATGAGCAGGACAAAATCTTCGCCATGTATTATCAGGTCAAGGACCAGCACGGCGGCCGTCCGGCGACCGGCACCGGCATTGGGCTGGCGGTTTCCAAGCGCCTGGCGCAGAGCATGGGCGGCGATATCACTGTCAACAGCGTGCAAGGGCACGGTTCTTGCTTCACTTTGACCATCCAGGCGCCGGCGGTGAAGGAAGCGGAAAGTGAAACGCAGGCGGAAGAGGCCCTGCCATTACCGGCGCTGCATATCCTGCTGGTCGAAGATATCGAGCTGAACGTGATTGTGGCGCGTTCGGTGCTGGAGAAGTTGGGCAACAGCGTCGAAGTGGCGATGAACGGCAAGGATGCGCTGGCGATGTTTGATCCGGACGAGTTCGATTTGGTGTTGCTGGATATCCAGTTGCCGGACATGACCGGGCTGGATATCGCCCGGGTGCTGCGAGAGCGCTATGCCGGGCAGGCGCTGCCGCCGCTGGTTGCATTGACTGCCAACGTGCTGAAAGACAAAAAAGAGTATCTCGACGCGGGGATGGACGACGTGCTGAGCAAGCCGCTGTCGGTGCCGGCGCTGACCAAGGTGATTAAACATTACTGGGATCATCAACCCTCTCACACCACAAAGAAAATGGAGCAAAAGACGATGCAGATTAATGAGTCTTTACTGGATACCACCATGCTGGAACAGTACATGGACCTGGTGGGGCCGCAGTTGATCCATCAGAGCCTGGAGATGTTTGAGCAAATGATGCCGGGCTATCTGGCGGTGTTGGATTCCAATATGACCGCGCGTGATCAGAAAGGCATCACGGAAGAAGGGCACAAAATTAAAGGTGCAGCGGGTTCGGTGGGTCTGCGCCATCTGCAACAGCTGGCACAGCAAATTCAAACCCCGACGTTGCCAGCGTGGTGGGATAACGTGCAGGACTGGGTGGATGAGCTGAAGCAGGAATGGCGTAACGACGTGCAGGTACTGCGGGCGTGGGTAGCGGAAGCTGAAAAAAAATGACCCCGACCTAGGCCGGGGTGCGCGAATATTGCGCCAACACCAGGGAAATTGTGAACCTGCGTATTGGATTTAGTGTTCTGGTCGAGCAGGTTGCAGAGAATTCCTAAACATCATACAGCCAACAACATAGCAAATGTAAGCGCTCTTGTTAGAAGATTCATTAAAATGTGTGATGTAGATTAGTGTTTGACTACTCCGAGCACTAACCAGTTGACAGTATCAACAGGAGGAAGGGTGATGAAAAACGTGGGTGTAGTGCTGAGTGGCTGCGGGGTTTATGACGGTACGGAGATCCATGAGGCCGTCCTGACGCTGCTGGCGTTGGACCGGGCAGGCGCACAGGCGGTGTGCTTTGCGCCTGATAAACCTCAACTTCATGTTATTAATCACTTATCTGGCGATGAAATGCCAGAGGCGCGCAATGTTTTGCTGGAGTCTGCACGCATTGCCAGAGGCAAGATCCAGCCGCTTTCACAGGCCGATGCCGACCAACTGGACGCCCTGATTGTCCCCGGCGGGTTTGGCGCTGCGAAGAACCTCAGCAGTTTTGCCAGCGAAGGGGCGGAATGCTGGATTGATAAAGATTTAGCGAAGCTAACGCAACAAATGCATAAGGCAAATAAACCAATTGGTTTTATGTGCATCGCGCCGGCGCTGCTGCCAAAGTTGCTGGATCAACAAGTGCGGCTGACCATTGGCAACGATCCTGACCTCGGTGAAGTGATTGATGCCATGGGCGGTGAGCCGGTCATTTGCCCGGTTGACGATATCGTGGTGGATATTGAGAACAAAGTGGTGACCACGCCAGCCTATATGTTGGCGAAATCGATCGGTGAGGCCGCCCGCGGGATTGATAAGCTGGTTTCACGGGTGCTGGATTTGGCTGAATGAGAAAATCTGTGGGCAAATCGATGCTATCCCGGCCATGGTTTTGGCTGAAACGCGGATTGATCGCAGTGGTTGGTGCCTGGCTGCTGGGTATCCTGGTATTTGCTTTTTTACCGGTGCCTTTTTCTGCGGTGATGGTCGAGCGGCAGATCGGTGCCTGGCTGAGGGGCGATTTTGGCTATGTGGCGCACTCCGACTGGGTGTCGATGGACGAGATTTCCCCGCAGATGGCGCTGGCGGTGATGGCGGCGGAGGATCAGAAGTTCCCGGATCACTGGGGTTTTGACGTGGCGGCGATAGAAAAGGCGTTCAGCCACAATGAACGTCGGCCCACGCGCATTCGTGGCGCTTCTACGCTGTCGCAGCAAACCGCGAAGAACCTGTTCCTGTGGGACGGCCGCAGTTGGTTGCGCAAAGGGTTAGAGGCCGGTTTGACCTCCGGCATCGAACTGGTGTGGACCAAGCGTCGGATCCTGACGGTATACCTGAATATCGTGGAGTTCGGTGACGGCGTGTTCGGCGTAGAGGAAGCGTCACGGCGCTACTTCAATAAACCGGCCAAGCGTCTGACTGCATCGGAGGCCGCACTGCTGGCGGCGGTGTTGCCCAATCCACATCGCTTCAAGGCCAATGCGCCTTCCGGCTATGTCATACAGCGACAGCAGTGGATCATGCGCCAGATGCGCCAGTTGGGTGGGGAAGGTTTCCTGAAAGAGAATAAGCTCGATTAACCTGATGCTCCCCTACCGTCAGGCAGGGGAGCCGTCTCTTTAGCAGTGAATTTTGTATCAGGGTTTTTGACTGATAAACGCACTCAGGTCTGCATGCATCTTTTTGAGCGACGGTTCATCCACGTACGGCATATGCCCGGTGTCATACCAATAGAAACGGATATTGTCGCGTAGTTTGGGCGACACGGGCAGATGGCTCATCTCATATTTGGCGACGAAATAAGGCGTGGCCAGATCGTAAACCCCGCCTATCACCATCACTCTCATTGCCGGATTCATTTTCATCACCCGCGACAGGCTCGGCAACACGTTAAACGATCTGTCGCGGCTGTTGCTGGACATGTTCCAGTCATAGACCTCATCGGAAAATGCGCGATAGTTTTGGTCGGCGCTAAAATGCAGCGTCTTGCCAAGATAATCGTGGAATTGCGCGACGTAGGCGGAGGTAATTGCACTGATGTTGGGATCGTAATTGGACGTTTCGGCGATATTATCCAGCGACGGCCCACGATAGCGGGTATCGATTCTGCCAATGGTCTCGTCCTGGCCGCTCAACAGTTGTTTGGCGAAAACCGGCCCACTCAGGCGCAGATTGGCCTTGAGCCAATAATCGGCCGAAATGCCGGTAAATTGGTAAAGTTGCTCGGCGAGCGTTTGACGATCTTTTTCAGGCAGATTGGCACCTTGCAGCAATGCCTGGGCATAAGTCCCCAGTGCAAACTTCTCGGCCTGGTCTAACAAGGTTTGCAGGCTCTGGTGTTTGTCCGGCAGCCGCTGGTGATACCATGCGCTGGCCGCGTAGGTGGGGAGTGCCAGGTAGTAAGGCTGATCGACGCCGGGGTTTTGATTGGGATCGTCGACATTGTTGTCATAGTTCAGAAACTGCGACATCAGAATAATGCCGTTAAGATCGATATTCTGATTTTTTAGCGTCTCGGCCAATACCACCGAGCGGGTAGTGCCGTAGCTTTCACCCAATAAATATTTAGGTGAGTTCCAGCGTTGGTAATGCGTTAGAAACTGAACGATAAACTGAGAAAAAGCCTGAGCATCGCCGTTGACGCCATAAACGTTGCTGGCACTCTGTGATTTTTGCTGCGCTCTCTCCGGTTGGCTGGCGGCACTGCTGGAAAAGCGGCTGTAACCCGTTCCGGGGGCATCGATAAATACCAGATCGCTGACGTTGAGCAGGCTGTATTGGTTATCGGTTAGTTGGTAAGGCGCCAGCTGTGTTTTCTCTGGCTGAGTAGCGATAACCCGTTTAGGCCCGAGTGCCCCCATATGCAGCCAAAGCGAGGCGGAGCCCGGCCCGCCGTTGTAGATAAAGGTAATCGGCCTGTTCTCGTTCTTATTCTCATTCTTTTTGAAATACGCGACATAGAACATGCCGGTCACGGGATCTTCCGGGTCGTCTTTACTCAATTCCAGCACCCCGGTTTGCGCCTGATAATTGATTTTTACCTGGTTGACCGTGATCGCGCCTTCGGTAGCAACGGTTTGATCGGCCATCGGGGCTGGGGCGTGCTCGGCGTGGGGCGCTTCCTGTGGCGGATTGGCGGCGGAAACTCCGGCGGTGAATAAAGAAACGGCAGTGAGAAAACCGATTAAAATTCTGTCCATTTGAATTTTATCCGTAATGAAGTGAGAGATGACTTTAAACGCGACTCATTAAACCAGGGTACAACAGCGCGGAGCGTGCAGAAAAGCGGCAAGGGGAATGCCCCTTGCCTGAAGGATCATTTAACGAAGGTGAAGGCGGTGGTGACGTGTTTTACGCCGCTCACCTGGCTGGCGATCTGCGCCGCAGACTGGCCTTCCTGTTGGGTGACCAGGCCCAGCAAGAACACTTCGCCATTTTCAGTGGTCACTTTCACGTTGGATGACTTCACCGTATCGCTGGTGAGCAGCTGTGAACGGACCTTGGTGGTGATCCAGGTATCGGAGGAGGCGGTGCTCAGGCTAACCGGCGTTCCCTGACGGATCTCGTTATACACTTCGGTGGTGCCTTCAACACCCATGGCGATTTGCTTGGCGCGAGCCGCCAGATCGGTGCTTGGCGATTGGCCAGTCAGCAGGACTTTACCCTGGTAGGCCGTTGCGACCACCCGGGCTTCTTTCTTCAACTGCTGATCTTTGCTCAGGGCATTTTCAACCCGGGCTTCCAGCGTCCCATCGTCTACCTGAGTCCCCACGCTGCGTGGGTCGGTGGCCGTTTTAGTGGCGACGGCGGCGCTGCCAACGACAACGCCTGCAATACAACCTTGTAACAGCAGGGCGCTGGACAGCACTGCAAATGTGGCTTTTAGCTTCATCTCAGTTCCTTAATCGTCCTGGTGGGGAAACAACGTATTATCTATCAGGTCGCATAGGCAATTTACAGTCAGCATATGCATTTCCTGAATGCGTGCACTGCGGTGGGAAGGGATGCGGATCTCGACATCCTGCTGACCGAGCAAGCCGGCCAGTTCCCCACCGTCGTAACCGGTAAGTGCGACAATCGTCATGTCACGCGTCACGGCGGCTTCGACCGCTTTCACAATATCACGGCTATTGCCGCGGGTGGAAATTGCCAGCAGTACGTCGCCGGCGTGTCCGAGCGCACGAACCTGTTTGGCATAGACTTCATCGTGCAGGCGATCGTTGGTGATCGCGGTCAGCACCACGTTATCGGCATTCAGGGCAATGGCCGGTAGGCTTGGGCGCTCGGTTTCAAAGCGGTTGATCATGCTGGCGGCGAAATGCTGCGCATTGGCTGCCGAGGTGCCGTTACCGCAGCACAGAATTTTATTACCGTTAAGTAAGGATTGAACCAGCGTCATTGCTGCACGCGAGATGGCGTCGGGCAAAGCTTCCGCCGCCGCAATCTGGGTTTGGATGCTTTCGGTAAAACAGGCTTTAATTCTATCCAGCACGTTGTATTAATCCACTAAGTCAAAGGGCCGGTCTGCACCGGTAAACCGCGTTTAATCCGCATTGAAGGCATTGGGTATCCATTCTAACTGGCTACCGGTAATGGCCAAAACATCAAAACGGCAAGACGATGTGTCAAAACTGGCTCCGCGCCCCGCCAGCCAAACGGCGGCGGCATGCAGCAACCGCTGTTGCTTGCGATAGGTAACGCTGGCGGCTGCACCGCCAAACGCATCGCTGCGCCGGTAGCGTACTTCAACGAACACCCAGGTTTGGCCATCGCGCATGATCAGGTCGAGCTCACCGCCGCGCAGCGTAACATTGGCGGCGAAGAAAGTGAGCCCGGCGCGTTCCAGATAGTGGCGGGCCTGTAATTCATAGCCCGCCCCTGTGGCGCGTTGACTCAAGAGACCGGAACGACCATGCCCTGGCGGTATTGCAGCCAAGGCAGTTTTCTGTTGATGACGCAACCCGGTGAGGCGGTCAGCATGCCAGTGGTGCCTGAGACCTGGAAGCCGGGCAACTGGCGCATTTCAGCAAAGTGGTTGGACAATGTCCAGGCATCCATCCCCATGGCGTACAGACGCACCAGCGAGTAGTCGTTGCGGAACTGGCTGCTTGCCTGCTGCAATAGCTGCGGGTTGGCACCGGCCAGCAACGGGATATCGCTGAACTGCAGGCCTTCCATTTCCAGACGGAAGTCCGGACCGGCACCGGCCTGGTAGCTGCGTGAACTGGCGTACATCGCCGGCTTGCTGCGCGAGTTGGTGGCCATGTCGATCATCGGTTTGATCAACGTCAGTTGGGACTGGGTCGCGACGATATAGACCGAGTCTACGCTGCCGCCGCTGGCTGCTGGCGTGTCGCTCGGTGGCGCAGGGATGGTCAGCCCGGCAATGGTAACGGCCTGCGGTGCCGGCGCGGTGGAGATTGGCGTACCCGACATGCGAATGCCGCCGCTGTTCACCATTTGGCGCAGTTCACCGGCGGAGCCGATATTTTGCTGCAGCACCGTTTGGCCGCCCAGTTTTTGCCACTCCTGATTAAAGGCTTTGGCAACGCGATCGCCGAAGGCACCGCGCGGGATCAGCAACAGCGGTTGCCTTTTCTGCTGTTCCCAAATGTGGCGGGCAGCATCGCGGGCTTCATCTTCCGGTGAAAGCGCGAAGTAACAAATATTCGGATTGTCCTTCGGCGTTTCCGGCTGGTTGAGCGCCAAGACGTTCAGGGTGGTGGTGCTGCCGGCCAGTTGATCGACATTTTCTTTCAGCAGCGGGCCGACCACCAGGGTGGCACCATCCTGCTGGGCCTGCGTCAGCAGCGCGGCCAGTGGCTGACTGGAGGTATCATACACCTTAATTTGCGCGTTAGCGGCCTGCGGCGGCGTAATTGGCGCGGTAGACGGAGCAGAAGGCTGAGCGGCAGTGACAGGGGCAGCATCTGCTGACGGCGCCGAGGTGCTTACTGCGCCGTTGGCATTGGGATCCGTCGAGGCAGGAGCCTGTACCGGCTCGCTGGTAGGCTGTTGCTGCTGTTGTTGCACCGGAGCGGAAGGCGTCACGCCGTTTTTCGCCGCTTCAAACCCTTTTTGGATCGCGTCGGCGAACACTTTTGCCTGGCCGTTCAACGGCAGCAGCAGTGCGATTTTTGAAGTGGAAGCCTGGGTAAAGTTCAGTACCTGGTTCAACTGAGTGGGCAGGGTTTTCGCCGCCGGATTCTGCGGGTAGCGATTCTGCCAATCTTTAATACCGGCCTTCAGCAGATCGGGATCCTGTTTGTTGTCCTGATAAACGCGCAGCAGATCCAACCAGCCCTGCAGTACATTCTCATTGGCGTTGATCACCAGACTGTTCATGTCCTGCGGTGTCAGCTGCAGCAGGGACAGCCAGGTCTGGTCCAGATTGGTTTGGTGCGCTTTGCCGGTCACCAGCGGTTCTTGTGCGATGTAAGCGCGGATCAGCGGCAGGGAAGGTTTACCCTGATTGGCAGCGATCTGCGCCTGGTAGAAGCGCACCAGCTGGTTGGCCGACAACGAGCCGGTATCCAGATGGCTCAGGGTGGTGCGGGCAGCGACATAGCTTTTGTTCGCCACCTGCAGCTCGGCGCTCAGTAACTGGCGCTCCACCAGTTGAACGCTGCTGAGGTTTTTCGGCAGCTGGTTCAGTTGTTCACTGGCCTGCGGCAGTTTCCCTTCGCGCAGTAACGCGCGAATAGCAAGTAATTGCCAGTCAGCCTTGTTATCATTGCTGCTTTGCTGTAGCTGCTGCAGATAGTAATCGGAACTGGCGCTCGCTTCGTCCTGTATATTAGCGGGCGGCGTCTGCGGGGCCTGACTCGGGCAACCTGCAAGGAAAAGGGCTGCCGCGATAACTGCGGTAAGTCGGACAGGCTTTGAACGCCCTGCTTTGGTACGAACGAATGTTGAGGAAAGCATACTGTATCCAGTGATGTTTTTTTCAAGATGCTTAATATTAAATCGGCAATCCGGATGAAACAATGAATCAACACCAACAATCAGTCATTTCTGCATCAACGCTGTATGTGGTGCCCACCCCAATCGGCAATTTAGGGGACATTACCCACCGTGCGTTAGAGGTACTGAAAAGCGTTGATCTGATTGCGGCGGAGGACACGCGCCACACCGGGTTGCTGTTGCAACACTTTGCGATTAGCGCGCGGTTGTTTGCGCTGCACGACCATAACGAACAGCAAAAGGCCGATCAACTGCTGGCGAAATTGCAGGAAGGCCAGAGCATTGCGCTGGTTTCCGACGCAGGTACGCCTTTGATTAACGATCCCGGCTATCACCTGGTACGCCGCTGCCGTGAAGCCGGTATCCGCGTCGTACCCTTGCCGGGCGCCTGTGCGGCAACCACCGCGCTGTGTGCTGCCGGTCTGGCTTCAGACCGCTTCTGTTACGAAGGGTTCCTGCCGGCGAAAACCAAGGGGCGTAAGGATACGCTGATGGCGCTGGCAGAGGAACCGCGCACGCTGATTTTCTACGAATCAACCCACCGTCTGCTGGAAAGTTTGCAGGACATGGTGACCGTGTGGGGGCCGCACCGTTACGTGGTGCTGGCGCGCGAACTGACCAAGACCTGGGAATCCATTACCGGTGCGCCGGTCGGCGAATTGCTGGCCTGGGTGCAGGAAGACGAAGTACGTCGTCGCGGTGAGATGGTGCTGATCGTTGAAGGCCACAAAGTACAGGAAGATGCACTGCCGCTGGAGGCGTTGCGGACGCTGGCGCTGTTGCAAAAAGAATTGCCGTTGAAAAAGGCGGCGGCGCTGGCGGCGGAGATCCACGGCGTGAAGAAAAATGCGTTGTATAAACACGCATTGGAGCAACAAGAACAGTAAAGCGGTTGACCTGCCGTGAGCGCAACGCTACTATCCGCGCCGGAGTTGACCAGACAGTCGCCGCTTCACTGCCGTCCCTTTCGGGGGAGACAGGTGGAGGGGAGGAAAGTCCGGGCTCCATAGGGCAGGGTGCCAGGTAACGCCTGGGAGGCGCAAGCCTACGACTAGTGCAACAGAGAGCAAACCGCCGATGGCCCGCGCAAGCGGGATCAGGTAAGGGTGAAAGGGTGCGGTAAGAGCGCACCGCGCGACTGGCAACAGTTCGTGGCACGGTAAACTCCACCCGGAGCAAGGCCAAATAGGGGTTCACATGGTACGGCCCGTACTGAACCCGGGTAGGCTGCTTGAGCCAGTGAGCGATTGCTGGCCTAGAGGAATGACTGTCCACGACAGAACCCGGCTTACCGGTCAGCTCCCTCTATAAAGAAAACCCCGCGTGACGCAAGTTACGCGGGGTTTTTTCCTTTCAGGATGTGACTCACACCGGCAAGTCGATCAGCAGCGCACGCAGCGGCGTGGCGGCGCGTATCGTCAGGCGGTTTTCATCATGGATAAATGCGCCGTCACCGCACGTCAGGTTCTGGCTGTCCTGATGGTTGCCCTGGGCTTCAATGGTACCGTGGATCGACTGCAAGTAAGCACGGGGCCCATTCAATGCCAGCGTCTGCTGCTCGCCTTCCTGTAAATCCAGGTGATGGATCCACACCTGTTGGCGCAGTTGCAGGCTGCCCTGAGCGCCGTCCGGCGACGCCAGTAGCGTCACACCCTTCGCCGGCAGCGTCAGGCGCTGCACACGTTCGTTATTGGTGTCTGGACAGGCATCCAACCACAGCTGCAGACGGGTTAGCGGCGTATCGCTGCTGGCGTTTTGTTCGCTGTAACTCATCCCTGGCTGGGTGGCCAGCAGCAAAGCCTCACCGGCCTTGGCGCTCATCGTGTTACCGTCGCTGTCGCGGTATTCGGCCTGGCCTTGCAGGATCAAATTCAGAATGTCCACGCTCGGATAAGTACGCGGCTGCAAGGCTGCGCCCGGCGCCAGGACTTCCTGATTGAGCACCCGCAGCGAGGCGTAACCCATCAGCTTGGGATCGAAGTAATGTCCAAAAGAAAAGGTGTAGCGAGCCTGCAGCCAACCAAAGTCAGCTTGCCCGCATTGTTTTGCTGTTCTGCATGTAATCATGGCAATTGGCTCTCTAAATTCATTATGTAGATGGTAAGCATCTGGACGCCGGATTGTTAGCCAGTTAATCTGGTCGGCATATTCAAATTTCCTGACAGAGAGATTCGATGGCCAGAGATCGGGCGTTAACGCTTGAAGCGTTAAGGGTTATGGATGCGATCGACCGACGTGGCAGCTTTGCTGCGGCAGCCGATGAGCTGGGGCGCGTGCCTTCGGCGCTCAGCTACACCATGCAAAAATTGGAAGAAGAATTGGACGTGGTGCTGTTCGACCGCTCCGGCCACCGCACCAAATTCACCAACGTCGGCCGCATGCTGCTGGATCGTGGACGGGTGCTGCTGGAGGCGGCGGATAAGTTGACCACCGACGCCGAGGCCCTGGCGCGCGGCTGGGAAACCCATCTGACTATCGTCAGCGAGGCCTTGTCGCCGCCAAGCAAGCTGTTTCCGCTGGTTGATAAGCTGGCGCTGAAAGCCAATACCCAGGTGTCTATCTTCACTGAGGTGCTGGCCGGAGCCTGGGAGCGGCTGGAGCAGGGGCGCGCCGATATCGTTATCGCCCCGGACATGCATTTTCGCGCCTCGTCTGAAATCAACACGCGCAAACTGTACAAAGTGACGAGCATGTATGTGGCCGCGCCGGACCATCCGATCCATCTGGAGCCAGAGCCGCTGGCTGAGGCCACGCGGGTGAAATACCGTGGTATTGCGGTAGCGGATACCGCCAGGGAGCGTCCGGTATTGACCGTACAATTGCTGGATAAGCAGCAGCGCCTGACGGTGAGCACCATTGAAGATAAACGTCTGGCTCTGTTGGCCGGTCTGGGCGTGGCGACCATGCCTTACCCGATGGTCGAGAAAGATATCGAAGAAGGGCGCTTGCGGGTGGTGGGGCCGGAATACAGCCGTGAAGTTGACATTATCATGGCCTGGCGGCGCGACAGCATGGGCGAGGCAAAAGCCTGGTTCCTGCGCGAGATCCCAAGGCTGTTCACCCAGTTGGATCGTCAGTAAGCGCTCCCCCTTGCCGCAGGCAAAGGGGAGCTTGCCGTTAACCGAAACGCGTGTCGCGACCGTGTGGTTCGTCGAGATCCTGCGCCGGCCCAATCGAAATGATGCCGTGCGGATTGATGGTGGCGTGGCTGCGATAATAGTGATTGCGGATGTGCGGCAAACTGACCGTTTCGGCAATGCCTGGCATCTGGTAGATATCACGCAGGAAGCCGTACAGGTTGAGGTAATCGCTGATGCGGTGTTTGTCGCACTTAAAGTGGGTAACATACACCGGATCGAAGCGTATCAACGTGGTCCACAGGCGCAGGTCAGCCTCAGTCAGGCGATCGCCCGTCAGATAACGCTGTTGTCCCAGAATTTGCTCCAGCCGTGCCAGGGCGTCGAATACCCCGTGTACTGCTTCGTCATAGGCTTCCTGGCTGGTGGCAAAGCCGGCCTTATACACCCCGTTGTTCACCAGGTCGTAAATCCAGCCGTTCAGCTCATCAATTTCCCCGCGTAGCTCTGCAGGATAATAATCGCCAGCGCGTGCGCCAACGCCATCGAACGCGCTGTTGAACATGCGAATGATATCGGCAGATTCATTGCTGACGATGGTTTGCTGCTGCTTGTCCCAGAGCACCGGTACTGTCACACGACCGGTGTAGTGCGGGTCGGCGCGCAGGTAAAGCTGATAGAGGAAATCTGAGTGATAGAGATCATCGCCGGTCGCTTCAGGGAAATCGGTGCCGAAGGTCCAGCCGTTTTCCAGCATCAGCGGATGTACCACCGAAACAGGAATGATCTGCTCCAGCCCTTTCAATTTACGCATCAGCAGAGTGCGGTGCGCCCAAGGGCAGGCAAGTGAAACGTACAGGTGATAACGATCTTTCTCCGCTTTAAAACCTGCGACGCCGTGTTCGCCCGGCTGGCCGTCGGCGGTCACCCAGTTGCGGAACTGAGAGGTTGAGCGTTTGAAACGGCCTCCGGTAGATGAGGTGTCATACCAGATGTCTTGCCAAACGCCATCGACGAGTTGTCCCATGGGAATCTCCTTCGTGTCCGAGTGAAAAAGCAGAAGGGCCCGCTTACCGGGCCCCGTGTCACTATTAAAAACTTACCACTTCTTGTTCAGCAAGCGGTCGATACTGAAACCGCCCGGGCCAGCAACAGCCAGTACCAGGAAGCCGCCGGCGATGGCCAGGTTCTTCATGAACATCAGCTGGTTTACGCCTTCCGCAAAGTTAGTATGGAACAATAACGCGGTCAGCACAGTAAAACCGGCGGTGAACAGCGCTACGGTACGAGTCAGGAAACCGAACATGATCGCCAGACCGCCGCCAAATTCCAGCAGGATGGTCAGAGGCAGCAAGAAGCCAGGCACGCCCATCGATTGCATGTACTGTTGGGTTCCGGCATAGGCATCGCCCATTTTGCCGTAGCCAGCCACGATAAACAGGATTGTCATCAAAATACGCGCAACCAGCAAACCTGTATCTTCTAATTTTTTCATCATTTACTCCAAAGTGATTTTTGTTTGCCAGTCTTGGCGTTTTCATGTCGGTGGGCGGTATGCCGGGTATTTAGCCCCGTGCGGCCCGTCTCGTGTCGATGGAGTGAATGTTAATCGGGAAGCCTACGCTTTGTTAGCAAGTAAAACTGTCGTATTTTTTCAAAAAAACTGAATCTTTAGCCTGCTAACAAAGAGAGGGGAATCAGAATGTTGCCCAGCCTTCACCGACAGAAACGGGAATTTTCTGCGAAAAGGCGGGCTTAACAACGGAAGAATTGAAGGAACTGCGAAAGGTTATTTGTTGGAAAAGGTTTTCTGGATCAAACGGATAGTGCCAAAGACACCAAAAGCACGACGAGACCAGCGAATCAGCTTGCTTGGATGGCGTATACCGTAGATGGCCATCACGCTGGAGCCGACCACCAGGTATTTACGCAAGCCGAAAACCGTTTGCCAGCCGCGGTCGATACGCTCGGTCTTTTCCAACCACAGGGTTTTGTTTTCCGCAAGATCCAGCCTTTGCTGCTGGATCTTGCGGATGAGCTTCTCTTTTCTCCATTCCAGATAGCGGCGACGATTCATTTTTCGTCCTCCAGCTCGGAACGGTCGATCTCCAACTGTTTGCGCGTGGCGCCCAACAACGTGGAGCGTCGAGCCTTGACCAGTGTCCAAATGGCACCGAACACGGCCAGGAACAGCAGCACCCCGGTAGTGGCCCCTAACGCCATCAGGCGGTAGATAGGATCGATGGCCCAGAAAATCAGGATTAACAGGCTCATCAGGCCAAATGCGGTGAACAACAGCGTCATGCCGGCCATGATCAGCAACTGAATGAGGTTGGCTTTCTCCTCTTCCAACTCGACCACTGCCAGACGGACACGGGTTTCCACCATACCGACCAAAATAGTGATGATGCGCTGGCCGACGTCCATGACCCCCTTGGCGGGGCCCTGTGCACGAACTTGCGGTTGTTGTTCAGCCATAATTAGCGGCGCGCTAACAGAACGCCCAGTACCACACCGACAGCGGCGCCGATACCGATACCGGTCCACGGATTATCACGAACATATTCGTCCGCCTGGCCGGCGATCTGTTTGGTTTGAGAAGCCAGTTTGTCCCCGGCATCGCTCAGGCGAGCACGGGTATCCTTCAGCGCGCCTTCAGCTTTGGAGCGCAGCTTTTCCAGTTCGGCTTTTGGCTTATCGGTGGAAGAGTTCAACACTTCTTCCAGCGTATCGGCTAAGGATTTAAGTTCAGCGCGTAAGTTTTCTGCATTTGAATCATGTGCCATGTGATAATTCCTTAACGTTAACTGAGACAGACTTTTAACATAGCGGATTTTTTCGCCGGAGCAAAGGGGGGATGAGTAGTTGATATCACTAAGCATCCATTTCAAATACGGTAAAAATCCCGCTTGGTGCGGCTCTCAGCGATAAATCCGCTAGTGTAAAAAAATTATTCCGCTTGGGCTTGCTTAAGCTCGGCTTGAGCTTCAGCCAGCTTTTTCTGTTTCTTGGCCACTTTGTCCAGATTGCCGGTCTGCTGGGCTTCTTTCAGCTCCTGCTGACGTTCGGCTACCTTGCTTTGTTTCTCATCGATTTTTTTCTGGCGATCGGCCTGCAGGCCAGCTTCGGTGCAATTTGTCTGCACTTCGCTCAGCGCCTTTTTCAACCCGGCGACGCGGTGAGTATTGCCGTGCTGGGTGGCGTAATCGATCTGTTTTTGAATCTCTTGTGCTTTGGCGGCACAGCCGCCCTCAGCCGCAAATGACAGGGCCGGGAAGACGAAGAATGGGAGAGCCAGTAACATAGATTGGCGTAATTTCATGCTATCAATTCCTTGTTATTGGGATGCGTTGTCACGTATCCGCTTTCCTGACTGCCGACAGAGGCAGTGCGACAGGAGTCTTACGTAGCTGACTGACGCTAACCTTGAGCATAGCCATAAATCGTGAAGACCCCAAAGAATCCGCCACGGTTCAGTGTTGAGTGATGATTAATTGAACAGGGCGGTGATATGAAAGGAAACCCCTTCATATGAAAGGGTATTATCCCAGATTAAGGGGGGAGCGCGCAAATTCGCGCACCCAGTGAGTGGGCACTGGGGATTCGCTCAGGGCAATGATGTACCCCGGCGGCAGAATGGTTTGCAAGGCCTCGCGCGCCAGCAACTGCTGTTCCGGCGAGTCCAGGCGGATCACCAGGCCGTCGCCTTCCGGGGTAATGCTCTTGATGCGAATACCGCGTTGATCCAGCCGCTGATAGACATAAAAACCGTCAGGCAGCGAAAGGCCTTGCTGCCCTGCGCGAATGCGAAGCTCGCTCTCGGTTCGCACCATGCAGGGCACCAACAGCGTGGCGAGTGCCAGCAAGGCGAGCGCAATCAGCAACACGTACTGCCAGCGCGGGCGCTTGATCATCACGCCCCTTTCCCCTGGTCCTGGCTATCGGCGCGTTTCTTGCGCCACAAGACGATCAGCGAGCCGACCAGCCCGACGACCAGCAGCACCAACGGCAACAGCATCAGGCAGAACATCAGTTGATCTTCATACTTGCGGAAGACCGGGGTTTTGCCCAGAGCAAAGCCCAGCGAGGTGAGGATCACGACCCACAGCAGGCCGCTCATCCAGTTAAAGAACTGGAAGCGGGCATTGCTCAGGCCAGACAGGCCGGCAATGGTCGGCAGCAGGGTGCGGACAAACGCCAGGAAACGACCGACCAGCAGGGCGGAAAGCCCGTGGCGGTGGAACAGCTGGTGAGCCCGTTGATGATAGTGAGCCGGCAGATGCGACAGCCAGCCCTGTACCGTTCGGGTATTGCCGAGCCACTTGCCCTGTATGTAGCTGACCCAGCACCCCAGGCTGGCGGCGACGGTCAGGATCAGGATGGTGAGCGGGAAATTCATGGTGCCTTTGGCGATCAGGACGCCGACCAGGATCAACAGGCTATCCCCTGGCAGAAAGGCTGCCGGCAGCAGACCGTTTTCCAAAAACAGGATCATAAACAGCAGCACGTAGAGGGTCCAGACCAGCGAAGGGTTCGCCAGCGTCTCAAAATCCTGCTGCCATAAGGCATGTAACAGTTCTTTAATGATGTCCATCCGGTGTTCCTAAAACGTCATTGTTTATTTTATTTCAGCGGCTGATCGAGTGTGGGCCGAAAGCGCGCGGGCGATGCTGGCTGCTGATAATGATGAAACGGCGTTGCTTTTTAGTAGATTCTAGTCGGTGCGACACCGGTCATGAGTGGTAAGTCAGCGTGCCACGGTAAAGCATATTACTTTCTTTCCAGCCGCCTAGCCTGTTTTGCTGCTGCGGGGTGTGCAGCGTCCAGTTGACCTGGGCAAGCCGGTTGAGCGCAGGTGAGTTCTGGCGCGGGAGTTTGGTGCGGTGGCCCAGCTCTGCGGCCAGGGTATAGACCGGCGGTAATTGGGCGCAGGTCGACAGCGAGCCGGAGAAGGAATGCAACCGCGGCAATAACAACGGCAATTTACCCGGCTTTTTTCGCTGCAGCTCTGCCGGTGACCGATAAACCTGGTCGTAAGGGGAAAGCAGCGGATCGGAGAGCGAGGGTAAACTGCTCAGCGACGTAGGGGTTGCTTTGGAAGGAGCCGCGCATAGCTTTTGGCCGGAGACCGAACCGGTCCAGCAAAAAAGAGCAATAAGCATGGCAAACAACCAGCGCATGTATTCGCGTCCCGCCCCGTAGCAGAGGGTAAAAAAGTGGCTCAACTTTACCAAAATAGCACGATTGGCAACAGGGAAATCTACGTTGCCAGCGGTGAAATACTACACGGCAAATCGCCGTTCAGGCATCGATTCAGCGGATTTTACAATACCTGACATAACCCGACGATTTTTGACCGCCTGGGCTATTTATTTTCGGCGGCTACGCCATCCAGATGCACCACCGGGTTATCGGCGAACAGGTAGCGGTCGGCATTATATTCAAAATCGTCGCTGGTGGCGTTGAACAGCATCTGCTTGGTGTTTTCCAGGTGTTGCCACATGGCTAGCTTGGCGGCGTAAGGATCTTTACGTATCAATGCCTTGAGGATCTGATCGTGGTCGTCGCACCAGCTGGCGATGGAGCGATCGTCGATATGCTCATGCAGCTTGATCCAATAAGGGTTATTCACCCGCTGAACCCACATTTTTTCCACGATGGTGGCCATGGCGGTGTTCTGAGTGGCCAGCGCCACCTGCACGTGGAATTTCAGATCCCACTGCGAGTCGCGGAAGCGATCCTCTTTACGCGCCTGTTCCTGGATCTCCATCAGTTGGACGATGTCCTGCTTGGTAACCTGGGTCGCGGCGAATTCGGCGATGTTGCTCTCAATCAGTTGGCGCGCCTGCAGCAGCTCGAACGGCCCGGCAGTGGCAAATTCAATGCTGTCGCCCGGCACCACCAGATGCTTTTGCTGGTTGGACATCACGTGGATCCCGGAACCTTTGCGTACGTCGACGTAGCCTTCCACTTCCAGCATGATGATCGCTTCGCGTACCACGGTACGGCTGACGTTCATCTCTTCGGCAATGTAGCGCTCGGCCGGCAGCTTATCGCCCACCGGGTATCGGCCGCTTTCGATACGCTGTTTAAGCTCGGCGGCCAGTTGCTGATACAGGCGTCTGGTTTCAGTGAATTCCATAGTGAATGCTCTTTGGATAGGGAGGGGCGCATAGCCATGGATTTGTTATACCACTTATCCGGCAGAGCTGCCAGTAGGCTCCGGGGAGCGCCCGGCGCGATGGCCGGGCTGCGGGGTTAATGGCGCGCCGGGGAGGGGGCCAATACTGCCTCTTCGGATTGCGTAGCGGGGCGATTTTGCAGGACGGTCCAGATAACGATGGCGCCGAGAATATCGAATACCGACAGTGCGGCAAACAGTGGGCTGAAGCCCAGTGTGTCCGCCAGGGCGCCGACCACCAGGGCAAACAGGGTACTGGCGGTCCAGGCCGCCATGCCGGTCAGGCCGTTGGCGGTGGCCACCTCGTTGCGACCGAAGACGTCAGAAGACAGGGTAATCAGTGCACCAGACAGCGCCTGATGGGCAAAGCCACCGACGCACAGCAGTGCAATAGCCGCATAGGGGCTGGTAAACAGGCCTATCATGCCAGGGCCAATCATCAGCACGGCACCCAGGGTAACCACCAGCTTACGTGAAACAATCAGGTTCACTTTAAAGTGTTTCTGGAAAAACGGTGGCAGGTAACCGCCGACGATACAGCCCAGATCGGCGAACAGCATCGGCATCCAGGCGAACATGGCGATCTCTTTCAGGTTGAAGCCGTAGGCTTTGAACATGAATAACGGGATCCAGGCATTGAAGGTGCCCCATGCCGGCTCTGCCAGAAAGCGCGGCAGCGCGATGCCCCAGAACTGGCGGTTGCGAACAATCTGCCAGGCGGACATTTTCTTGGCGTTGCCGGTTTGGTGCTGTGCTTCCTGCCCACCCAGAATGTACTCGCGCTCTTCGTCGCTGAGCTTCTTCTGGTCTTTCGGGTGCTTATAGAAAATCAGCCAGCAGACAGCCCAGATCAGGCTCAGCACGCCGGTGATGATGAACGCCATTTCCCAACTGTGCGCGACGATTGCCCAGACCACCAGCGGCGGCGCCAGCATGCCGCCTATCGACGAGCCGACGTTGAAGTAACCCACGGCGATGGAACGTTCTTTGGCCGGGAACCACTCACTGCTGGCCTTCAGCCCGGCGGGGATCATTGCCGCCTCCGCCATGCCCACGGCCCCGCGCGCCAATGCCAGCCCGCCCCAACTGTTGGCCAGAGCCGTGCCCATGCAAAACAGCGCCCACAGGATGGCGAACATGGCGTATCCGACCTTGGTACCCAAGACGTCCAGCACATATCCCGCCACTGGTTGCATCAGGGTGTAGCAGGCAGAATAGGCCGCGACGATGTAAGAATACTGCTGCGTGGTGATGTGTAAGGTGTCTTCCAGCGTGGGCGCCGCGACGGCGATGGCGTTACGCGTCAGGTAACCCAGCACGGTGCCGATCGTCACCAGTCCGATCATGTACCAGCGTAACCCTTTAATTTTACGCATCCGAAATATCTCCCAGTCTTGAATTGGCGGCGCCCTGTCGGCGTCAGCGTTTTAAGGGGTTATCCCTTTATCGTTGATTTGCACCGGCCTCTTCATCACCGGCGTATTCCCGCCGCAAGCACGACTGGGTGGCGAGACAATAACTTGTCATACAGATTTAAAAGTTGAGTGATATCACAAAAGCCATTTTTCAATTCGGCAATACTGTTTGCCGCATGATTGGGCTGTTTAGGCGCTATCTGGCCGTAAAAATGCCGGTAAACGGCCTTTTATGGGTCATGGCAGCCTGGCTGAAGGCGATATTTTGCTGGACGCCCAATAAAATTGGTGTGATAACTTTGTCGCATTGAACACTGTGTCGAACGGCAAGCAAGGTGAGGAGCCAGCTATGGCGACGTTTTTAAACGAAGATTTCTTGCTGGGCAGCGAATTCGCCCGGCGTTTGTATCATGACTATGCGGCGGAGCAACCGATCTTTGACTATCACTGTCATCTGCCGCCGGAACAGATCGCCGAGAACACCCGTTTCAAAAATTTATACGAAATCTGGCTTAAGGGTGACCACTACAAATGGCGGGCGATGCGCACCAACGGGGTGGCAGAACGGCTGTGTACCGGCGATGCCGGCGATCGTGAAAAATTCGATGCCTGGGCTGCCACCGTACCGCATACCCTGGGTAACCCACTTTATCACTGGACCCACCTGGAGCTGCGTCGTCCGTTCGGTATCACCGACACGCTGCTTTCCCCGATGACGGCGGACGACATCTGGCAGCGAGGCAATGCCCTGCTGGCGCAGGACGATTTCAGGGCGCGCGGCATCATGCAGCAGATGAATGTGAAGATGGTCGGCACCACTGACGATCCTGTCGACGATCTGCGCCACCATAAAGCCATTGCCGCCGACAGCAGTTTCGATATCAAGGTGTTGCCAAGTTGGCGACCGGACAAGGCGTTTAATATCGATGCGCCGGGCTTCAATGACTATCTGCAAAAGCTGGAAGCGGCAGCCGATATTCATATCGGTCGATTCAGCGCGCTGTGTGACGCGTTGAAAAAGCGCATGGATCATTTTACCGCCCATGGCTGCAAGGTGGCTGACCATGCGTTGGACGTGGTGGTTTATGGAGAGGCGGATGAAGCTGCACTGGATGCGATTTTAACGGCGCGCCTGAGCGGCAAGCTACCTGCGCCAGAGCAGAGTGCCCAATTCAAAAGTGCGGTGCTGCTGTTCCTGGCGGCAGAATATCAACGCCGTGAATGGGTACAGCAATATCACATCGGCGCGCTGCGCAATAATAACAGCCGCATGCTGGCCAGCGTCGGCCCGGATATCGGCTTTGATTCGATAAATGACCGACCGCTGGCGGAGCCACTTTCACGCCTGCTGGATGCCCAGGCGCGTCAGGGGGGCCTGCCGAAGACCATCCTGTACTGCCTCAACCCGCGTGACAATGAAGTGATCGCCACCATGGTCGGTAACTTCCAGGGGGAGGGCACGCCGGGCAAGATGCAGTTCGGTTCCGGCTGGTGGTTCAACGATCAGAAAGACGGTATGCAGCGTCAGATGACGCAATTGGCGCAGCTCGGCTTGTTGAGCCGCTTTGTCGGTATGCTGACCGACAGTCGTAGCTTCCTGTCTTATACCCGCCATGAATATTTCCGCCGCATCCTTTGCCAGATGATGGGGCGTTGGGTGGCAGACGGCGAGGCGCCAGCAGATATCGCGCTGCTGGGCGAGATGGTGAAAAACATCTGCTTCGACAATGCCAAGAACTATTTCGCCATTGAACTGGCGTAGCCGCTGCCCGAGGTGGGTTTATGCAAAGCATGGTAAAAATTCATTCGCTGGATAATGTCGCGGTGGCACTGCGCGATCTGGCGGCCGATGAAACGTTGATGCTGGACGGCACGGCAATTCGGCTTGCGCAGCCGGTAGCGCGCGGGCATAAGTTTGCGCTACGGCTGATTGCCGCCGGTGAGGCCATCATCAAATATGGCCTGCCGATCGGCCATGCGCTGGAGACGATTGCTTCCGGTGTACATATCCACTCGCAAAATGCCAAAACCAACCTGAGTGACCTGGATAGCTATCAGTATCAGCCGCAATTTCCCGTATTACCGCCGCAGGCTGCGGATCGGGAAGTACAGCTTTATCGCCGTAGCAGTGGGGAAGTAGGGATCCGCAACGAGCTGTGGATCATACCGACCGTTGGCTGTGTCAACGGCATTGCCCGACAGATCCAGCAGCGCTTTTTGAAGGAAACCCAGGATGCGCAGGGGATCGACGGCGTGCACCTGTTCAGTCATCCGTTTGGTTGCTCCCAACTGGGGCAAGATCATGAGAACACCCGCACTATGCTGCAAAACATGGTGCGCCATCCCAATGCTGGCGCGGTGTTGGTGATTGGCCTGGGGTGCGAGAATAATCAGGTGGATGTTTTCCGCAGTACCCTGGGTGCGGTTGATGATCAGCGGGTGCGCTTTATGGTCTGTCAGCAACAGGACGATGAGGTAGAGGCTGGGTTGGAACAGCTACATGCGCTGTACCAGGTGATGCGTGATGAGCGCCGTCAACCGGGCAAGCTGAGTGAATTGAAATTCGGGCTGGAGTGCGGCGGGTCTGACGGGCTGTCCGGCATCACTGCCAATCCGCTGTTGGGGCGTTTTTCCGACTATCTGATTGCCAACGGCGGCACGACGGTACTGACCGAAGTGCCGGAGATGTTTGGCGCCGAAAGGATCCTGATGAGCCGCTGTCGCGATCGTGCGACGTTCGACAAGACCGTCAGCATGGTTAACGATTTCAAACAGTATTTTATTGCCCATAACCAGCCGATTTATGAAAACCCTTCGCCGGGCAACAAAGCTGGCGGGATCACCACGCTGGAGGAGAAATCGCTCGGCTGCACGCAGAAAGCCGGGCACAGCCAGGTGGTGGACGTGCTTAAATATGGCGAACGGCTGCGGCAACCCGGTTTAAACCTGCTGAGTGCGCCAGGCAATGACGCGGTAGCGACCAGCGCGCTGGCCGGTGCCGGTTGCCATATGGTGTTGTTCAGCACCGGGCGCGGTACGCCCTATGGCGGTTTCGTACCGACGGTGAAGCTGGCGACCAACAGCGAGCTGGCGGCGAAGAAGCCGCATTGGATCGACTTCGATGCCGGCCGGCTGATCCACGGCACCCCGATGGAAAGTCTGCTGGAGCAGTTTGTCGATCTGATTGTGGCGATTGCCAATGGTCAGCCAGCACGCAACGAAACCAATGATTTCCGTGAGTTGGCGATTTTTAAGAGTGGAGTGACATTGTAAGGCTCCAGTCGTAAAAAAGGCGCCCGATCACGAGCGCCTTCTGGAACATTTTGGGGATTAACGCACTTTCAGCGGGTCTTCATCCGCTAAACGCTGATCCTCCGCCTGACAGGCAGCTGCGGTGAACAGCACGTCGGTCGAGGAGTTCAGCGCGGTTTCGGCGGAGTCTTGCAGTACGCCGATGATAAAGCCGACTGCCACCACCTGCATTGCCACGTCGTTCGGAATGCCGAACATGTTGCAGGCTAATGGGATCAGCAGCAGTGAACCGCCTGCCACGCCGGAAGCGCCGCAGGCACAGATAGCCGCGACGACGCTGAGCAGCAACGCCGTGGGCACATCAACCGGGATCCCCAGAGTATGCACCGCCGCCAGCGTCAGCACGGTAATGGTGATGGCGGCGCCGGCCATGTTGATGGTGGCACCCAGCGGGATGGAAACCGAATAGGTGTCTTCGTTCAGATTCAGCTTTTTGCACAGCTCCATATTCACCGGGATGTTGGCAGCTGAGCTGCGGGTG
The DNA here is from genome assembly GCF_058799515.1 of Serratia sp. GW822-FHT06D09. NCBI lineage: Bacteria > Pseudomonadati > Pseudomonadota > Gammaproteobacteria > Enterobacterales > Yersiniaceae > Serratia > Serratia sp. GW822-FHT06D09. The sequence goes on from NZ_JBXALO010000004.1 coordinate 220,874, forward strand.
AAGAAGGCGGTCACGCCGCTTTCGCGCAGGCAGGCAAACACTAGCGGGTAAGGGTTGCGACGGATTTTCCAGTAAACGATCAGCGGGTTCAGCACCAGCGCCACCAACAGCATACAGCCGATCAGCACCACCAGCAGTTGCGCATAGCCCCAAAGCGCACCGAAACCGGTATCCGCCAGCGTCGAGGCCACCAGACCGAAAATACCGAGTGGAGCGCAGCGGATCACCGCGCGTACTACCAGGGTGACCGCATGCGACATATCGTTAATCAGCGACTTGGTGGTTTCAGAGGCGTGGCGCAGCGCCAGCCCCAGACCCACGGCCCAGGCCAGAATACCGATATAGTTGGCATTAATCAGCGCATGGAACGGGTTGGCGACCACGCTCATCAGCAGGCCTTTCAGCACCTCAATAATGCCGCCTGGCGGGTTGATATCCGCATTGCCGGTCACCAGCGCCAGGTTGGACGGGAACATAAAGCTGACCACTACCGCCACCAGCGCCGCGGCGAAGGTCCCCAGCAGGTAGAGGAACAGGATCGGGCGGATATTGGTTTTTTGCCCGTGCTTGTGGTTGGCGATTGAGGCCATGACCAACACCAGCACCAATACCGGCGCTACCGCTTTTAGTGCCCCGACGAACAGGGCGCCAAGCAGGCCCACCGCAGAAGCTGTTGCCGGCGAGATCAACGCCACGATAATCCCGGCCACCAGGCCGATCATGATTTGTTTAACCAGGCTGCCCTGTACGATCCTGTGTAGTAAGTTTTGCATAATGCTTTTTCCCGATGATGTTGCGTACAGACTTTGTCACCTCGGTGGGAACGCCACCGGACAACTTTATAGGGATCTGTAACCAAGTGTGTTTGCCGAATCAGTATTCAGTAAAGCCTGGGTATTGGAAAGGGGAGAGGGTGAAATTCTGAGCGCGGATCAACTCTTTATAACATACTGATTACATTTGTGTGATCGCAATAACATTTGGCGTTTGGGGGGAATTGCCAAACAATCGCGGGGCGGCAAGCCGCCCCGGCTAACAGATTATGGTGCTTTATGATTGGCCAGACGGTCGTTACGACGGTTAACCCAGGCGTTGATCACCAACGTTAACGTCAGGATACCGGCCACCACGCCGAGCGAAACGCCGATCGGGATATGGAAGAAGTCGATAATCAACATCTTGACGCCGATAAACATCAGGATAATCGACAGGCCGTATTTCAGCATCGAGAAACGCTCAGCCACGTTAGCCAGCAAGAAGTACATGGCGCGCAGGCCCATGATGGCGAACAGGTTAGAGGTCAGAACGATAAACGGATCCGTGGTCACAGCGAAAATTGCCGGGATGCTATCGACCGCAAAGATCACGTCACTCAGTTCGACCAGGATCAGCACCAGCACCAGCGGCGTAGCGAACAGCAGGCCGTTGCGGCGCACGAAGAAACGTTCACCTTCCAGGTTGTCGGTCATACGCAGGTGGCTGCGCAGCCATTTCACCAGCGGCTTGTCACCAATCGCCGAGTCATCTTCTTTTGCCAGCGCCATCTTGATACCGGTAAACAGCAGAAACGCACCGAACAGATACAGCAACCACTGGAACTGGGTCACCAGCCAGCTGCCGGCGAAGATCATGATAGTACGCAGCACGATCGCGCCCAGTACGCCAAAGATTAGCACCCGACGCTGCAGGTTGGCCGGAACGGCAAAGTAGCTGAACAGCATCAGCCAGACGAAGACGTTATCGACCGCCAGCGCTTTTTCGATCAGATAACCGGTGAGGAAGGCCAACGCCTGGGTGTCGGCGACGGCGCGCCCGGCGGTTTGGTTCAGGTAGTACCAGAAGCCCAGGTTGAACAGCAAAGAGAGGCTGACCCACACCAGCGACCAACTGGCGGCCTGCTTGAGCGTCATGGTGTGTGCGCCTTTGCGGCCTTGCAGCAGTAAGTCGATTGCGAGCATCACAACTATGATGGCGGCAAAGCTGCCCCATAACCAAGGTGTGCCAACGGTATTCATCATCAGAGGTATCCTTCAAAAACAAAAACGGCCAACGTCGGAAGACGCTAGCCGCTCTTATGAACGCTGCAAGCAAACCTCGCCTTCCGGCAAGGTCTCACTTACAACGTTGATGAAGGTGCACTGATCGTGCCCGTTACATCATGTTGCCCGGTAACCGGATGCTTGCGCATCGTAATGACGATTGACCGGCTATGAAGTTACTCCCCTTTGCACGGCAGAAAGTAATGCAAAATATGTCAGCGGTCAACGTTTATTAAGTTACCCGGCCAGGGCTTTTTGCGCGCCGAGGCTGACGACAAATCCCTGCAGCAGCAGCCGACTGAACGGCGTATCGCTAACCTGCTGTTGCTTAAGCTGATACGCTGCCTGCTGCTCTGGATACAGCTCACCGAGCCAGCTCAGATACTGGTGCATCACCGCGCCGTTAAATTCCGGATGGAACTGGGTCGTCAGCACGCGATCGCCATAACTGAGGATCTGATAGGCATCCTGTTGCGACCGGGCCAGCGGCACTGCGCCGGCGGGGGGCGTCAACACGCTCTGCGAGTGGATCAGATTGGCTTTGAAGCGCGGCGGTAACATCGCCATTCGCCGGTCGTTGGCGGCGGCGGGCAGCAATTCGACGTCCAATGTGCCGACTTCCATACCCTGCGGGTGATAACCGACTTCACCGCCAAGCGCATAGGCCAACAGCTGGTGCCCGTAGCAGGCACCGAAGATCGGCAGTTGGATCTGCATCGCCTGGCGCAGCCACTCGGCGGCTTGCTCGCTCCACGGCAGCCGTTCGGTCACCATCGCAGGTGAACCGGTGATCACCACGCCGGCGTAATTTTGCGGCGGCAGCGGCTGCTCGCCTGCGGGAAGGTGCACGATCTGCACGCGATCGGCATCAATGTTCCCCTGTTGCAAGAACATGCCGTCGAAGTTGGCCTTTTCCCGACGGATAACCTCTGGGGCATCGCCGGTTTGCATCAGTAATAAGGGTTTCATGTCACTCTCCGTCGGCAGGGAAGACCACGCCGGTCTGGCGGCGAATTTCGGTCAGCAGGCGGGCGATAACCAGTGAATTCTCCAGCCCCGGGTGTTCCACCTGCCGTTTTTCCACCAGGTCGGCGAACACCTGTGCCTCATACAGCATGGTATTGATGTGCTGAGGACGGGTCAGATCCTGACGATGGCCGCCGCGTGGGGTCAGCACCACGCCCTGACACTCAGAAATTTTCTCAATCACCAGCGTTCCTTCTTCGCCCTGGATCTCACTAGGAATCTCCGAGTTGCTGACTTTGGAGTGGGAGAGGGTGATGTCGAAATCGCCGTAGTTGAGGCAAGCGGTACCGTGGGCATCCACACCGGTATCCAGCAGCGCCGCGCTGGCAATCACCGATTTCGGTTCGCCGAACAGGGCTACGGCGCTGGCCAGGCAGTAATAGCCAATGTCCATGATTGAGCCGTTGGAAAACTGCGGATTGAAGGTGTTCGGATTCTCGCCGGCCAGATAGCGCGGGTAGCGTGACGAGTATTGGCAGTAGTTGAGGAAGGCTTTGCGCAACCTGCCGATTTGCGGCAACGCCTGTTGCAGGGCCAGGAAATTCGGCAGATGAGCGCTTTTGAAAGCTTCGAACAGCACCACCTGATTTTCACGCGCGCAGGCCACCAGCTTTTCGGCTTCACGCAGGTTGGACGCCAGCGGCTTTTCGCAAATCACATGCTTTTTATGGCTGAGGAACAGCAGCGATTGTTGGCAGTGAAGGGCGTTGGGGCTGGCGATGTAAACCGCATCGATGGCATCAGATTGGGCCAATGCTTCAAGGGAATCGAAAAACAGGCTGACGTGGTAGTTGGCGCCAAATTCCTGCGCTTTTTCCAGCTTGCGCGAATAGACGGCGGTCAATTTCAGCTTGCCGCTTTCGTGCGCGGCGTCGATAAAGCGTTCCGTAATCCAGTTGGTGCCCACAACGGCAAAGCGAATCATAGATATCTCCGGTTCCCAGGCGCTGTACCCTATGCGCTTCACGCGTCGCACAGGGTAGAAAGAATCAGATTATCACGGCATTTACAGAAGGCGAATCTCGCTATGCATACAGATCGCCAAACACGGAGAGGTGGGTCAGATACAGCCGGGTGTCGAACTCCAACTGATGGTAATTGGGTTCCATATGGCAGCACAGGCTGTAGAAGGCCTTGTTGTGGTCTTTCTCTTTCAGATGCGCCAACTCATGTACCACGATCATGCGCAAAAACGGCTCAGGCGCCAGCTTGAAGACCGTCGCCACGCGGATTTCCGCCTTGGCCTTCAGTTTGCCACCCTGCACGCGGGAAATGGCGGTGTGCATGCCCAGCGCGTGTTTCATCACCTGAATTTTACCGTCGTAAGCCACCTTGCTCAGCGGTTGAGCGTTGCGCAAATACTGGTTTTTCAGATCGACGGTAAACTGATAAAGCGACTTGTCGGTAGTGCAGTCATGCACTTGCGGATAGCGCTGCAACAGCACATCCCCCAGGCGTCGTTGGTCGATCAACTGCTGCACCTGGCTTTGCAGATGTTCAGGGTAGCCCTGCAGGTAGGTCAGTTCGGACATCATCTTCCCGTTTTGGCCTCAATTGAGCGGGTCATTGTATGATGTTTTTTCGTGCAAAGCCCGCAAAGGGCAATTTATCCGAAAAAACATTTTACTGCCGGACGTTTTTAGGGGATAAACAGCCCAAATTTTATCAGTCAGGAGGGGCAATGAGCCAACTCGATCTGGGAACACAGCAACTTGAGCTGGAACGTTATCCCCAACAGGAAGAATCCACCCAACTGCAGGCGTGGGAAGCGGCGGACGAATATCTGCTGCAACAGCTTGAAAATATAAACATTGGCGATCGCCCGGTGCTGATTTTCAACGACAACTTCGGCACGTTGGCCTGCGCACTGCACGCTCATCAGCCTTACAGCATCAGCGATTCCTACATGAGTCAGTTGGCAACGCGCCATAACCTGAAGCTCAATGAACTGGATCCGGAGCAGGTGACGCTGCTGGACAGCCTGGGCGAACTGCCTGCATCACCGGCAGTGGTGCTGATCCGCATTCCTAAAGCGCTGGCACTGCTGGAACAGCAACTGCGCTCGTTGCGCAACGTGGTGGCGCCGGATACGGTCATTATCGCCGGAGCCAAGGCGCGTGACGTGCACACCTCGACCATGCAGCTGTTTGAAAAGGTGCTTGGCCCAACGCGCACCAGCCTGGCATGGAAGAAAGCGCGTCTGATCCACTGCGAAGTGACGGACATTGTGCCGCCGGCGGCCCCGGAAACCACCAACTGGACGCTGGACGGCACGGATTGGCTTATCCACAACCATGCCAACGTGTTCTCGCGCAGCAATCTGGACATCGGCGCGCGCCTGTTCCTGGAGCATCTGCCGAAGGATCTGGAAGGCCATATTGTCGATCTTGGCTGTGGTAATGGCGTGATTGGCCTGACGGCACTGGCGCAGAATCCGCAGGCTCAGGTGACTTTTGTCGATGAGTCTTATATGGCGGTGGCATCCAGCGAGTTGAACGTAGAGCACAACCTGCCGCAGGATCTGGATCGTTGTCAGTTTGAGGTGAACAACTCACTGGCGGGGATTGAGCGTGAAAGCGTGCAGGCGGTACTGTGCAACCCACCGTTCCACCAACAGCATGCGATCACCGATCACACCGCTTGGCAGATGTTCTGCGACGCCAAGCGTTGCCTGCAGGTCGGTGGCGAGTTGCGCATCGTCGGCAACCGTCATCTGGATTACCACCATAAGCTGAAGCGCCTGTTTGGCAACTGCACCGTTGTGGCATCCAACAAGAAATTTGTGATCCTCAGAGCGGTGAAATCCGGCGCACGTTACTGATTGACCGAGGGGCGCGGTGAATGCGCCCCTCCATGATTAGCGAATTAAAGTGCCATTGCCAGCCGCGTACCCTGATCGATAGCGCGGCGGGCATCCAGCTCGGCGGCGACGTCCGCACCCCCAATCAAATGCACGGTTTTTCCCATCTCCAGCAGCGGTTGCTGCAGTTCGCGTCTGGGTTCCTGTCCGGCGCAGATAATCACCGTATCCACCGGTAGGCAGCTTTCCTGTTCGGCGCGTGAAATATGCAGGCCTTCATCATCAATGCGTTGGTAGTTCACGCTGTTGAGCATTTTTACACCGCGCATCGCCAGGCTGGTGCGGTGGATCCAACCGGTGGTTTTCCCCAGGCCTTCGCCCACTTTGCTGGTTTTGCGTTGCAGCAGGTAGATCTGCCGAGCAGGGCGGGCAACCACTGGCCCCTGCACCGCCAGCCCGCCGCGTTGGCTAAGCTGGTCATCGATACCCCATTCACGGTTAAATTCCGCCGGATCCAGACTGCTCGACACCCCGTGTTGGCTGAGGTATTCGGCGGTATCGAAGCCGATGCCGCCGGCACCGATAATCGCCACGCGCTGGCCGACCGGCTTTTTATCGCGTAGCACATCCAGATAGGTCAACACTTTGGCGTTGTCGATACCGGGGATCGCCGGGGTACGCGGCACAATACCGCAGGCAAGGATCACTTCGTCGAACTCCGCCAGATCGGCCGCCGTCACCCAGGTGCCGAGCTTCACATCGACCTCTTGCAGCGTCAATTGGCGACGGAAATAACGCAGCGTTTCATGAAACTCCTCTTTACCGGGGATCTGCTTGGCGATATTGAACTGGCCGCCAATCTGATCGGCGGCATCGAACAGCGTCACCCGGTGGCCGCGGCTGGCTGCGGTAGTGGCAAAGGCCAATCCGGCCGGCCCGGCTCCGATCACCGCCAGCTTTTTCGGCTTCTCCGTTGCCACCAGCGGCATCTCGGTTTCACGACAGGCTCGAGGGTTCACCAGGCAGGAGGTGAGTTTGCCTTCAAAAATCTGGTCGAGGCAAGCCTGGTTACAACCAATGCAGGTATTGATTTCATCGGCACGCCCTTCGGCGGCTTTCTGCACAAAAGCGGCGTCGGCCAGGAACGGGCGGGCCATTGATACCATGTCGGCGCAGCCGTCGGCCAAGACCTGCTCCGCTACCGCCGGGTCGTTGATGCGGTTGGTCGTGATCAGCGGAATGCGCACCTTACCCATTAGCTTGCGGGTCACCCAACTGAATCCGGCGCGTGGCACCATGGTGGCGATGGTGGGGATACGCGCCTCATGCCAGCCAATGCCGGTGTTGATAATAGTGGCCCCGGCTTGCTCAACGGCCAGCGCCAACTGTTCGATTTCCTGCCAACTGGAGCCATCCTCAACCAGATCGAGCATCGAAAGGCGGTAAATCAGGATAAATTCGTGGCCGACCGCCTGGCGTACCGCCCGGACGATCTCCACGGCAAAACGCATGCGGTTGCTGAAGCTGCCGCCCCATTGATCATCACGCTGGTTGGTGCGTGCGACCAGGAACTGGTTGATCAGATAGCCTTCGGAACCCATCACTTCGACGCCGTCATAACCTGCCTGTTGAGCTAAAGCCGCGCACTGCGCGAAGTCTGCGATAGTTTGCAGAATGTCCGCTTCGCTCAGTGCGGTAGGGGTAAAGGGATTGATCGGCGCCTGTAGCGCGGAGGGGGCTACCGGCTGCGGCTGGTAGCTGTAGCGACCGGCATGCAGGATCTGCAGCGCAATTTTACCGCCGGCCTTGTGGACGGCGTCGGTGACGATGCGGTGATGGTCGACCTGCTCCGGGTGGCTCAGGGTTGAGCCGCCGCGATAGACCACACCTTTTTCATTGGGGGCGATGCCGCCGGTGACGATCAACGCCACGCCGGCTGCAGCGCGCTCGGCATAGAAAGCGGCCATGCGCTCGGGGCCATTCGGCAGTTCTTCCAGGCCGGTGTGCATCGATCCCATCAGCACCCGATTTTTCAGGGTGGTGAAGCCGAGATCCAGCGGCGCCAGCAGGTGTGGGTAATTGCTCATTGCAGTCTCCATCATTCATCCCCTTCATCTTTCAAGCTGCAGCGTTGTTGGCTGCATTCGCTCACCCCAGTCACCTACCTGAGTAAGCTCCTGGAGACTCGCGAACTTGCTGCCTCGCTGCCGCGTGAAAGCTATTGGGTATGATCTGTAGTTATTATTATGTGCGACCTCAAGTGGTCGGATGAGATAAATCTAGCCGTTGTCTCTGTCGTTGGGAATCTGCGTTGCGCTGAATGTGATAGATGTCATGAATCTGTGCCTCTGTTTGCATGGTGAACAACAAATGGGTTAGCATTCGTTCGTCATAAATTCCCTTTCTCTACGGAGCCATCACCGAAAATGAACACACACGCCTGCTGATATCTTGTCCCACGTTGCGCACACCGGTGCCTTGTGGGGATATTTTGATTTCATTCAGGAGTGCTTATGGCTCATTTTGCGCAATCCCCTCATTTTGTTTTACATCACCTGATCTGCCAGTTCGCTGACGGCGAAACGCTGTTCGGTCCCTTGGATTTGACTTTCGATCAGCAACGCTGTGGCCTGGTTGGGCGCAATGGCGTCGGCAAAACGCGCTTGCTGCGTTTGATCGCCGGACTGGATCATCCCGGTGGCGGACATGTTGAATCCCATGCATCGCTGGCTTACGTCGCGCAACAGCCGGAGCTCTCCCCACAGACTACGCTGGCCCAACTGCTGGGCTACGGTGAGATATTTGCCGCATTGGCCCGCCTTGAGCAGGGGCAACCGCTGGCGGACGATCTCGATCTTTTGGAAGGTCAGTGGGATCTGCGCGATCGTCTGCAGGCTGCCTTTGTCGCCGCCGGGTTACCGGCGTTCGATGCGCAACGCCCCGTGAGCGATTTGAGCGGCGGTGAACGAATGCGTGCCGCGCTGTGTGGGGCGATACTGAGCAACGCGGATTTTTTGTTGCTCGACGAACCGACCAACCACCTCGACGGCCGGGGCCGCGACTGGCTGTATCAACAGGTGGAACAGTGGCGTGGGGGCTTGCTGGTGGCCAGCCACGATCGGCAGCTGTTGGCGCGTATGCAGCGCATTGTCGAACTGACGCCGGGCGCACTGCACAGCTACGGCGGCAACTACGACGACTATCGCCGCCAGCGTGATTTGGAGCAGCAGGCCGCACGAGCCGGGCTGGAACACGCGCGCCAGGAACGGCGGCGCACCCGGGCCCGGCAGCAGAAAGAACACGACATCAGCCAACGGCGCTCTGCGCAAACGCTGAAAACCGTCGATACGCTCAATATCGCGTCTTTTGAGCGTGTGGCCTACAAAGCGGCGGCCAAAGAAAGCCTCGGCACGCTGCGCAAGCAGCATCAGGACCAGAAGGACGCTCTCGATGCCGCCGTGCGCGATGCCTATCAGCGGGTGGAAGACGACTGCCCGGTGATGCTCACCCTGCCGGGCAGCGCCGTGGTAGCGGGCAAACAGGTGCTGGTACTCGAACAGTTGGAACTGCCTTTTATCACCATGCCGCCGCTGAATTTTCGCATTGATGGCCCGATGCGCGTGGCGCTGACCGGCCCGAACGGCTGCGGAAAATCCACGTTGCTGAAGGTGATCCTGGGGCAGTTGGCGGCCAAAGCGGGGAGTTGTCACTGCCCACTGTCGACGGCTTACCTCGATCAAACCCTTTCACAGCTCGATCTTTCGCTGTCTGTGGTTGAGCATCTGGGGCTGCAGGATTCACCGCTCAATGAGGGTACGGTACGCAGTCAATTGGCGCAGTTGCAGCTAAACGCCGAACGCGTGCTGTTGCCGATGGCGGTGCTGAGCGGCGGCGAACGACTGAAGGCGGCGCTGGCCTGCATGCTGTGGCGTCGAGAGCCGGCGCAGTTGTTGTTGCTGGATGAGCCGACTAACCATTTGGATCTGGCGTCGTCACTGGCAATCGAGGCTTCGCTGGCCAGCTTCCCCGGCGCGATGCTGGTGGTTTCTCATGATGAAAACTTCCTGCAGGCGCTGAAATTGACCCATCGTTTGCAGTGGCAGGTGGGGGAATGGCACCTTCAGAGCTTATGAAGCTCATTCGTGCCTTAGGGCCGCCTTCTGTTTTCAGGGGGGATGCACTCCAACAGCAGGGTAAAAGCGGCGGCCATCTGCTCTTCCGGTACGCAGGCAAAGCCCATCAGCAGGCCGCGGCGATGGTTGGGCAACATGTAGTACCGCGACAGCGGCCGTACCAGTACGCCACGCGTATTGGCTGCGGCGGCAATTGCCACATCGTCCGCCTGGTCCGGCAGGTTGAGGATCAGGTGCAGCCCGGCATTGTTATTGAATTCACTCAGGGCCTGCTTACCCAGATGCTGCTCGATAAGACCGGTTAGGAAGGCGCGCCGCCGGGCATACAGCAGGCGCATGCGGCGGATATGTGCGCTGTAGTGGCCTTCCTGAATAAACTGCGCCAGCGCGGTCTGGATCAGCAAATGGCCGCCGCGATACAGCTCTGCATGTGCGGTTTTCAGCGCCGCCATCAGCGGATTCGGCAACACCACATAACCCAGTCGCAGCGCCGGATACAGCGTTTTGCTGAAGGTGCCGATATAGATCACCGGCGCGTCGGCTTCCAAGCCCTGCAACGCCGGGATCGGCTGACCGGAAAAGCGAAACTCGCTGTCGTAGTCATCTTCAACAATCCAACTGCCGGCGTTGCGCGCCAAGGCCAATAACCTTTGCCGACGCGCCAGGCTCATCACCGATCCCAGTGGGTACTGGTGCGACGGCGTGACGAAAATCAGCCGCGGCGCCTCGGTAGGCTGTTCCGGTGGCACCATACCGGCTTCATCCACCGCCAACGGGCAGATATTCACGTCGTTCATCCGCAGGATATTGCGGATCCCCCAATAGCCCGGTTCTTCAATCCATGCGTCGTCGCCCGGATTACACAGCATGCGCGTCACCAGATCTATCGCCTGATGGATGCCTTCGGTAATCAGAATTTGCTCTGGCGAACAGCGTACCGAGCGCGCTACGCGCAGATAGTCCACCAGCGCATGCTGCAGCTCCGGACTGCCGCCCTGGTTGCTGTAGGTCAACTTCTGCGGGGCCGGACGACGGCTGATACGCGCCTGGATCTTGCTGAATAACTGGTGTGGGAAAGCATTGACGTCAGGCACGCCGGGGATAAAGGCGCCCCACTGTTTGGGGCTGGCGCTGGCGTGGTGCAGCAGGGTGGCACCGCGCGCTGACAGTTCAATCCGCCGCTGTTCCCCGTCACTGCCTGCTGGCGCGCTGACGGTGGATAAACAGCTGTCCGGGACGGTTTCGGCGACGAATGTACCGCTTCCGGCGCGCGCCAAGACATATCCTTCCGCCAAGAGTTGTTCATAAACGGTTAATACAGTGTTACGAGAAAGGCTGAGCTCCTGGGCTAAATCCCGTGAGGCGGGCAGGCGGCTGGAGGGCGGCAGGCTACCGTCCAAAATGCTGGTGCGGATCGCATTATAAAGCCGCTTATGCAGCTTATCATCCGGCTGTTCGCCAAGACGTTGCAACAGCAGGTCACCACTCAGTGAGCGCAATTGGATCCCTCAATTAATCGTAACTGGCTCTCGATTATAGGGCCACATCCTGTGTAAATAAACGTCATTGTTTCACGAATGTGAACAAACCGTTTAGCTGGCACCGACTACCGACTGGAGAGAACAACATGAAAAACGCAGAATTGAATCAACGTCGTCAGGATGCCACCCCACGTGGGGTCGGCGTGATGTGCGGCTTTTACGCCGAACGCGCCGAGAACGCCACGCTGTGGGATGTCGAAGGGAATGAAGTTATCGATTTTGCCTCCGGTATCGCCGTATTGAATACCGGACACCGCCACCCGAAGGTGATCGCTGCCATTGAGAAGCAACTGAAGGCCTTCACCCATACCGCTTACCAGATTGTCCCTTACGAAAGCTACGTTTCGCTGGCCGAACGCATCAACCAGTGTGCGCCGATCGAAGGACCATGTAAAACCGCGTTCTTCACCACGGGGGCGGAAGCGGTAGAGAACGCCGTCAAAATTGCCCGCGCCCACACTGGCCGTCCGGGTCTGATCACCTTCGGCGGCGGCTTCCACGGCCGCACCTACATGACCATGGCGCTGACCGGCAAAGTGGCGCCTTATAAACTGGGCTTCGGGCCATTCCCGGGATCGGTGTTCCACGGCCAGTATCCGAATGCGCTGTATGGCGTGACCACCGAAGATGCGATGAACAGCCTGGAGCGTATCTTTAAAGCGGATATCGATCCCAAGCAGGTTGCGGCCATCGTGCTGGAGCCGGTGCAAGGTGAAGGTGGTTTCAACGTCGCACCGGCCGAGTTTATGCAGGCGTTGCGCACCTTGTGCGACGAACACGGCATTTTGCTGATTGCCGACGAAGTGCAAACCGGTTTTGCCCGTACCGGCAAGCTGTTTGCCATGGATCATTACAACGTCAAACCCGATCTGATCACCATGGCGAAAAGCCTGGCGGGCGGCATGCCGTTGTCGGCCGTAGCCGGTCGTGCAGAGGTGATGGATGCCCCGGCACCGGGCGGGCTGGGTGGCACCTATGCCGGTAACCCGCTGGCGGTGGCGGCAGCGCTGGCGGTGCTGGATGTGATTGAAGAAGAGCAGCTATGCCAACGTTCTCAACGCCTGGGCCAGCATCTGGTGGAGGTGCTGCAGCAGGCCCGTCAGACCAGCCCGGCGATTGCGGATATTCGTGCGCAGGGTTCGATGGTGGCGGTGGAGTTCAACGATCCCAAGACCGGCAAACCCTCGGCCGAGATCACCCGCCAGGTGCAGCAGAAAGCGCTGGAAGAAGGCCTGCTGCTGCTGAGCTGCGGTGTTAACGGCAACGTGATCCGCTTCCTGTATCCACTGACCATTCCTGAAGACCAGTTCACCAAGGCGCTGGGCATTCTTTCCCGCGCGCTGGCTCAATAAGGAGTGACCGGTATGAAATTGAATAACCCCGAGCTGCTGCGCAGCCAGTGCCTGATTAACGGCGAGTGGTGCGATGCGCTGAGCGGTAAACGTGAAGCGGTCATCAATCCGGCGACCGGCGTTGAGCTGGCCAGTATTCCGTTAGTCAGCGGCGAAGAAACTCAACAGGCGATTAACGCTGCGCAGGTTGCGCAGCAAGGTTGGAAACAACTGACCGCCAAACAGCGTTCCGCTTTGATGCTGACCTGGGCCGACAAGGTGCTGGCGGCGCAGGAAGATCTGGCCCAGTTGATGACCGCGGAGCAGGGCAAATCGCTGGCGGAAGCGCGCGGTGAAGTGGCTTATGCCGCCTCGTTTATCACCTGGTTTGCTGAGGAAGCCAAGCGAGTGGATGGCGCGGTACTGCAAGCGCCGCAGGCTTCACAACGTCTGGTGGTGGTAAAACAGCCCATCGGCGTTTGTGCGGCGATCACTCCGTGGAACTTCCCGGCGGCAATGATCACCCGCAAGGTGGCGCCGGCGCTGGCAGCAGGTTGCGCAATCATCGTTAAACCGGCCGAACAAACGCCGCTGACCGCGCTGGCGTTGGGCAAGCTGGCGCAGGACGCCGGCATTCCGGCGGGGGTGCTGCAGATCGTGACCGGCGATGCCGCTCAGGTGGGCAAAGTATTGTGTGACAGCCCGGTGGTACGCAAGTTGAGCTTTACCGGTTCGACCGAGGTCGGCCGCATTCTGATGGCGCAGTGCGCGCCAACCATCAAAAAGCTGTCGCTGGAGCTGGGTGGCAATGCGCCGGTGATCGTTTTCGACGACGCCAATCTGGACGCGGCCGTGGCGGGTATTATGGCCTCCAAATTCCGCAATAGCGGCCAGACCTGCGTCTGCGCCAACCGTATCTACGTGCAGGACGGCATCTATGACCGGCTGGTGGATAAGCTGGTGGCGGCGGTCGAGCAACTGAAGGTCGGTGACGGCAGTCAGGCGGGCACCACTCAGGGCCCGTTGATTGACCAGGATGCGGTGGAAAAAGTGCAGAGCCATATCGACGATGCATTGATCAAGGGCGCGCAAATCGCTATCGGCGGTCAGCCGCATGAGCTGGGTCGTACCTTCTTCCAGCCTACGGTAGTGACCGGCGTGACGCAGAAAATGCGCTTCGCCAAAGAGGAAACCTTTGGCCCGGTGGCACCGCTGTTCCGTTTCCATGACGAGGCGGAAGCTATCGCCATGGCCAACGATACCGAGTTCGGGTTGGCCGCCTATCTGTTCACGCAGAACGCCTCGCGTCAATGGCGAGTGCCGGAGGCGTTGGAATACGGCATGGTCGGCATCAATACCGGTCTGATTTCCAATGAAGTGGCACCTTTTGGCGGCGTGAAGCAGTCAGGGCTCGGACGTGAAGGATCGCGTTACGGGATTGAAGAATATCTGGAGCTGAAATACCTGTGTATCGATGTGAGCTGTTAACCCCTGGGAAATTAACCAACCCCGGTGGCCAGCGCCGCCGGGAGCCAAAGGATGCTGCATGTCTTCTGAAAACATCTCTATTTCTCCGGCGCTTGCCGCCGGGGTGCGAACGCCTGCACCCGCCAAATCACTGAGTTTCCTTGAAGGGGTGGCGATGATTGTCGGCACCAACATTGGCGCCGGCGTGCTGTCCATCGCCTACGCCTCCAGCAAGGCCGGTTTTCTGCCGCTGTTGTTCTGGCTGGTGCTGGTGGGCAGTCTGACCACTATCACCATGCTGTACGTTGCTGAATCTACCCTGCGTACCCGTGCCCATCTGCAATTGAGCGGACTGGCGAAACGTTATGTCGGCGGTATCGGTGCCTGGCTGATGTTTGCTTCGGTTTGCGTTAACAGCATTGGGGCGTTGACCGCCTACATGAGCGGCAGCGGCAAACTGTTGCAGTCCCTGTTTGGCATTTCCCCGGCAATAGGCAGCCTGCTGTTTTTCGTACCCGCTGCGGGGGTCTTGTACCTGGGATTAAAGGCGATTGGCCGCGGGGAGAAGTTTATCAGCATCGGCATGGTGGTCATGCTGAGTGCGCTGGTGGCGGCCACGCTGCTCAAAGACACCACCCAGATGCGCAACCTGCTGGACGGTGATTGGCGCTTTATGGTGCCGGTATTCAACGTGGTGGTGTTCTGTTTCTCTGCGCAGTATATCGTGCCGGAAATGGCGCGCGGTTTTTCGGACAAGCCGGAACAACTGCCCAAGGCGATTATGGTCGGAATGGCCGTGACCTTTGTGCTGCTGGCGGCGGTGCCGATGTCGGTGATTGCGCTCAGCGGGCTGAATAACATTTCTGACGTGGCGACCATTTCATGGGGCCAGGCGTTAGGGCAGTGGGCCTTCTTCTCCGCCAATATTTTTGCCCTGTGCGCGATGCTGACCTCTTACTGGGGCCTCGGCGGCAGCTTCCTGACCAATATTTTCGACCAGTTCAGGCTGGGCAACGACGAACAGCCACTGCGCCGTTTCGGCGTGCTGATGCTGGTGGTGCTGCCGCCGTTCGCGCTGGCCTACAGCGGGTTGGTGTCATTCGTTAACGCGCTCTATTTCGCCGGGGTTTTCAGCGGAGTGATTTTGTCGATTATGCCAATGCTGATCCTGCGTGAGGCGCGCAAGCATGGAGACCAGACACCGCGTTGGCAGTGTAACTGGATCACCCACCCGCTGTTGCAGATCAGCATCGTGTTGCTGTATCTGGCCAGTGCGGTGTATGCCATCGCGTCGCTGTTAGGCTATCTGCCCGCGGGATGGTGATTTGCCTTCCCTCAAGAAGTGATGTTATTTCTCAGTTGAGAACGGCGGCGTCGTGGCCGCCGATTTTTTATCACCCGCGCATTTTCTCTGGCAGCGCCAACCAGGCCTGCACGGAAGGACGTTGCCACTGTTTGTGAGCGTAGTGGCGAATATTTTCCGGTACCGGATCGCCATGTATCACCAGCCGATTCAGCATCAAAGCCAAATCGGTGTCGGCAATGCACCATTCCCTGAACAGATTATCCTGGCCGTGACTCAGCAGCTTTTCGACGGCGGCAATCAACTTGTTGGCGGCACCCTGCGCGGCGTTGGACAGTGGAGGAAACTTGCCGTTAATGAACACTGCCTCGGTCGGCCGCTCGGCGCGTAGCTGTAGCAGATCGCTGCGCAGCCATGCCTGAACTTCGCGGGCTTTGGCACGGTGTTTTACATCGCGTGGGTACACCGGATGGGCAGGATGGATCTCATCCAGGTACTCATCAATCGCCGAGGACTCCGAAAGCTGAAATTCACCGACCACCAGCGTTGGCACCCGGCGTGTCAATGACAGGGCCGCGTAGGCCGGCTCATGGTTTTTCCCCTGCGACAAATCGACCGGCTTCACGGTGAAGGGAATACCTTTTTCCGTCAGGGTGATAAACGCCGACATGGCATAAGGGCTGAAAAATTCGGCGTCGGTATAGAGTTCGGCAATCGGCTGAGACATTGGGTTTTCCTCAAGGCAAAGGGAGGCGAACTTTGATAATTGACGAGGAGTGGCTAAAGATCAATCTGTTAGCCGAAAGTTATTTTCGTAGTGAAAAGCGCGGCGAGCGGCGACGCCTGGCGTTGTGATATATTTGTTGCCATTAAGTTGAATTTGGCAGCACGAAGTAACATGAAAATGCCGTTGTTGGAAAGAGTGAAAGTAGGGTGCGCACGTTTGTGGCCGCACCCATTGGCGGTGGGCAAAAAAGAGATTTTGCTTTCCAGCGTCGGTGCCGGGCTGGGGCTAATGATTGCCGGCTGGATCAGCCATTTTGTTCTGGGCGAGGTAAACCTGTGGTTTATCGCCCCGATGGGCGCATCGGCCGTATTGCTGTTTGGCGTGCCAAATAGCCCGTTGGCGCAGCCCTGGTCGATCGTGGGCGGCAATATGTCGGCGGCGGCAGTGGGGGTCAGCACCAGTTTGCTGATTGCCGACCCGGGGCTGGCTTGCGGGGTGGCGGCCGCACTGGCGATTGGCTTGATGTTTAAGCTGCGCTGCCTGCACCCGCCCGGTGGCGCGGTGGCGCTGACCGCCATTCTCGGTGGCCCGGGTATTCATCAACTGGGCTATAGCTTTGTGCTGTACCCGGTGCTACTGAACTCGGTGCTATTGGCGCTGCTGGCGATCGTCTTCAATAACCTGGCCGGGCGACGCTACCCGCACCCTTTGGCGCCGACCGAGGCGAAGACGGCTAATCTGCCGATTGATGCGGTGTCTATCACCCGCGCCGATCTGCACGAGGCGCTGATGCAGGGCGAACTGTTTGATATCGACGAGGACGATTTGCAGGAAATCCTGCTGCGTGCCGAACAGCTAGCGCATCAACGCAAGAGCGGTGGAAGCTGATCACTTGGGCGGATGGAAATAAAAAAGCCACCTTTAGGAAGGTGGCTTTTTTGGCTGTGAAAACAGCGAGATTTGGTGGCCCCTACTGGACTTGAACCAGTGACCAAGCGATTATGAGTCGCGTGCTCTAACCAACTGAGCTAAGGGGCCAAGCGGCGAGATTATACGGCAATCCTTCGACGCAGGTCTACAGTTAACCATCCGTATGTTGCTTTTATGCGCAGTTCTAGCCTGTTGTAATTACTGGCGGATTTTGCGATAACCGCTGTAAATCCCCTTTAATGGACTCCCGAACCCTATGGAACTCCTGGCGCCAAACCTGCGGGTGGTGTTTTGCGGCATCAACCCCGGCCTCTCCTCCGCCCACCAAGGCTACCCTTTTGCCAACGGCAGCAACCGCTTCTGGAAGGTGGTGCATCAGGCCGGCTTTACCGAACGTCAACTGGCGCCCGAACAGTGGCAACAGCTGCAGGATACCGGCTGCGGCATCACCGCGCTGGTGGCACGGCCAACGGTCGCGGCCAGCGAAGTGACGCGTGACGAATTGCTCAGCGGCGGCGAGGCGTTAAAAGAAAAAATCTTGCGCTATCAGCCGCGCGCATTGGCTGTTTTGGGCAAGCAGGCGTTCAGCAGCGCCTTTGGGGTAAAAAATGTAGCTTGGGGCCGTCAGGAGATGACGATCGGCAAAACTGAGGTTTGGGTATTGCCGAACCCCAGCGGATTGAATCGTGCCACGCTGGAGCAGCTTACAGAGAGTTATCGCGAGCTGTTTCTGGCATTGAAATAATCTGAGAGGGAGTTGAGGGATGAAAGCGATGATTAAAGCGGGATTGGTCGCTCTGCTGTTGGCAAGCGGCGTTGCCCATGCGGGCAACAGCGCGCAGGAGCTGAAGAACAAAAATAACGTGCTGGAGTTTTATCAGCAGGGGTTAAATAACAAGGATTTTGCCGCGGCACGGCCCTTTCTGGGGGACGAGTACAAACAGCACAATCCCAATGCGCAGGATGGGGTGGAAGGGTTCCGCAAGTTTGTCGAGCTGCTCAAAGCGCGTTACCCCGATTCTCACAGCGAAATCAAACAGGCATTTGTCGACGGCAACTATGTGATTTTGCACGTAGAGACCAGCGGACGAGAAAAGGGCAAGACGGCCGCGATTATCGATATTTTCCGGCTTGATGACGCAGGCAAAATCGTGGAGCACTGGGACGTGACCCAACCGGTGCCGGAGAAAACCGCCAGCGGCAACAGCATGTTTTAGGCAATAAAAAACCCCGGCTCGCCGGGGTTTTTTGTCAACAGCTGAACCTTAGTCGTCCAGGAAGCTGCGCAGCACTTCGGAACGGCTTGGGTGGCGCAGTTTACGCAGTGCTTTGGCTTCGATCTGACGAATACGCTCACGGGTAACGTCGAACTGTTTGCCCACTTCTTCCAGCGTATGGTCAGTGTTCATGTCGATGCCGAAACGCATACGCAGCACTTTCGCTTCACGGGCAGTCAGGCCGGCCAATACGTCGTGCGTTGCGGAGCGCAGGCTTTCCGAGGTGGCAGAATCCAGCGGCAGCTCGAGGGTGGTATCCTCGATGAAATCGCCCAGATGTGAATCTTCATCATCACCGATCGGCGTTTCCATGGAGATCGGCTCTTTGGCGATCTTCAGCACTTTGCGGATTTTGTCTTCCGGCATCAGCATGCGTTCAGCCAGCTCTTCCGGCGTCGGTTCGCGGCCCATCTCTTGCAGCATCTGGCGCGAAATACGGTTGAGCTTGTTGATGGTCTCAATCATATGCACCGGAATACGGATGGTACGCGCCTGGTCGGCGATAGAACGGGTGATAGCCTGACGGATCCACCAGGTGGCGTAAGTCGAGAACTTATAACCACGACGGTATTCAAACTTGTCTACCGCTTTCATCAGACCGATGTTGCCTTCCTGGATCAGATCCAGGAACTGCAGGCCGCGGTTGGTGTATTTCTTGGCGATAGAAATAACCAGACGTAAGTTCGCTTCAACCATCTCTTTCTTCGCACGGCGGGCTTTCGCTTCACCGATAGACATGCGGCGGTTGATGTCCTTCACCTGCTCGATGGTCAAGCCGGTCTCTTCTTCGATCTGACGCAGTTTCTGCAGGCTGCGCTGCACGTCTTCGGCGACGTCTTTCAGCTTCTCTGACCATGGCTTGGCCATTGCCAGCGCCGCTTCGAACCAGGTGGTGCTGGTTTCGTTGCCGGCGAACAGAGTGACGAAGTTTTTCTTCGGCATTTTGCACTGTTCAACGCACAGCTTCATGATGATACGTTCTTGAGTACGAACGCGGTCCATCATGGTACGCATGCTGTTGACCAGGAAGTCGAACTGTTTTGGCACCAGGCGGAACTGCTTGAACACTTCAGACAGCTTCAGAATTTCTTCTGCTGCGCTGGCGTGGCTGCGGCCGTTCTTTTTGATGACGACACGAGTCGCTTCGTACTGATCGCGCAGGTCGGCGAATTTCTGACGGGCCAGCTCAGGATCGATGCTGTTGTCGTCTTCTTCTTCGTCTTCATCCTCTTCTTCGTCGTCGTCGTTCTGCTCTTCGGTAGACAGCTCAGAACCCACGTGGGTAGCGGTAGGGGCGATGTCCTCTTCCGCATTAGGATCGACGAAGCCGGTGATCAGATCGGACAGGCGAGCTTCGCCCGCTTCGACGCGATCGTACTGTTCCAGCAAATAGGTAATGGCTTCCGGGTACTCGGCAACCGAGCACTGCACCTGGTTGATGCCGTCTTCAATGCGCTTGGCGATGTCGATTTCGCCTTCGCGCGTCAGCAGTTCAACGGTCCCCATTTCGCGCATGTACATGCGCACCGGGTCGGTGGTACGGCCGATTTCAGACTCAACGCTGGACAACACCTGAGCGGCAGCTTCTTCCGCATCTTCGTCCGTGCTGTTTGAGTTTTCAGCAAGCAATAGGTCGTCGGCGTCCGGTGCTTCTTCCAGAACCTGGATGCCCATGTCGTTAATCATCTGGATGATGTCTTCGATCTGGTCGGAGTCGACGATATCTTCCGGCAGATGGTCATTGACCTCAGCATAGGTCAGATAGCCTTGCTCCTTACCACGGGTGACAAGTAGCTTTAGCTGTGACTGCGGGTTTTGCTCCATAAGACGGTATCCACACTTCAGAGTATTTGGGTTGGTGTCGGTCGGCGAAACCGCCAACAATAGCATTTGGGGCGTTTTTGTTGTTGCCGCGGCCCACTGTGGCGGCATATTGCAGGGCTCTGCCCTCGCATTTATCGGCACTTAAGCCGTTTGGTATTCAGTTTTTCTTCGCCAGCACCTGATTCAAAGAACGGACTTCTTCACGTTCTTCCGGGCTGAGGCCATGGGTTCTGGCCTGTGCGATCAATGTCTCCAGCCGCTGTTCCAGTACCGAGTCGTACAGGCTGGCTAAAGTATCCAAAAAAGTCTGTTCAACCATATCCTCAACGATCATATGGTTCCATGTTGCCAAGGTTTCAAGCTGTTGGCTCAATTTGTTGTCGCGATACTGCTCCAACAGTTGGCCGGTTGTCAGCCCTGGCTGAGCCAGACAGGTCTGCACCAGCTCGACAAACAGCGGCAAACCCGCCTGTTTGGTCTGCTCCAATCCCTCAAGCGAAGGGATAAGTGTAGCCAGTTGCGGATTTTGTACCAGTAACCCTATCAGTATACGCATGGTTGTGCGTTTTAGCTGGGGCGCCTGATAAGTATTCGCATTTTCGGCTTGCTTGGGCATCAGCTTGTCCAACTGGCTGTCGTCCAGCAAACCCAGCTTGCTGCCGAGCTGTTGGCGCAGGTACAAGCGCAACGTTTCGCCCGGTACCTGAGTAATCAGCGGCAGTGCCAGCGTGCTCAGCTTGGCGCGGCCGTCCGGGCTGCTCAGGTCTACCTGTGGCATCAGGGTTTCGAACAGGAAAGTGGAAAGCGGCTGCGCCTGCTCCATTCGCTGTTCGAAGGCCTCTTTGCCTTCTTTGCGTACCAATGTGTCCGGGTCTTCGCCGTCGGGCAAAAACATAAACCGCAGTTGACGCCCGTCATTGAGATAGGGCAACGCGGTTTCCAGTGCGCGCCATGCCGCTTCGCGACCGGCTCTGTCACCGTCATAGCAACAGACAACGTTGTCGGTGGCGCGGAACAGCAGCTGAATATGTTCGGCCGTTGTCGAGGTGCCAAGCGAGGCGACGGCATAATCGATGCCGTACTGCGCCAGCGCCACCACGTCCATATAGCCTTCCACTACCAGCAATCGCTGCGGGGTAGGGTGGCTCTGTTGCGCTTCATACAGGCCGTACAGCTGACGACCTTTGTGGAAAACTTCGGTTTCCGGTGAGTTCAGGTATTTCGGCATGCCGTCACCCAATACACGTCCGCCAAAGGCGATCACTCGCCCGCGTTTGTCGCGGATAGGGAACATTACGCGCTCACGGAAACGATCGTACGAGCGTCCTTGATCGTTAGTCACCAGCATGCCTGCATCGTTCAATGCCAGGCGTGACTCGGCGTCACGACCAAAACGCTTTAATGCGTTATCCCAACCGGCAGGTGCAAAACCGATGGCGAAATGACGGATAACGTCGTCACTCAGTCCGCGCTGTTGCAGATAATTGCGCGCCGGCGTGCCGGAGGACTGATGCAGTGACTGTTGATAGAACGCGCTGAGCTGTTCCATCAGTTGATACAGGCTTTGACGCTGATGGCGTTCGATTTGCGTCGGTCCGGAACCCGCCTCGTAAGGCACTTCCAGTCCGTGCATGGTGGCCAGCTCTTCGATGGTTTCGACAAACTCGAGCCTGTCGTAATTCATCAGAAAGTCGACGGCGTTACCGTGCGCACCACAACCAAAGCAGTGGTAAAACTGCTTTTCGCCATTAACCGTAAATGAAGGCGTTTTTTCGTGGTGGAACGGACAGCACGCGTGATAGTTCTTGCCCTGCTTCTTGAGCTTTACCCGGGCATCGATCAGATCGACGATGTCGGTGCGAGCCAGCAAGTCATTGATAAATACGCGCGGAATTCGTCCAGCCATAAGCCCTTACTTTACTAGCCTATAAACGAGAACAAGCCGCGCATTCCTTTCGGAAAGCACGGCCTTCGTATGCAACTACTCGGTCTGCGCGATTTTTAAAATCAGAAATTCACGCGGCGGGGTTGCCCCCGAAGAATTAATACAGACGAGTGCGGCGTGCGTTTTCGCGAGCCAGTTTCTTCGCGTGACGTTTCACAGCAGAAGCTTTAGCGCGCTTACGTTCGGTAGTCGGTTTTTCATAGAACTCACGACGACGAACTTCAGCCAGAACGCCCGCTTTTTCGCAAGAGCGTTTGAAACGACGCAGAGCAACGTCAAATGGCTCGTTTTCACGTACTTTAATTACAGGCATGTGCCTCTCACCTCAATAAAATTCGGTTTGCTGCTGGCCAAGCGCCAGCAATTTCAAAATGGTGCGGAATTTTACTTCAACGGATGCTGCTTTGTAAAGCACCACAGCAAATTGAAACCTGCGGCCACCCTGGTAAAACATGCGCAATTTTGCATCGGGCGCTGATTATAGACTAATCAGAAAAAAATGCTCGTTTTTAATCAAATCGGCATTTGTGGCTGTAATCATCAACATAGCCCAATAATGGTGACAAGCGTGCGCCACGCTGGCGGTAAACAGGCCCGATTGTGCTAAACTGGCGGCCGCACGTGAATGATGGGAAATGTAATGCGAGTACTGGGCATAGAAACCTCCTGCGATGAAACCGGAATTGCAGTGTATGACGATCAGGCCGGTTTATTAGCCAACCAATTGTACAGCCAGGTGAAACTGCATGCCGACTACGGCGGCGTGGTGCCGGAGCTGGCCTCCCGCGATCACGTGCGCAAAACCGTGCCGTTGATTCAGGCGGCATTGAAGGAAGCGAACCTGACCGCGGCGGATATCGACGGCGTTGCCTACACCGCCGGGCCGGGCCTGGTGGGGGCGCTGCTGGTCGGAGCCACCATTGGCCGCGCACTGGCGTTTGCCTGGAATGTGCCGGCGGTGCCGGTGCATCATATGGAAGGCCACCTGCTGGCGCCGATGCTGGAAGATAACCCGCCGGCGTTTCCGTTTGTCGCGCTGCTGGTGTCTGGCGGGCATACGCAGCTGATCAGCGTGACCGGTATCGGCGAATATGAACTGCTGGGCGAATCGGTCGACGATGCGGCCGGTGAAGCTTTCGACAAAACCGCCAAGCTGCTTGGGCTGGACTACCCTGGCGGGCCGATGCTGTCGAAGATGGCGCAACAGGGCACGGCGGGGCGTTTCACCTTCCCACGCCCGATGACCGACAGGCCAGGGCTGGATTTCAGCTTCTCCGGGCTGAAGACCTTTGCCGCCAATACCATTCGCTCCAACGGCAATGACGATCAGACGCGTGCTGACATAGCCCGGGCGTTTGAAGATGCGGTGGTGGATACGCTGGCGATCAAATGCAAGCGCGCGCTGGAACAAACCGGCTTTAAGCGCCTGGTGATGGCCGGTGGCGTCAGCGCCAACCGTACGCTGCGAACCAAGCTGGCAGAAATGATGCATAAGCGCGGCGGTGAAGTGTTTTACGCCCGACCGGAGTTTTGCACCGATAACGGTGCGATGATCGCTTACGCAGGCATGGTGCGGCTGAAAAGCGGCGCTAATCCGGAGCTGAGCGTTTCGGTACGGCCGCGCTGGCCATTGGCTGAGCTGCCTGCCGTCTGATTAGGTCGGCTCTTGCCGTAGCCAAAAAAAAGGCTCCCAGTGGGAGCCTTTTCAGTTTTCAGTCAGGCAATACGCCAACCTTTGGTTCTGTGCCGCTGAGTCAGGAAATGCGCGTAGCGTCCCCCCAGGGCTTCAAGCTGGGTATGGGTGCCGCGTTCAGCAATTTCGCCGTCTTGCAGTACCAGAATTTGATCGGCCATCGCTACCGTCGACAGCTGGTGCGCAATGACAATCAACGTCTTCTTGCCGCGCAGCCGTGCCAGGGTGTCGGCGATGATCGCTTGATTCTCGGGATCCAGTGCCGCAGTCGCTTCATCAACCAGCAGAACAGGGGCGTCTTTAATCAGCGCGCGGGCGATAGAAATACGCTGGCGCTCGCCGCCGGAAAGCCGTGCGCCGCCTTCCCCTACCGGGGTATCCAGCCCCTGGGGCAGCCGTTCGATGATTTCCGCCGCCCCGGCCTGTTCGATGGCCATCAACACTTCCTCGTCGCTGGCCGTCGGCTTACCCAGACGGATGTTTTCGCCAATGCTGCCTTGGAACAGGTAGGTATTTTGGAAAATCTGGCTGATCTGATCCGTCAATTGTTCGTTAGGGATCTGGCGTACGTCGGCTCCGCCAATCATCACAGCCCCGCCGGTGACGTCAAAGAAACGCGCAATCAAACGGACCAGGCTGGTTTTACCCGAGCCGGATGCGCCAACCAGTGCGGTCATGGTGCCGGGTTCCACCTTAAAGCTGACCCCGTGCAGTACGGCAGCCTGTTCTGGCGAATAGCTGAACGAAACATCGCGCAGCTCCAGCGAGCCGTCATGTGGCCGTTGCGCCTGTTGAGGTTCGGGCAAGGGGGTAATGGCTAAAATTTCGCTGACGGCATTTAACTGGCCGCGGGCGTTTCGCAGGGCTTCGCCATAACTGGCAACGTCCAGCAACGGGTCGATAAAGCGGCTAACCAGCATCAGGGCGATCACCGTCCCCACGGCGCTACCGATAGCCGGCAGGTTCCCCTGATAATGGCTCAGCAGCGTGGCTCCGGTGACCAAGAGGGTGGCAAACACCAGTTGCACTACCCAGGAGTTGAGCACCACAGAGGCCGTGGAGATATAAATAAGCCGCTTGCCTGACTGATACTGCCGATCGATGGCCTGTTCGAGGAAACGGGTCCCGCCGCCTTCGCCATTGAAGGCGCGCAGTACGGACTGTGCCTGAGCAAACTCCACCATACGTTGGCTGGTGTGGGCGGATGCCTGATGGAAGGCTTCGTCAGCCTGGGTACCGAGCCGCGCTGAGAGCAGGAAAATACCGGCAATCAGGGGGAGGGCCGCCAGCGCCAGTAACCCCATTTGCCACTGCAGGGTGCAGAGCGCTATCACCAGCACCAGCGGCGTGACGACACCGCTGACGATCGGTGTAAAAAGGTGCGCCGGGAGTTGCGCCACATCCATCATCCCCTGAGAAACCACATGACTGAGTCGCGCCGTATTATCAGGAGTGAACCAGCCGATAGGCAAGGTAGCCACATGGTCGCCAATGCGTTGACGGGCGGTCAGTAACAGCGATGAACCTACGTTCATGCCGGCGAAATCGACGCGCCTGCGCAACAGCCAGCTCAAAAGTACGCCGGCGAAAAGCGCTATCAGCCAACCGGCAGCCGTGTAGACTTCACCTTGCAGCAGATAGCCGACTATAGGCACCAAGGTGGTGACCGTCAGGCCGCAACACACACCGTAAAGCGCGGCCATGCCGATATAACGACGGAATATGGGAGCATCGTTGCCGAGCAACTGCATAAATGTTTTTAACATGGTTGATCCGCCTGTTTCGTCATGTTTTCGTAACCCCCCGCAGCCCAGAGGCGAGCATAGCGGCCTTGGCCGGCCAACAACTCGGCATGGTTGCCTTGTTCGCGGATCGTGCCGTCCTCAAGCACAACGATATGATCGGCGTGCATAATGGTGTCTAACCGATGGGCAATCACCAGTAACGTGCGATTTTTGGCAAAGTTGGAAAGGGCTTCCTGAATCAGGTATTCGTTCTCCGCATCAGCGGCGGCGGTGGCTTCATCCAGTACCAAAATCGGAGGGTTCAACAGTACGGCGCGCGCAATGCTTACGCGCTGCTGTTCACCCCCGGAGAGTTTTGCATCCTCCCCGACCACCGAGTCGTAGCCCCGTGGCAAGCTCAGGATATGATCGTGAATATTGGCAGCCCTGGCGGCGGCTTCGATTTCTTGCATGCTGGCATTGGGGCGACCCAACGCAATATTTTCTCGCAGGCTGGCGTGGATCAGCTTCACTTCCTGCAACACGAAACCAATGTGTTGGTAAAGCTGGGTCGAGCTCATTTCGCGCAGATCGACTCCGCCAAGCGTGATGCGCCCCTGCGTCGGATCGAAGAAGCGCAACAGCAAGCGCGCCAGGGTGGATTTACCCGCGCCTGATGGGCCGACGATGGCGGTTACGCTGCCGGGTTTCAGGCTGAGGTTGATGTCTGCCAGCACGTGACTGTCACTATTGTAGGAATAACCGGTTTGTTCGAAACGGATCTCCGCGTCTTTCAGCATTGGCTGCACTTCCGGCTGTGTGAGGATCGGCGTGTCCAGCAGCGATTGTATGCGCTCCGCCGCCCCTGTGGCATTACGCAGGCCGTGGGTAATAAAGCCCATTAGCAGCAGCGGGGCGGAAATACCCGGTGCGACCAGGGCGAACGGCAAGACGTTAAGCGGTTCAAGCCAGCCCAGTGCCACAAACAAGGTACCGAAAACCAACACCACCCCCAATACGGTCACCGGAGCAACGATGGCATTCGCCAGCGCGATGGTCTTGATCACCGGGCTCATGGTACGGGTGAATATCTGGGTAAAGGAGGCGATCGCTTTACGGTAGCTGCTGTGCGCTTTGCCGCCGCCGCTGAAGGTCTTGATCACCGGGATACCGTTAACGAATTCGGCTACGGCATTATTGATACGGCCTAATCCCTTAACAAACTCGCCCATATGGGGCGCTCCGGCTTTCTGAGCCCTGCCGAAAATGAAGAAGAACAGGAAGAAAGGAATGATCGAGACGATCGCCATCCGCCAGTCCATGACGAACATGTAGATAACCGAGATCAGCATCGCGCCGATTGTGCGTCCCAGCGTGGTGAAAAAGTGGGCGGTGAGATCGTGCAGAGTGCCAATATCGTCCTGCATCGCCTGTTTCACTTCGCCTGAGGCACGGTCGCTAAACCACCCCAAGGGCACCTGTGCCAGACGCCGGGCCGCCGTAATGCGCAGGCCATGGGTAATGCGGTTATCCGCCAGGTGTGCGAGCACTTCGGCCAGGGTGACAATGATTAAGCCGACAAACAAGCTGACCAGGCAGACGACGACGCTGTCGCCAATCCCACCCGCCGCCAGCAACGGAGTAGCGGCTCCTGTTTGTTCCTGATGACCCAAAACAATGACGGCAATATGGGCAATGCCCGCCAACGGCACCAGCGTGAATATTGTGCCGATAGCTGCCAGTACCCCGGCGACAATAAGGCTCCCACGTATAGGCCGCAGCAGTCGCCCGATCGGACCAGGCTTACCGGCCCCCGTTTGATGACTACTCATAATAACTCCCCTGAGGAATATAAATAAGGATTCTTGGCCAAGATTGGCCAAGAAATAGAGTGGCGAAAATTAAACGCCATAATTAAAGCACGACATGTAGCTCAATATAATTTCGGAAGAATAGGACTGTAATATTTGTTATTACCAATGCAATGTTAATGTGGTGAGGATTTGCCGTTCCGCACCCCATGAACAGGTATTGTTGGTAAAGCAAGAGGAAACATAGTGCTTATCAAAAAGATTATTTACGTTTAAAGCAATTTCTGCGTTTTCCAGTCCGGGGATATCATCCAGTTGATATTTTATGGCGGTATCAAAAACCGTATAGCTCGGGACTTTGAAATTATTCCCATCGTCACCCGGGGTGCTTGACACATAACGTGCACCACCGCCGAGGCTCAGCCCATTTAGCCAGCCTTGATTAAAGGTGTAATCGGTCCACAAATTAGCCATATGTTTAGGCACCATGGCTGGAGTATGACCATTATTACCGGAGTTATCGCGGAACTCTGCATGGGTATAGGTATAGCTTGCGATTAAATTAAGGTTATAAGTGAGTGCGGCCTTACCTTCAATTTCAATCCCGCGAGAGCGGATTTTGCCTTCCTGCACATTGTAATAAGGGTTAATGGCATCACGGCGTAAATTATTGTCTTTGGTCAGTTGGAATGCGGCGATAGAGGCAGAAACCGGTGCGTTATCAGGGATGAATTTAATCCCGGCTTCATATTGCTTCCCTCGGGAAGGTTTGAAAGCCTGGCCTGATAAACTGTTGCCGCTATTGGGTTCAAATGACTCGCTATAGCTCACGTAAGGTGCGATGCCGTTATTGAAAACATAGTTAACGCCGCCACGCCAGGTGAATTCATTATCCGTGATGCTGGATGAGGATTCCGCGCCCGTCATATTACTGCTTTCATGGGTTTTTACGACGCTGTGGTCAAAGCGGCCGCCCAGCGTGAATACCCAGTTCTGCCATTCGGCTTGATCCTGCAGATAAGTGCCTAACTGGTGGTTTTTGTTAATCGTATGGGTGTCGCCAAAATAAAGCACATCATGGTTGCCATACTGCGGGTTCACCAGATTGAGCGGCGCGGCAGAGCCCATCTTGTTTTGCAGATCGTTGCGCAGCTGCGAATAGTCGATCCCCATCAACAGGGTGTGGCGCCAACTGCCGGCGTTCAATTTCCCTTCCAGCCGGGTATCCGTGGTTAACCCATTCAATCTCTCGTCGCTGACCATGGTTGCGCGGGACAAGGTGGTGCCGTATTGCTGGGGGGCTACTCCCATGCAGGTCATTGGGTTGCACAGGCCGTTGCCATAGATGCTGCGCCAGTTGACCTTGGTATGCTGATAGCGGACGGCCTGATGGAAGGACCAGGTATCGTTGAAGGCATGATCAAGCTGATAGCCCACCGTGCGCTGCTGGCGTTCGAAACGGTTATAGCTGGGCTCGCCCTCGTTAAACGAAGGAGACAATTTGCCGAATTCGCCGGAAGTCAAAGTTCCTTCGCTCGGCAGCCAGCCGTAATAACCGGTGCGTGGTTCGTTTTGCAAAGACAGCTGAAACAACAGTGAGGTTTTATCCGACGGCTGCCAAAGCAAAGAAGGCGCAATGGCATAGCGTTTTTCGCGCTCGCCCTTTTGCTGGCTGTGCGCTTCGTAATAATTACCGGTTAAGCGGTAAGCCAATGCTTCTTCATCATCAAGAGCGTCGCTGAAATCGAATTGGGTTTTCCATTCGTGATGGTTGCCGGCCTGCAGTTGTAATTCATGCAATGGCTGCTTTTGTGGACGCTTGCTGACGCTGGAAATAACGCCGCCGGGGTTACTTTTGCCATACAGCACCGAGGCCGGACCGCGCAAAACTTCTACCCGCTGTAAAAAATACGGATCCACTTTGCTGTCGGCATACATATCCCCTTGTAATTTCAAACCGTCCAAATAGATATTCTGGCTGACGTTATTGAATCCCCGGATCATGACGCTATCAAATATGCTCGAACTGCCGCTGTTGCCTGTCATTACACCCGGCGTATAGTTGAGCGCATTTTTAATGGTGGCTGGGCGTTTGGTTTGTAATTCTTCTTGCGTAATAACGGAAATAGACTGAGGAGTTTTGATTAATGGGGTGCTGGTTTTTGTTGCCGTAACGCTTTGTTTGGCGGCATAGGTTCCATTGGATCCTATGGCTTCTTCTGCCGTATTTCCCTCGCCGTAAACGGTAATGACACTTTCGTTTTCCCCTGCGGCATAAGCCAATGAACTGGTACATATTCCTGCCAGCAGCATAAAAAGGTTAGGCTGTTTTATTATCAGGCGCCGAATAGTCTTCATAGGCATTTTATTGATGATCCATCTTTAGGGAATGACAATATTTAATTGTCGCTAATGATAATCATTAGCGATGGGGCCATTTGGCAATTCATGCGATTTTGAAAGAGGGATATTATTACAGCAGAGGCGTTACC
Source organism: Serratia sp. GW822-FHT06D09 (assembly GCF_058799515.1). Taxonomy (NCBI): domain Bacteria; kingdom Pseudomonadati; phylum Pseudomonadota; class Gammaproteobacteria; order Enterobacterales; family Yersiniaceae; genus Serratia; species Serratia sp. GW822-FHT06D09. Next base: position 250,937 of record NZ_JBXALO010000004.1, read on the forward strand.
CTAGCGGGAAAACGCAATATATTCACGACGATAGAGTGATAACTCAAAAAAACGGGCAACGAGGGGAACAGAACCCGGGCTAATTCGGGGCAGGCTGACCTGCCCCTGGCGTTATGAATTACTCTTCTTTTTTGGTTTCCTGCTCAACCGCTTCAGGCTTTTTCTTGCGGAATTTGCCCCAAATTTTTCCTTCCTGCCCACGCCAAAGGCGCTGAATGTTGTCGTGGTGCCGCATCAGGATCAGGCATGACAGCATGGCTACCGGGAAGGTGAACTGCGGTTTGAACCACCAAACGTAGAAGGGGGCAATCAGCGCGCTGACAATCGCGCCCAGCGAAGAGTAACCGCTGAGCAACACGGTCAGCAACCAGGTACCGGTCATCAGACCGGTCAGATCCCAGCCTATCGGTGCTATGGCACCAAATGCCGTTGCCACGCCCTTGCCGCCACGGAAATGGAAGAACACCGGATAGATGTGCCCAACGCAGGCGGCAATTGCCGTCAGCCCCAGGTACAGCGGCGGGACATTAAGCTTGTATGCCAGCCAGACCGGCAGCATTCCTTTGAGAATATCGAAAACCAGCACCGCCGCCGCCGCCAGGCGACCGCCGATGCGCAGGACGTTGGTAGCCCCTGGATTCCCTGAGCCATGTTCACGCGGATCGGGCAGCCTGGCGATCCGACAAACCAGGATCGCACTGGAAATTGAGCCACACAGATACGCGAAGATAATCATGCCAAGCGCGGTAGCACTCATAACGCGGTTCCGTTTAATAAGGGTCGTTTTACTCGCAACATAAAGGGATAATACGCATATTCCGCTGGAAGTGGTATCCGGCAAGGCCAAAAACAGAGAATGACGTGATGGATATCGTATTTATAGAAGAACTTACCGTAATCACCACCATTGGCGTTTATGACTGGGAACAAAACATTCGCCAGAAGCTGGTGTTCGATATCGAAATGGGCTGGGATAACCGCCAGGCAGCTGCCAGCGACGACGTGAACGACTGTCTGAGCTATGCCGATATCAGTGAAGCCATTATCCAGCACGTGGAGCCAAATCGCTTTGCGTTGGTGGAGCGGGTGGCAGAGGAAATATCTGAAATATTGCTCCAGCGCTTCAATTCCCCCTGGGTCCGTATTAAGGTCAGCAAACCGGGCGCTGTTGCACATGCCAGCCGGGTTGGGGTGATTATTGAGCGTGGTACCCGTCCGGTGTGATGTTCTGTCATACAGGTGCAACTAAAGGCCGTTAACCTGGTCTGAACCTGAGAATTGTTTTAGCGGCAATGTATTGAGCACTGCCGCTTTTTTATGTTTATAGCCGTAAATTTATGGGGTGATCGAAGCACATGGCGGACATGCATTCACTGTTTATTGCGTTTGTTCTTGGGGTGGTTGAAGGGTTAACTGAATTTTTGCCGGTATCTTCTACCGGGCACATGATCATCGTTGGCGAGTGGCTGGGTTTTACCGGCGATAAGGCCAAAACCTTTGAAGTGATCATTCAGTTGGGGTCGATTCTTGCGGTGGTGGTGATGTTCTGGCGCCGTCTGTTCGGGCTGATCGGCATTCATTTCGGCGGTAAGCCGGTTGAGCACGAAGGCAAAACGGCGGGCCGGTTGAAACTGGGCCATATCCTGCTGGCGATGATCCCCGCAGTAGTGCTGGGACTGTTGCTCCATGATTTCATCAAATCGCTGTTCGCACCGAAAAACGTGATGTATGCGTTGGTGGTCGGTGGTTTCCTGTTGCTGGCGGCGGAATGGCTGAAGCCGAAAAAACCGAGCGCTGAAGGGCTGGATGACATCACCTACCGCCAAGCGTTTATGATTGGTTGCTTCCAGTGTCTGGCGCTGTGGCCGGGCTTTTCCCGTTCAGGTTCGACCATTGCCGGCGGTATGCTGGTGGGCGTGAACCGTTATGCGGCCTCCGAGTTCTCCTTCATTCTGGCGGTGCCGATGATGATCGGTGCCAGCGGGCTGGACTTGTACAAGAGCCTGCACTTCCTGACGATGGGCGATTTACCGATGTTCGCCGTCGGTTTTGCTACCGCTTTCGTCGTAGCGCTGATCGCGATAAAAACCTTCCTGTCGCTGATCAAACGCATTTCGTTTGTGCCGTTCGCCATCTATCGTTTTATCGTTGCCGCCGTGGTTTACATGGTCTTCATGTAAGCGGCATGCCAATTAAAAACCCCGCGCTGCGGGGTTTTTTTATGCCTGGTCTTTCAGAATATCCTGGGTTTGTTTCCAGTCGGCCAACGCCTGTTGACGACGGCGTTTGAGCTCATCGCGGATCGCCAGCCCTTGCAGGCCGCTGGCCACCACTTCTTTTACCGAGACGGCATTCGCCACCTGAAACGCCTGGCGCAGATAGTCACCCTGCGGGTAGGGATTGTTTTCAAATCCGGTACGGCCCCGAGCATCGGCTTCGCTGGTGAGGATCATCTGCTCCAGCCGCTGAGGCTTGCGCCAGACATCGACCGCATCAAACAGTTTCAACAGGGTCTCCGGGCGCAGCTTGTTAACGGTGTGGATCAGGTCGTGATACTCGGCCACCAGTTTGGCCAGGTCGCGTACCGGGTTGGGGACGCGCAACCGCTGACACAAGGCGTCGACCAGCACAACACCGGCAGGCCCATGGCCGTGGTGGTGAGGCCACAGCTCTTTTGGTGTCTGCCCTTTACCCAAATCATGGCACAGCGCCGAAAAGCGTACGTCGACCTCGGGGCTGAGTTGGGCGGCGATAGCCAGCGTCATCAGCGTGTGAATGCCGGTATCGATCTCCGGATGCCATTTGGCGGGGGCCGGTACGCCGAATAAAGCATCGATCTCCGGGAACAGTACGCTGAGCGCCTCGCAGTCGCGCAGCACCTGGAAATAGACCTGCGGGCTTTGGCTCTGCAGCGCCTTCTCGGTTTCTTTCCAGACCCGTTCTGGGGTCAGCGCCGCCAGTTCGCCGCTGTTCGCCATCTGACGCATCAACTCCGCGGTTTCCGGGGCGACGGTAAAACCCAGATGAGCGAAGCGGGCGGCAAAGCGCGCCACGCGCAGCACGCGTAACGGATCTTCACCAAAAGCTTCAGATACATGGCGTAACACCCGCGCTTGCAGGTCGGCCACGCCGTTGAAAGGATCGATTAACTCCCCGTCGGCGCTGCGGGCGATGGCGTTGATGGTCAGATCCCGGCGCTGCAGATCCTGCTCCAACGTCACGTCCGGCGCGGCGTAACAGGTAAAACCGGTATAGCCCTGGCCGGATTTCCGCTCGGTGCGCGCCAGCGCATATTCTTCATGGGTCTTGGGATTAAGAAACACCGGGAAGTCTTTACCGACCTGTTGATATCCCAGCGCGATCAGCTCTGACGGCGCGGCGCCCACCACCACCCAGTCGCGGTCGAATACCGGTATCTCAAGCAGGCTGTCGCGGACGGCGCCGCCGACCAGGTAAGTCTTCACTGTTAACTCCTGAATTTATCTTAAGGCTCTGCTGACCAGATTACCTCAATTAGCCGGGCGGTGCCGCAGCCAATAAAAAGGGCGCCCCGCAGGCGCCCGATCTCAAACAGAAGGAGACTGAAATCAGTTCATCCAGCGGTTGTTGCTTTTGCGCCGCGGGATCAGGTGTGGCAACAACAAGCCAAGCAGCAGGCCTACGCCAGCTACGCCACCGCCGTACATGAACCACTGCAGGATAATGGTACGCTGTTTGTCGTCGAGCTGCAGATTAACCGCGTTAACCTTTTTCTGTGCGACCACCAGCTGATTTTTCAGATCCTGGTTTTCCTGCTGCAGACCGCTGATGGTGCTGTCGCTGCCGGCCACTTTCTGCTGCATTTCTGCCGTGCGCTGGTTCCAGCTATTGTCGATGTTGGCCAGCTTGTCGGTCAGGGTTTTTACCTGTTGCTCCAGCGCCGGCACTTGGGTGCGCAGGCTTGGCGTCTGGCTCAGCTGATTGAGTGGGATCCAGGTCGTGCGGCCTTTCGCATCGCGGATCTGGCCATAGTTGGTGCTGTCATTTACGCTCAACAGGGTGACTTCTTCACCGGCGTTCAGGGTACCGACGATACGGTACTGATTACCCGGGCCGCTATGGACGTAAGTATTCAATTCATCGGAGATATAGCGTTTATCTTCGGCATGGGCGCCCCAAGTGATGCTGAAGCTCAGCACGGCAAGGCAAATTAGGCGTAATTTCTGCATTAGTTCATCGTTTCTGTGTGAATTTATGGGAACGATAGTAGAGCGTTCAGTCTGACGACGCAACGCAAAAACCGGAATGAGAACTATCTTACTGTGGCAGATTCTGTGAGTTGCGCAGTGTTTTATAACGTAACAGGTTTTTTCTGCAGTTAGCAGGGTTAAGGTGCAGGGAATCGCGGTAAGATAACGGCAACTGTGCGTCATCGGGCAGAGCGCGGCAGGCGAGGCCCGCCGCCGTGAAGGCTGACGCGAATGCGTAACTTATTGGTGTAAAAGACTTATGACCGTTGAAATAGAACTGAAATTTATTGCTACCCCGGATGCGGTTGCCGCTTTGCCGCAGCGGTTGGCTGCCTGGCCTCATCAGCATTCCGCGCCGCAAAAACTGACCAATATCTACTTCGAAACCGCCGATAATTTCCTGCGCAGTCAGGATATGGGGCTGCGTATCCGCGGCTTCGACGACAGTTATGAAATGACCATCAAAACCGCCGGCAAGGTGGTGGCGGGTTTGCATCAGCGCCCGGAATATAATGTGGCTATCACCACGCCGGAGCTGGCGTTGGAACGGTTCCCGGCGGATATCTGGCCGCAAGGCTGTGATGTCGACGCGCTGCAGCAGGCGTTGCAGCCCCTGTTCCGCACCGACTTCGTGCGTGAGAAGTGGGTGGTCACTTACGGTAAGAGCGAGATTGAGGTTGGGCTTGACCAGGGCGAGGTCAGCGCCGGTGAGCTGAGTGAAGCGCTGTGCGAGATTGAGCTGGAGCTTAAAACGGGTAATACCGACGATCTGCTGGCGCTGGCCAACGAATTGGCGATGCACGGCGGCCTGCGTCAGGGCAACCTGAGCAAAGCGGCGCGCGGCTATCATCTGGCGCAGGGCAATGCTCCGCGTGAGCGCCGCCCGCTGGCGGTATTGAAGCCTGCGGCCAAATCCAGCGTAGAGCAGGGTATGGTTGCCAGCTTCGAATTGGGCCTGAGCCACTGGCAGTATCACGAAGAGCTGTGGCTGCGCGGTGATACCCAGGCCCGTCGCTCGGTTATGGAGGCGATTGCGCTGATCCGTCAGGCACTGGTGATCTTCGGTGGTCTGGTACCACGCAAAGCCAGCGCCGATCTGCGCGCCCGCCTGACCGCACTGGAGCCGCTGTTGATTGATAAGAGCACTCAACCGCAGGTGTTGTGTTACAGCGCAGAATACCTGCAGTGTAAGTTAGCGCTCACATCATGGTTGGTGACCGGTGCCTGGAAACCCTTTATCGACGCCAAGGCGCAAACCAAGCTCGACGGTTCATTCAAACGTTTCAGCGACATTATGCTGGGGCGCAGCGCGGCCGAGTTGAAAGAGGCCTTCACGCGCACGTTGAACGAGGATGAATACGAGGAACAGCTGCCGCGCCTGACCCGTCAGGTGTCGGCATTTATCCTGCTGTCCGGTGCTTATCCCGATGACGAAACCGGTCCTTATATCGAAAGCTGGCGCGAACTGCAGCAGGCGCTGGCCGAACGTCGTCAAGGCTGGTACGAATCCAGCCGCAAGCAGGCCTTATCGCATGCGCCATTCTGGTTAAACGGCGCGCTCCGCTAATAAAGCTGGCCTGCGAGGCGCAGGCCGCAGAACGGATCCTTCACTATGTTGCCACTCTCGAGCAGGTTACAGGTTCAGGCACAGAGCATCGTGCAGCGTTTTCAGGAAACTCAGGGCGCGGACTGCGTGCTCAGCAGCCAGGAACAGCGGGTTTTGGCGTCGAGCGATTTTGTCTGCGACATGTTGCTCAGTCAGCCGCAATGGCTGGAGACGTTGCGCAAACAGCCACCGGTCGCGGACGAGTGGCAACATTACGCCGCCTGGTTGCAAGACACGTTGGAAGATGTGCGCGATGAAGCGCAACTGATGCGCGCGTTACGTCTGTTCCGCCGCGAGACGCTGGTGAGGATCGCCTGGGCGCAGGCGCAGAATCTGTGCAGCACGCAAGAGACGCTGTTGCAGCTGAGCGGGCTGGCGGAAACGCTGATCGTCAGCGCTCGCGACTGGCTGTATCAAACCTGCTGCCGTGAGTGGGGCACCCCGTGCAACGCCCAGGGCGTACCCCAGCCGTTGCTGATCCTCGGCATGGGGAAACTGGGCGGCGGCGAGCTGAACTTCTCGTCCGATATAGACCTGATTTTTGCCTACCCGGAAAACGGTCAGACCCAGGGAGGACGGCGCGAGTTGGATAACGCGCAGTTCTTTACCCGTCTGGGGCAGCGGCTGATCAAGGCACTGGATCAGCAAACCATCGACGGCTTTGTTTATCGTGTGGATATGCGGCTGCGGCCCTTCGGCGACAGTGGTCCGCTGGTCATGAGCTTCGCCGCCCTGGAGGACTACTACCAGGAGCAGGGGCGCGACTGGGAACGTTACGCGATGGTGAAAGCGCGGCTGATGGGCGGTTCGGAAGACGCCTACAGTGAAGAGTTGCGCAAAACCCTGCGGCCGTTCGTTTTCCGTCGCTATATCGATTTCAGCGTGATCCAGTCGCTGCGCAATATGAAAGGCATGATTGCCCGCGAAGTGCGGCGGCGTGGGCTGAAAGACAACATCAAGCTGGGTGCCGGCGGCATCCGCGAAATTGAATTTATCACTCAGGTATTCCAATTGATCCGCGGCGGGCGAGAGCCGGCGCTGCAGGGGCGATCGCTGCTGCCCACGCTGCAGGCCGTGGGGGAACTGGGGTTGCTGGAGCCGCAGCAGGTACAGGCGATGAGCGCCAGCTACTTGTTCCTGCGCCGGCTGGAAAACCTGCTGCAGGCCATTGCCGACCAACAAACGCAGACGCTGCCACAAGATGAGCTCGATCAGGCCCGTTTGGCCTGGGGCATGGGGTTCGACGACTGGTCGACGCTGCTCGCGGCGCTGGACGAGCATATGCAGGCGGTCAGAGCGGTATTTAACGACCTGATTGGCGACGATAGTCCCGATGTGGGCGAAGATCCCGATTATCAGCACTACCACAGCCTGTGGCAGGACGCACTGGAAGAACACGAACTGGCGCCGTTGACGCCACATCTGGATGAAGAAGCGCGCAGGCAGATGTTGCGTACCATCGCCGAGTTTCGTCACGACGTCGACAAACGCACTATCGGCCCGCGCGGTCGCGATGTGCTTGATCAATTGATGCCGCGTCTGCTGGCGGAAGTGTGTCCGCGTCAGGATGCGCCGACGGCGCTGCTGCGGTTGACCCAGCTGCTGTTGAGCATCGTAACGCGCACCACCTACCTTGAGCTGCTGGTGGAATACCACGCGGCGCTCAGCCATCTGATTCGCCTGTGCGCCGCTTCGCCGATGGTCGCCAACCAGCTGTCGCGCTATCCGCTGTTGCTGGACGAACTGCTGGATCCGGCGACGCTGTATCAGCCGGTGGCCCCGGATGCTTACCGCAGCGAACTGCGCCAATACCTGTTGCGGGTACCGGAAGATGACGAAGAGCAGAAACTTGAGGCATTGCGTCAATTCAAACAGGCGCAGCAATTACGCATCGCAGCCGGGGATATCTCTGGGGCGCTGCCGGTGATGAAAGTGAGCGATCACCTCACCTATCTGGCCGAGGCCATTATCGATGCGGTGGTGCAGCAAGCGTGGAACGACATGGTTGCTCGCTATGGTCAACCGACCCATTTGCAGGAACGGGAAGGGCGCGGTTTTGCCGTGATTGGCTACGGAAAACTGGGCGGTTGGGAGCTGGGCTACAGTTCCGATCTTGATCTGGTGTTTATTCTGGATTGTCCACCGGACGTGATGACCGACGGCGATCGCTGCATCGACGGCCGTCAGTTTTATCTGCGTTTGGCGCAGCGCGTCATGCACCTGTTCAGTACCCGCACCTCCTCCGGCATTTTGTACGAGGTGGACGCTCGCCTGCGGCCCTCGGGCGCAGCAGGCATGTTGGTCAGCACGGTCGAAGCCTTTGCCGATTATCAGCAGAACGAGGCCTGGACCTGGGAGCACCAGGCACTGGTGCGGGCGCGTATCGTCCATGGCGATCCGGCGCTGCATCAGCAGTTTGACGCGATCCGCCGTGAGATCTTGTGCAAACCACGCGACGGCGAAACGCTGCGGCTGGAGGTACGCGAGATGCGCGAGAAAATGCGCAATCACCTCGGCAACAAGCAGCGTGAACTCTTTGATATCAAAGCCGACGAGGGTGGTATCACCGATATCGAATTTATTGCCCAGTATCTGGTCTTAGGCTATGCAAGCACCGAGCCCCGTCTGACGCGTTGGTCTGATAACGTACGCATTTTCGAGTTGATGGCCAATTACGGCATCATGCCGGAAGAAGAGGCGCAGGCGCTCACTCAGGCCTACGTCACCATGCGCGATGAAATTCACCACCTGGCGTTGCAGGAGCATTCCGGCAAGGTCGCCAAGGGGCAATTTGCCGCCGAGCGTGAACAGGTTCGCACCAGTTGGGCGAAGTGGCTGGGTTAGGCAGGCCGGTTGCGCAATACGTTTTGCAGCTATTACAGACGTCTGTGGTAATATCTGCGCCACTAAAATTTTGTACTTTTTTGGAGTTATCGGATGAAAGTTACACTGCCTGATTTTCGCCGCGCCGGGGTATTGGTGGTGGGTGACGTCATGTTGGATCGCTATTGGTATGGGCCGACCAGCCGTATTTCACCGGAAGCGCCGGTGCCGGTGGTCAAGGTTGAAACCATTGAAGAGCGTCCCGGCGGTGCAGCAAACGTGGCGATGAATATCGCTTCGCTGGGTGCCAACTCACGCCTGGTGGGCTTGACCGGTATTGATGACGCGGCGCGTGCACTGAGCGCCAAGCTGAACGAAGTGAACGTGCGCTGTGATTTCGTTTCGGTACCGACGCATCCGACCATCACCAAGCTGCGCGTGCTGTCACGCAACCAGCAACTGATCCGTCTCGACTTCGAAGAAGGGTTCTCCAACGTCGATTCGCAACCCATGCTGGAACGCATCCAGCAGGCGCTGCCGCAAATTGGTGCGCTGGTGCTGTCTGACTACGCCAAAGGTGCGCTGAGCCAGGTACAGAGCATGATCCAACTGGCGCGGGCCGCCAAGGTGCCGGTGCTGATCGATCCAAAGGGTTCCGATTTTGAGCGCTATCGCGGTGCGACGCTGCTGACGCCAAACCTGTCTGAGTTCGAAGCGGTCGTAGGGCACTGCAAAGACGAAGCCGAGCTGGTCGAACGCGGCATGAAGCTGGTGGCGGACTTTGAGCTCTCCGCGCTGCTGGTGACCCGTTCCGAACACGGCATGACGTTGCTGCAATTGGGCGTTCCGCCACTGCACCTGCCAACCCAGGCGCAGGAAGTGTTTGACGTTACCGGCGCCGGCGATACCGTGATTGGCGTGCTGGCCGCCGCGTTGGCTGCCGGTAACACCTTGGAAGAGTCCTGTTTCCTGGCCAATGCCGCTGCCGGCGTGGTGGTGGGCAAACTGGGGACCTCTACCGTTTCCCCGATCGAGCTGGAAAATGCGGTGCGTGGCCGTGCCGAAACCGGCTTTGGCGTCATGACCGAAGCCCAGTTGAAAACCGCCGTGGCGCAAGCACGTCAGCGCGGTGAAAAAGTAGTGATGACCAACGGTATCTTCGACATTCTGCATGCCGGTCACGTTTCCTACCTGGCGAATGCCCGCAAACTGGGCGACCGCCTGATTGTGGCGGTCAACAGCGACGCTTCTACCAAGCGCCTGAAAGGCGAGACCCGTCCGGTCAACGCGCTGGAAAACCGCATGATCGTATTGGGTGCGTTGGAAGCGGTGGACTGGGTTGTGGCATTCGAAGAAGACACGCCGCAACGCCTGATCGCCGATATCCTGCCGGATCTGCTGGTGAAAGGCGGCGACTACAAACCTGAAGATATTGCCGGCAGCGCCGAGGTTTGGGCCAACGGCGGCGACGTCAAGGTGCTGAACTTTGAAGACGGCCTGTCGACCACCAATATTATCAAGGCAATCAAAGACGGGCGGGGCTAACAGACTCTTTTTAGCCTAAATAATTCGAGTGGTATCAAGGCGGTAATCGGGTGAGTAAAAGCAGCCGACGCGGATGCAACTTGAAGTATGGCGGATAAAACGGCGGTGGCAGTGAGTGGACTGAAGCAGGAATTGAGTTTGGCGCAGGGCGTTGGGCTATTGTCCACTTCATTGCTGGGAACGGGGGTGTTCGCCGTTCCTGCGCTGGCGGCCCAGGTGGCGCAGGGCGATAGCCTTTGGGCCTGGCCGGTATTGATTGCGCTGGTGTTCCCGATTGCCATCGCTTTTGCTGCTCTGGGCCGGCATTTCCCCAGCGCCGGTGGTGCCGCGCATTTTGTCGGTCTGGCTTTTGGCCCGCGTATGGCAAAAGTGACCGGCTGGCTGTTTTTGTCGGTGATCCCGGTGGGCCTGCCTGCGGCATTACAGATAGCCGCCGGTTTTTGGCAGGCCGCGTTCGGCTGGAACGCCAATGGCCTGCTGCTGGTGCAAATAGCCACGCTGATGGTGATTTGGCTGCTGGGCACGCGCAGCGCCGGTTCCAGCGCCAATATTCAAACGCTGATCGCCATGCTGGTGGTGGCGCTGGTCGCCGCAATTTGGTGGCGTGGCGGCATCTCTCCTGCTCAAATCCCCTGGCCAGCACTCGACGAAATATCTCCCCCTAATTTGTTCCACGCGTTGGCGGTGATGTTCTGGTGCTTTGTCGGTTTGGAAGCCTTTGCGCATCTGGCAACCGAGTTCCGCAACCCTGAGCGCGATTTCCCGCGTGCCCTGCTGTTTGGCCTGCTGGTCGCCGGGGCGGTGTACTGGGGTTGTACCGTGGCGGTGTTGCACTTTCACGCGTACAGTGAACATCAGGCGGCGGCCGCGTCGTTGCCGGGTATCGTGGTGCAACTGTTTGGGCAACATGCGTTGTGGGTAGCCTGCGTCATAGGTTATCTGGCTTGCTTTGCCAGCGTGAATATCTATACCCAAAGCTTCGCCCGGCTGGTGTGGTCGCAGGCGCAGGATCGGCCAGCCAGCGCGTTGGCTAAACTGTCCGCCGGACAGGCACCGGTCAATGCATTAAGCGCGGTGGTGGGCTGTTGCCTGCTGTTTACCCTGCTGATTTATACGCTGAAACTGCCGTTGGATATGCTGTTGGTGTATGCCAATGGCATCTTTGTGCTGATCTACCTGCTGTGTATGCTGGCGGGCTGTCGAATTTTGCACGGACGTTCGCGGCTAATGGCGGCGGTAGGGCTGGGGCTGTGTTTGCTGCTGATGGTCATTATCGGCTGGAAAAGCCTGTATGCGCTGGGGATGTTCGCGTTGATTTGGCTGGTGTTGCCGCGCAGGCCGAAGGCGGCGCTAAAACGGCAGTAAGGGCGCGATGCCGCGCCCTTAGCGGTAACTATTCTGCGTCTGGCTGTTGTGCGGCTGGTGCTGCGTTCAGCTTGCTTTCCAACTCGTTCATGCGCTGTTCCAGCAACGCCAGCTTTTCACGGGTGCGCAGCAGCACCTGTGTCTGAACGTCGAACTCTTCGCGGTTGACCAAATCCAGACGGGTAAGCTGCGACTGCAGCACCTGACGGATTTTCTTCTCAACGTCTTCCCCGAATTCACGTACGCCTTTAGGCATGGATTCATGCACCTGGCGTGCGATCTGTTCAATTTTTTTCGGGTCAATCATGGCGTATCCCTTTCAGAGTTTAATAGCTGTCGTCTAGTGTAATGCGAGTTGCCCGCCGGATAAACTAATAACCGCATTCCCTGTGATTGGCCGAATTGTGCTTTTGCCAATTGCCCTGATTAATCATTAGCGTTATAGTCGAGAAGCTTATTCTCAGGGCGGGGTGCAAGTCCCCACCGGCGGTAAATCACCTTCTACGGTGAAAGCCCGCGAGCGCTCAGCCAGTCTCTTGCAGCTTGGTTAGAGGTCAGCAGATCCGGTGTAATTCCGGGGCCGACGGTTATAGTCCGGATGGGAGAGAGTAACGGTATCTGCCGGGTTTGCGCCCGCTTGCGTTATTTTTTTAGCTATTGCTAGCTACTCCTCAAGATCGCCCTGGTTCTGGTAATCCATAATTTTTTAATGAGGTTTTTTACCATGAATCAGACCCTACTTTCAGATTTCGGCACGCCGGTAGAACGCGTAGAGCGAGCTATTGAAGCATTGCGCAATGGCCGCGGTGTAATGGTGCTCGATGATGAAAATCGTGAAAACGAAGGTGATATGATCTTCGCCGCAGAAACCATGACCGTTGAGCAGATGGCACTGACCATTCGCCACGGCAGCGGTATTGTGTGTCTGTGTCTCACCGAAGAACGTCGTCAGCAGCTCGAACTGCCGATGATGGTGACCAACAACTCCAGCCAGTTCCAGACGGCCTTCACCGTGACTATCGAAGCGGCGCAGGGCGTGACCACCGGCGTGTCCGCTTCCGATCGCCTGACCACTATCCGTGCGGCCGTGGCCGATAACGCCAAGCCAAGCGATCTGAATCGTCCTGGGCACGTTTTCCCGCTGCGCGCGCAGCCAGGTGGCGTGCTGAGCCGTCGTGGTCACACTGAAGCGACTATCGATCTGGTCTCTATGGCCGGTTTCAAACCTGCCGGTGTGCTGTGTGAACTGACTAACGACGATGGCAGCATGGCGCATGCGCCGGAAGTGATCGTGTTTGCCAAACAGCATGATATGACCGTATTGACCATCGAAGATCTGGTGGCTTACCGCCAGGCTCACGAAAAGAAAGCCAGCTGATAACGAACTGACTTTCTGACGATGAAAAAAGCCGCGTAATGCGGCTTTTTTTGTGGCTGAAAACCGTTAACCTATGCCGCCGCTTTGCAACAGCGTCAGGCTGAATCCCATCACCGCCATCCCACACAGCACGCCGTAGCTCGGGTTATTGTGCGGATCGATTTCTTTCGCCAACGGCATCAGTTCATCAACCGACAGCGCCACCATGATGCCAGCAACCGCCGCCATAATCGACGCCATTACCACCGGCGAAATCATCGGGCCAAGCAGCAGGAACGCCAATACGCCGCCGAGAATCTCCGCCATGCCGGAAATACCGGACCACAGCAGGGCTTTGGTCTTGGAGCCGGTTGCGGCATACACCGGGCCGGCCACCGCCAGACCTTCAGGAATATTGTGGATAGCCACGGCCAGCGCAATGCCCATGCCCAGTTCCAGGTCGGCGCTGGCGGTGACGAAGGTAGCGATGCCTTCCGGGAAGTTGTGCAGGCTGATGCCCAGCGTCAACAGCACCGCGGTGCGCTTCAGGTTGTGCGGTTTCAGCGGTTGCTGCATCAGATCCTGCGGGTGCTGGTGCGGCAGCATGCGGTCCAGCGCGAAATACCCCAGCAGCCCAAGCATGAACATGCCGTAACCCATCATCGGCGACATGCCGACGGTGTGCAGCGCCGCGGGCAGCATTTCCATCAGCGATATCAGCAGCATAATCCCAGCGGCAAATCCAAGAGCAAAAGCCAGCATTCGGTTGGAAGGCTTCTGGCCAATAATGCCGAACAGGGCGCCGACAAAGGTGGCGCCGCCGGCCAGCAAGGTCAGGAGCAGCGGTACGGACATGGTTGTCTCCTTTTATGCTGAAATTATCGTTTATTTTCTGATACTAACAGAGTAAAGGCATAAATCGAGTGGATTTGGCTGATTGTTTCTATCGTTTTAACCGTTCAAATTTATTGAAGATCATCATCACGGTTATCCGGCTGTGTCGCCGTGGCAAACGGCGTAGTCTAGTCCCCATCATGTTTGCGACTGACCAAGGATCTTGTATGAACAGCTCTCGTATGCCTGCACTTTTTCTCGGCCACGGTAGCCCGATGAACGCGCTGGAAGAAAACCGCTATACCCAGGCCTGGCGTCATCTGGGTGAAACGCTGCCGCGCCCGAAGGCCATCATTGCCGTTTCTGCTCACTGGTACACCCGTGGCACCGTGGTGACTGCGATGGAAAAACCAAGAACCATCCATGACTTTGGCGGTTTTCCGCAGGCGCTGTTCGATACCCGGTATCCGGCGCCAGGATCCCCTGCGCTGGCGGCGCAGATCCAGCAAGTGTTGGCGCCGATTACTGTCACGGCAGACGACAGCGAATGGGGCCTGGACCACGGCACCTGGGGCGTGTTGATCAAAATGTATCCCGAGGCGGATATTCCGATCGTGCAGCTCAGCATCGACGGCACCAAACCGGCGGAATACCATTATGAACTGGGCCGTAAACTGGCGGTGTTGCGTGACCAGGGGGTGATGATCGTCGCCAGCGGCAACGTGGTGCATAACCTGCGGATGGTAAAATGGCAGGGGGACGCCACCCCTTATCCGTGGGCCACTTCGTTTGACCGGTTTGTGCGTGATAACCTGATTTATCAGGGAGATAACCACCCGCTGGTCAATTTTATGCAGCACGAAGGCGCAGCGCTGTCTAACCCGACGCCGGAACACTACCTGCCGCTGTTATACGTACTGGGCAGTTGGGACGGCAAAGAGGCGATAACCCTTCCGGTGGAGGGCATCGAGATGAGCGCACTGAGTATGCTGTCGGTGCAGGTTGGCTAAAGGCTCTACGCCGGCCTCAGGCCGGCGTAGATTGATCGGCAAAGCCGCAGGATTGGCGGATCACCAGCGAAGGCGGCAGGATGATGCGTTTTGGCGGCTCATCATTGCCTTGAATGCGGCTATACAGCAGTTCCCCCGCCTTGCGGCCGATCTCGCGGGAGGCCACCGATACGGTGGTCAAACCCGGCTGCACCAGCGACGCTTCGGTAATATCATCAAACCCTATCAGCGCGAAATCACGGCCAATCTGGCGTTCGAGTTTGCGCAATGTCTGCATCACGCCCAACGCGACAATGTCCTGATAGCATAACGCCGCCGTGATTTCCGGATGGGCCATCAACAACTGCTCTGCAGCCTTGGCGCCGGAGCTTTGGCTGGCCTCGCTGTCGACGATCCATTCGCCCTTGACCACAATCCCCCGTTCCAGCAGCTTGCTGGTGTAACCCCCCAACCGCTGCGCGCGGGTGGTGGAGTTGATGGATCCTCCGATGAAAGCGATATTGCGATGGCCAAGATCCAACAGATGCTGGGTTGCCAACTGTGTGCCAAGGAAGTTATCTGTGCCGACAAAGTCAAAGTGCGCATCAGCCACCGGCCTGACCACCATGATGGCCGGGATCTTGCGGCGTTTCAGCGTTTCAAAAAACAGGCTCGGCGTTTGTCGGGCGGCACACAGCACCATGCCGCTGGCGCTGTTTTGCAGCAGCGAGTCGACAAATTTTTGTTGCCTGTCGGCCGATTCTTCGCTGTTGGCCAGAAACAGCATCAGTTGATGGCGTTCCATTTCCTGGCTCAGCCCGGCGGTCATCTCGGCGTAAAAAGGATTGGTGATGTCATGTAGCAGCAGGCCGACCTGATTGCTGCTGCGATTGCGCAGGTTTGCCGCGGTCTGATTGTAAACGTAGCCCAGATGATCGATGGCGCTCAGCACACGCTTGCGTGTTTCATCCGATATGCGGCCACGGTTACGCAATACCATCGAAACCGTAGCGGTGGAGACTTTTGCGTATGCGGCGACATCCGCCAAGGTTATGGTGCTCATTTCATCTCCTGTCGATGCTGGCTTTTACACCAAGGTATATCGATTAACCTTTTCTGTATGATTTCGTTAAATAGAGTGTGACGACGATCGCGATTTATAAGCTTTTTAGCAGGTTATTATCCGTTATATGAGGTTAATCTCGTTAATCAGCCTGTTTGTTATGGGGTTAATCGATTAATCTTTTTCTATCTATTCAGTGCATAGGCAGAAGGATATGACAGAGCAACAGCGCAACGCAACAAGCTATGACAAACACCCGGAAGTGGCGGTTCAGGGCTTTGATCATGCCGCCTGGCAAGGTTGGCCGGCGGTGGTCGAGGCAGTCAGCCGCAAGGTTGCCGCCCTCGGGTTACGCAAAACCCTGTTGGTGGTGGATTGCTACCCTGGGGTGAATTTGGCAGAACTGAGCGAGAATCTTATCCATCCGCTGAAGCCCGCCAGCAGTATCAACGCCGAATTGGCCAAATATGATGAATCGCATATTCACGCGATGATTGAACGCAACTTAACCGATGACCGCGTTTTTGGCGTGCTGTCATGCCATCAACTACCTGAATTTTTTGATGATGAGCGCGTGCAGCAGCTACGCGATCAAATTGCGAGCGTCGAAAGTGGCCTGGTAGTGATTTATGGACCGGGCGCGGCGTTGATCGCCGAGGGCGATGTGCTGGTGTATGCCGACATGGCTCGCTGGGAAATCCAGCAGCGTTTTCGCCGTGGTGAACTGGGCAACTGGGGCGTCACCAATGTGGACGAAGACGTGTTGCGTCGTTACAAGCGGGCCTTTTTTGTGGAATGGCGGGTGTTCGATCGCCATAAAACCCCGTTGTTGCAGCGTGCTGACCTGGTGTTGGACACCAACCAGGCAGGTAAGCCCAAGGCCGTGAGTGGCGAGGCATTCCACGCTGGATTGCAGCAGGTCACCCAACGTCCATTCCGCGTCGTGCCCTTTTTTGACCCCGGTATTTGGGGCGGTCAATGGATGAAACAACAGTTCGATCTCGACCCGACGGCAGCCAACTACGCGTGGTGTTTTGACTGCGTGCCCGAGGAAAACAGCCTGCTAATGCGTTTTGGTGACGTTCGGGTCGAGATCCCCTCACAGGATTTGGTGCTGTTATACCCGAGGCCCCTGCTGGGCGAGCGCGTACACGCCCGTTTCGGCGCCGAATTCCCGATCCGTTTTGACCTGCTGGATACCGTCGGCGGGCAAAACCTCAGCTTCCAGGTGCACCCGCTGACGGAATACATCCAACAGCATTTCGGCATGCATTACACCCAGGATGAAAGCTATTACATTCTGGCGGCAGAGCAAGGCGCCGAAGTGTATCTGGGGATGAAAAACGGTACCGATCCGCAGGCGATGATGGCCGATCTGGCGGCCGCCCAAAGGGGCGAAAAGGCGTTCGACGATTGCCGTTTTGTGAACCGCTTCCCGGCGCGTAAACACGATCACTTCCTGATCCCGGCTGGGACGGTGCACTGTTCAGGTGCGGGAACCATGGTGCTGGAGATCAGCGCTACGCCGTACATTTTCACCTTCAAACTGTGGGACTGGGGCCGTGTGGGATTAGATGGCCTGCCGCGTCCGGTGCATTTGCAGCACGGTGAGCAGGTGATCAACTGGCAATGCGACACCGACTGGGCAACGGAGAACCTGGTCAACCACGTTGAACCGGTTGCTGAAGGGCAAGGCTGGCAGGAAGAGCGAACCGGCCTGCACGAGCGCGAATTTATCGAAACCCGCCGTCACTGGTTCAGTGAACCGGTATTACACCATACCGAAGGGCGAGTGAACGTGCTGAACCTGGTGGAAGGAGAAGAGGCAGTGGTTGAAAGCCCTGAGGGCCATTTTGCTCCCTTTGTGGTGCATTACGCGGAAACCTTCATCGTCCCGGCTGCGGTCGGGGCGTATCGCATCAGCCCACATGGCCGCAGCCTGGGTAAAACCCTGGGCACCATCAAAGCCTGGGTAAGGGGATAAACATTATGTTGAGAGTGATTGTGACTTCTCATGGGCCGCTGGCCGAGGCGTTACTGAGCAGCGCGCGCATGGTTTACGGCGAGTTGCCGGGGACCAGTCATGTCGGTCTGAGTGAAGGCGCCGGCATCGAGGCTTTTAAGCGGGACTTTGCCGACGAACTGCGTCGGGTGAGCGCAGGGGCTGACGGAGTGTTGATACTGTGCGACATGCTGTGCGGTACGCCGTACAACGTGGCCTGTCGTCACGCCTTTGATCCCAATGCGCCAGTGCCGATGGCGGTAGTGACCGGCGTGAATTTCCCGATGTTGCTGATGAGTGCCGAATTGCTGGAAGGAAAGGATGTTCAACTGGCGGCACAGGAGCTGGTGGCGCAGGGCGGTGAGGCGATTGCGCTTGCCCGTCCTGCGGTGACGGCGCAAATGGACGATTTCTGAGGAGAGAGTATGGCTATTTCATTCGTACGTATCGACGACCGGGTCATTCACGGTCAACTGGTGACCCGCTGGGCGAAAGAGCTGCCCTGCGACGGCATCGTGGCGATTGATGATGAGGTCGCGGCAGATCCGCTGTTGTCATCGGTGATGAAAGGGGCAGTGCAGGACACCAAGGTATGGCTGTTCACCGTACAGCAGGCGATAGAAAAATTGCCGAAGGTGATCGCCAGCGACAAGCAGTACTTCGTGATTGGCAAATCGCCGGTCACGCTGCGACGGCTGATGGAAGCAGGAATCGACCTCAGCAATCGCAACAAGAAAATCAACGTCGGTCCGATGTCTGCCCGCAAAGACACGGTGACTATCGGCCCGAATCAATCCGTGACGGTAACAGAATCGGAAGCCTTTGATTTCCTGAGCGAACATGGCCATGCCATCGAATTCCGTTTAGTCCCGGATGCCAGCCATTTCAACTGGCTGGATGCAAAAAAGAAACTCAAATAAGCCTGAACGGCGGGAGTGAACTATGTGGTTTGAAGCGACGCTTATCGGGATACTTTGCTATCTCGGCGCGCTGAGCAGCCCCTGGCTGCTGGGACTGACCGGAGGCTGGTATATTCTCAGCCGTCCGCTGGTCTCCGGCATGCTGGTGGGGGCTATCCTCGGCGATGTACAGACCGGCATCATCATTGGTGTGGCGGTACAGGCGGTTTATATCGCCATGGTTACACCGGGCGGATCGATGCCGGCCGACCTCAATTTTGTAGCATTCCCGGCGATTGCGCTGGGCATTCTTTCCGGTAAGGGGCCCGAGGTGGCCGTCGCCCTGGCAGCGACTATCGGCATCATGGGCACCGTGCTGTTCAATGCCATGATGGTACTCAATTCCTACTGGAACCACCGCGCGGATCTGGCGGTGGAGCGCGGGGACGAACAGGGCATTTACCTTAACAGCGCCATCTGGCCGCAGGTCACCAACTTCCTGCTGCGCTTTGTACCGACGTTTATCGCCGTCTTTTTCGGGGCGCGCTATATCAACGCCTTTATGGACAGCTTGCCGACGTTGGTGCTGACTACCATGAACGTGGTCGGCGGCATTCTGCCTGCGGTCGGTATCGCCATTCTTCTTAAGCAGATTATTAAAAGCTACAGCATGCTGATTTACTTCCTGGTGGGGTTCATCTGCATTGTTTTCCTCAAGCTGAATATGGTGGCGCTGGTGATTGTCGGCGCGCTGCTGGCATTGATTCACTACAACTATAAGCCAGAGCCGCAGGCGGCTGCCGCACAGGCCGCGCCTCAGGCTGACGATGAGGATGAATTCTGATGGATACGCCAACACCAAAATTGAATAAGCAGGACCTGCGTCGTTGCTGGCGCAGTTGGATGATGTACAACCTGTCGTCGATGAGCTTTGAACGTCTGGAATCTTACGGTTTCTGCCTGAGCATGATGCCGGCGCTGAAAAAACTGTATCCGGAAAAACAACAGCGCATTGAGGCCATTCGCCGCCATACTTCGTTCTATAACACCGAGCCGCAGCTGGGCGCGATTGTTAACGGCATGGTGATAGGGCTGGAAGAAAAACGTGCCAACGGCGAGCCGATCGACGGTGAAACCATCAATACGCTCAAGGTCGGCCTGATGGGGCCGGTGGCCGGTATCGGCGACTCCATGGTGCCGGGCATGTTGCTGCCCATTTTGTTGAGCATCGGTATGGCGCTGGCTGCTGGCGGCAGCGTGATTGGCCCGTTATTCTACATTATGGCGTTCAGCCTGATCGTCATTCCCGGGTCTTACTGGCTGTTTATGAAGGGCTACCATATGGGCTCCGGCTCGGTGGAAATGCTGGTCAGCAGCAAGTCCTCACGCCTGCGAGAAGCGCTTTCCCTGCTGGGAGTGTTCGTTATGGGCGGCGTAGCCGCGAGCTACGTCAAACTGGGCACCGGCCTGGAGTTCATCACCAAAGACGGGGTGAATATTCACCTGCAGCAAATGCTGGACGGCATTTTCCCTAACCTGATGCCGCTGATCGTGGTGCTGATGACCTGGTATCTGATGGCCAAGCGGGGATTGTCACCGGTGAAAGCGATGTTGGGGCTGTTGGCCCTGGCAGCGGCAGGGGTGGCCTGCGGCTTGTTCTCCTGATACCCGTCGCCTTTCAAGCTGCAGCCAGGCGCCTAGGCTGCAGCTTGAAACTCATAGGGTAGAAATTTCCTATTATTGAATTAGACAGTAGTCTTTAGGGCTCAAACCGTTGCCATTTTTCCGCTACGCTGCCCGGTTTGGAAATGAACTGGAAGCGCGCCGGATCGGTTTCAAACTGCGAGTAGAGCGGGGCATCACTCAGACCGAATTCATGGTATTGGCGTGGGCCGATGGCGTGCAGCCGGCCGGATTGATAACGCGGGTTCTGTTGCCAGATTATATTGTCGCCCTGCAATAGCGGGTACCACGCCAGTCCTTTGTATTCACGCACGGCATCGTATTCAAAGCCATATTCACGATCGCACCAGGCCGCGAAGGTCAGCGGCTGGTGAGGATCGGCAGAAATCGTGGCGTGGGCCCAACCCGGCGGCACCAGCACTTTCTCGCCGGGTCCGGCGTGGACGGCGAAGCAGCGGCCCGGTTCATATTCCACCTGTTCCTGCATGTAAATGATCGCCTTTCCCTGCCAGATTTCATACAGCTCTGGTGGTGACCAACCGCTGTGCGCGCTGATACGGTGTACGTGTCCCTGGCTGCGTATCGGCTCCTGGCCCAATTGCCCTTGGGCATAGGTGACAATGCCGAACAACAGCATGCGTTTCTTCAATTCGGCCAAATGTTGCTGTTTCGCGACGTCCATCGCGATGGCATAAACCTGCTCTGGTCCCTGGCAGTCAGGATCGCGCAGGGAACGGCGGATTTGCTCCAGCGTGCGTATCTCCGGCAAGGGGCCAATCACGTCATTGCCATAGCCAAATCCCATCGGGCTGTCGCTAATACGGACATCAAGCCCAAATCGCAGCATTGAGTCACTCATATTGCGCCTCCGCCTTCCAGCCATCGCCATCGGCAAAGACCCGCAGCTTGAAACCCTGAGGCTGCAACGCATCGTAGTTGTGGCCGGCGACCGTTGGCCACACCGCCAGCGCAGAAAGCACGTCATTGCCGATATTGATCAAACGGTGGGCAGTAAAGGAGGGGATATGATGAACGCTACCGGGGGAAACCTGTTCCAGCGTACAAGCGCCGTCCTGGTGTTGCAGCAACAGCAAACCTTGGCCCCGTAGGCCAAAATAGAACTCGGCCTGTTCTGGCCGCTGGTGAAAATGCCCACGGGTCATAAAGAATTCGTCGCCCACCCGGCCAGGTTGCAGATGAGTGGTGCCGACAAACAGCTCGCCTTCCTGCTGCACGGAAGGCAACATTTCAACCTGATAGACGGCAAGCTCCGCCGGTAAGCTTTGCCAGGCTGCGGGATCGGCAAAGATCCCCGACAGGCTGCCCAGCGTCGTGGATTTGCGTTGAACATCAGGTGCGGTAAAGCATCCGTTCGCCAGGTTGACCTGCGGTGGGATCATGGACGTCAGTTTCATATCTGGTTGCTCCGCCCGAGGAGAACAGACGCTTCGAGTATAGAAGGTTAATCGATTAATCACCAGGCGAAATGCATAAAAAAAGCGCGATAAGATCGCGCTTTTTACCCAAGAACTGAGCCGTTAGCCGAGAATGATATGCGGATAGAAACGCGACAGATCCTGGGTGATCAGTTCACGATCTTCGCGCAGGCCGATCCCGCAGGGTTGATCGTCCACCAGCCAACTGCCGATCAGCGTATAGCTGCCTTCGAACTGGGGCAGCGGGTGGAACTGCTGCACGATCATGCCTTCTTCGCCGTAAGGGCCATCGACGCTCGCGACCTGCTGGCCGTTCTGCACGATCTGGATATTGGCGCCTTCGCGTGAGAACAGCGGCTTGGTGACGTAGTGGTCAAGCTGCGGGTGCTCGTCTTCTGCAAAGTAGGCCGCCAGCAGATTTGGATGATCCGGGAACATTTCCCACAGCATCGGCAGCAGTGCCTTGTTGGAAATGATGCTTTTCCATGCCGGCTCCAGCCAGCGTACGCCGGCGTCTTCCAGCTTGGTGGAAAACATCTCGCGCAGCATGAACTCCCACGGATAAAGCTTGAACAGGTTACCTATGACCTGGTTCTGCAGGTCGGTAAACTGGCCTTTTTCACCCAGGCCAATCTCTTCCATAAACAGGAATTCGGTCGGCACGCCGGCTTCCAGCGCGCAATCTTGCAGATACTGCACTGTCCCGCGATCTTCTTCGCTGTCCTGGCAACAGGCCATATGCAGCAGGCCAAAACCGTGGTGCGCTTTCAGATCGGCGAAACGCTCGATCAGCTTTTCCTGCAGGCTGTTGTACTGATCGGATTCCGGGCTAAGGTTGCCTGCATTGATCTGATCTTCCAGCCACAGCCATTGGAAAAAGGCTGCTTCATACAGCGAAGTTGGCGTATCGGCGTTGTTCTCCAGCAGCTTGGGCGGGTTAACGCCGTCGTAGGCCAGATCGAGACGCGAATACAGCGAAGGCTGGTTGGTGCGCCATGAACTGCGCACGAATTCCCAGGTGTGTTTCGGGATGCGGAACTTGGTCATCAGCGCATCGCTGCTGACCACTTTTTCTACCACCTGCAAGCACATCTGGTGCAATTCAGCGGTGGCGTTTTCAATTTCTTCAATCTGCGCCAGCGTGAATTGGTAATAGGCATCCTCACACCAATAGGGTTCGCCGTACATGGTGTGGAAGCGGAAGCCAAATTCGGTGGCTTTTTCGCGCCAGTCCGGACGCTCGGTAATCGCAACGCGTTTCATGCATTAACCGCCCATGCTGCGTGAGCCGGAATTGGACGTTGCGCTGCTGCGCTGCATGCTGGTTTGCTTGGCCACGGATTCACCGAAGCCACCGCGGGTGACGGTATTGGTCACTGCCGGTTTTGGCGCCATCGCGGTTTTCGGCACCGTCATGGTGCGGCCGCCGGCTGTGGCTGGGCCGTAGCTCTTGCCACTGGCGTCAACAAACTTGCCGTTTGCCGGGCTGGCTGCATTTTTGGAGGTGAACAGCGGTTGCTGAGCAAAACCGGAGCCGCCCATCATGCGGCCCATCATGTAACCGGCCATCAGCGGCATCCAGAAGCTGCCGCTGCTCTGCGACTCTGCGGCCATGCCGGCCTGGGCCGGAGCAGGTGCCTGAGTACATTGAGCTTCGCCGAACTCGGCGACGCAGTCTTCGCGGGTTGCGTATTTCGGCGCCGTTTTCTCGGCTTCTTTCAGGGCGTTGTTATAAGCGGTGGTGCACTGCTCGCTCATGGAAGGGTTGTTGCGCGAACAGTCGTCGGCATTCTGATACATGGAGACAGTTTCATCGCTCTTCTCGCAGCCGGCCAGCATAAAGACTGCGCTGATCGCCAAAGCCACAGGGGCAACACGGTAGTTGCGCCAGGATTTGCGGAACGTCTCTTGGTTGATGTTTTTTGTCCGTTTCATCGTTAGTAATCCCATCAGTCGGGCTGTTTTCGCCCTTTCCCAGTAGTGGCCGTAAGAATAGGGGAAAGATGGTCAAAATTAAAGCTGAAACGCCCACAGAATCCACTCTTTACGCAGTTATACGTTGGGCTGTGCGCCAGCTCGCTTTACTGACTAAAAAAGCGGCGTCAGGGTTTCATTATGGAACGTGAAGGGGAAAGTAATGTTCCATAATGAAACAAAAAATCCCGAGATCGCAAAGCAAGCAGCAAGCCCTATAGTCAGTCCATAACAACGCGGCGGCACAAGACCGACGCAGCATCACCTGATATCTGAACGTTACCATCGCCAATTTCCCTACAAGGATCCGGTTATGTTGAGAATCATCCAGTCTCCAGGCAAGTACATTCAGGGCGCCAACGCATTGGCCGCCGTGGGCGAATACGCCAAAAACCTTGCCGACCATTATTTCGTGATTGCCGACGACTTCGTGATGAAGCTGGCGGGCGATACCCTGATGGGCAGCTTGCAACAGCACGGGGTGAAGCACCATGCCTGCGTGTTCAACGGCGAATGCTGCCATAAGGAAATCGACCGGCTCGGCCGGGAGCTCAAGGCTCACGGTTGTCGCGGAGTGATTGGTATCGGCGGTGGCAAAACGCTGGATACCGCCAAAGCGATTGCGTATTACCAGCATCTGCCGGTGGTGCTGATCCCGACCATCGCCTCTACCGATGCGCCGACCAGCGCGTTATCAGTGATTTATACCGAACAGGGCGAATTTGCCGAATACCTGATTTACCCACGCAATCCCGACATGGTGGTGATGGACAGTGCAATTATCGCCAAGGCCCCGGTGCGGCTGCTGGTGGCGGGTATGGGCGATGCGCTGTCGACTTATTTTGAGGCGCAGGCGTGTTTCGATGCGCAGGCCACCAGTATGGCGGGCGGCAAATCGACGCTGGCAGCCCTCAGCCTGGCGCGCTTGTGTTATGAGACGCTGTTGGCGGAGGGCGTCAAAGCCAAGCTGGCGGTCGAGGCCGGAGTGGTGACGGAGGCGGTCGAACGCATTATCGAGGCCAATACCTACCTGAGCGGCATCGGCTTTGAAAGCAGCGGATTGGCGGGAGCGCATGCCATCCACAACGGCTTTACCGTGCTCGAAGAGTGCCATCATCTGTACCACGGCGAGAAAGTGGCTTTTGGCACGCTGTCGCAGCTGGTGCTGCAAAACAGCAGCATGGAGCAGATCGAAACGGTGCTGGATTTCTGTCAGCAGCTCGGTTTGCCGATCACGCTGGCGCAAATGGGGGTTAGCGGCGATGCGGCAGAGAAAATCATGGCGGTTGCCGAAGCCAGCTGCGCTGCCGGCGAAACTATCCACAATATGCCGTTCAAGGTCACGCCGGCCAGCGTTCAGGCGGCTATTCTGACGGCAGATCGGCTGGGCAATGCCTGGCTGCAACGACACTCAAGCTGATGCCGCAGGGGCGCAGCAGGCTGCGTCCCGTGGGCCAAACGAGGAAATAACCGTGAAGAAACTGATTAATAAGGTGGAATCGGTACTGGAAGAGCAACTGCTGGGGCTGGCAGAGGCGCACCCGGAGCTGTTGGTGCATCAGGAGCCGGTGTTCGTCACTCGCGCCGACGCGCCGGTCGCGGGCAAAGTGGCGATCCTGTCCGGCGGCGGCAGCGGCCATGAGCCGATGCACTGCGGCTTTGTCGGCGAAGGCATGCTCGACGGTGCCTGCCCGGGCGAAATTTTCACCTCGCCAACGCCGGACAAAATGTACGAGTGCGGCCAGGCGATCGACGGTGGTGCCGGGGTGTTGTTGCTAATAAAAAACTATACCGGCGACGTGCTGAACTTTGAAACCGCCACCGAGCTGCTGCATGACAGCGGCGTCCAGGTGGCGACGGTGCTGGTGGACGATGACGTGGCGGTCAAAGACAGCCTGTTCACCGCCGGACGTCGCGGGGTGGCCAATACCGTGCTGATGGAAAAATTGCTCGGTGCGGCAGCGGCGCGCGGCGACGATCTGGATAGCCTGGTGACGCTGGGCCACAGCATCAACAATCACGGGCATTCGATCGGTATTGCGTTGGGGGCCTGTACCGTACCGGCCGCCGGCAAGCCCTCGTTCGTGTTGGCGGAAAATGAGATGGAGTTTGGCGTCGGCATTCACGGCGAGCCGGGCATTGCACGGCGTCCGTTTACCACCCTCAATGCGGCGGTGGACGACATGTTTCATACCCTGATAGACCATGGCCATTACCAGCGCACCCTCCGCGTTTGGGATCGTCAGCAGGGGGAATGGCGTGATGAAGCGCAAACCAAGCAGCCGCTGACGCGCGGCGATCGCGTGATTGCATTGGTGAATAACCTGGGTGCGACACCTTTGTCCGAGCTGTATGGCGTCTATCACCGTCTGGCGGAACGTTGCGCAGAAGCTGGCTTGATCGTCGAACGCAGCCTGATCGGTTCTTACTGCACGTCGCTGGACATGCAAGGGGTTTCAATCACGCTGCTGAAGGTGGATGACGAGTTGTTGTCCCTGTGGGATGCGCCGGTGAAAACGCCTGCGCTGCGTTGGGGTTGCTGAGGAGGAATTATGGCGTTAACCAAACAACAAGTGGTCGATTGGCTGATGCGTTGCGGCGAAGTGTTTACTCAGCAGCGCGATTTCTTGACCCGGCTGGATACCGAGATCGGCGACGCCGACCACGGGCTTAATATGAACCGCGGCTTCAACAAGGTGGTGGAGAAACTGCCTTCGGTGGCGGACAAAGACATTGGTTTTATCCTGAAAAACACCGGCATGACGCTGCTGTCCAGCGTGGGCGGCGCCAGCGGTCCGCTGTTTGGCACCTTCTTCATCCGTGCGGCGCAGGCGGCGAATGCCAAGCAGAGCCTGGATCTGGCGGAGCTGCATCAACTGATGCAGGAAGGCGTTGACGGCGTAGTGATGCGCGGCAAGGCGGAACCGGGTGATAAAACCATGTGCGATGCCTGGTGGGCGGTGGTGGACAGCCTTGGTCAGTCGGTTGAGCAGCAGCTTGGCGTCGCGGAAGCCCTGCAGCGCGCCAGTGAGCGGGCAGAGCAGGCGGTCGAAAGCACTATCACCATGCAGGCGCGCAAAGGGCGAGCCAGCTATCTGGGTGAGCGCAGCATCGGTCATCAGGACCCGGGCGCGACTTCGGTGATGCTGATGATGAAAACGCTGGCAGAGGTCGCCGGCCAATAGCAGGAGGCGAGATGATCAATATCGTTGTTGTTTCACACAGTGCGCAGTTGGCTCGCGGCGTTGAGGAACTGGCATTGCAGATGATGCGTGGCGACGGCTGCAA
Organism: Serratia sp. GW822-FHT06D09; assembly: GCF_058799515.1. Lineage (NCBI taxonomy): Bacteria > Pseudomonadati > Pseudomonadota > Gammaproteobacteria > Enterobacterales > Yersiniaceae > Serratia > Serratia sp. GW822-FHT06D09. Next base: position 278,030 of record NZ_JBXALO010000004.1, read on the forward strand.
ACTGGCGCTGGCAGCGGGTGTCGATGATGCGGAGCATCCGATAGGCACCGATGCGATCAAGGTGATGGAGGCGATAGAGTCGGTGGCTGAGGGCGCGGGCATTGTGGTGCTGATGGACCTGGGCAGCGCGCTGTTGAGCGCCGAAACCGCCATCGATCTGCTGGATCCTGCGCTGGCCGCCAAAGTCAGGCTGTGTTCGGCGCCGTTGGTTGAAGGGACGCTGGCCGCCGTGGTTGCCGCAAATGCCGGCGCGGGGCTGGAGCAGGTGCTGGCCGAGGCGCAAGGCGCGCTGCAGGCCAAGCAGGCGCAACTGGGCGAGGGTACTGCGCCCGTGGTCAAAAAGGTTGAATTACCGCTGACGCAGGGGAAAAGCGTCAGTTGGACGGTGCAGAACCCACATGGGCTGCACGCCCGCCCGGCGGCCCGGCTGGCGGAAGCGCTGGCGCCGTTCGATGCCGAACTGGTGCTGGAAAAGCAGGGGCAGTGCGCCAATCCTCGCAGCCTTAACCAACTGGCATTGTTGCAGGTGCGTCATGGCGACACCATCCGGCTGATTGCCGACGGTGCGCAGGCCGACCAGGCGCTGGCGGCCTTTAGCGCATTGGCGGAGCAGCACTTTGGCGAAACCGTCTCTGAGCAAAGTTTACCTTCGCTGCACGGTATCCCGGTGGCGGAAAGCGTCACCAGCGGCCCGGTTTGGCAGGCGTACAGCTTCTGCCCGGCGATCACCGAACGCCAGATTGGCGCCGATGACGTACTCAACGAACAGCAGCGTCTGCGTGAAGCGCTGCAACATACGCTAAGCGATTTGAACCGCCTGGCGGAGCGCACCGGCTCGTTGATTGGCAAGCCGCAGGCGGCGATTTTCGGCGCGCACAGCATGTTGCTGGACGATCCGGACCTGCAACAGGCGGCCTATACCCGCATTGCCCGTCAGCAATGCAGCGCCGAGCAGGCTTGGCAGCAGGAGATGGAAGCGATAGCCGAGGAGTATCGCGCGCTGGACGACGAATATATGCGGGCGCGTGAGCTGGATGTGCGCGACATGCTGCGCCGCACCTTGAGCCATTTGCAGCAGCAGCCGTTGCCGTTAATCACGCTGACCACACCGTCGATTCTGGTGATGGACGAACTGATGCCGTCAGACGTGGTGATGTTAGATCGCCGGCAGGTGCTGGGCATCTGCCTGAGCGGTGGCAATGCGCTGTCGCACAGCGCGATCCTCGCTAAGGCGATGGGGATCCCGATGGTGATTGGCATGCACGACTGCATGAGCAAAACCCGCAACGGCCAAAAAGCGATGCTGGATGCGGCACGCGGGGTATTGCAGCTCAGCCACTGACGGCCGCTTCAGGCGCGCAGCTTAAACTGGCGGATATCAATTTGATACTGTTTGATTTTCCGCCACAGCGTAGTGCGGCCAATCCCCAGCAACTGCGCCATTTCATTCAACTGCCCGCGGCTGACGTTGGCCGCGCGAATGATCGCCTGGCGCTCCATTTCCGCCAATGTTAACAGCGGCATACCCGGCTGCGGATCGCTTTCCAGTAAGGGTTGTTGACCGAGCAGGTGCTCGGGCAGATCGGCCAGTTGCAGGTGGTGGCCGTGGCACATCATCGCCGTGCGCTCCACCACGCCTTTCAGCTCCAGATCGTTGCCGGGCCACAGATAGAGCCCAAGTTGGGTCATCACCTCGTCGTCTACCCGGAAGCGGCACTGGAAATGCTGTTCCAGCGTACGCAGATGATGCTTCACCAACAGTGGAATATCGCTTAGGCGCTGGCGTAACGCCGGGATCTGGATCTCGAACGCCTGCAGGCTGTAAAACAGCTGACGGCGAAAGCGATTTTGCTGCACCAGCAATGGCAGATCGGCGGCGCTGCTGGCGATCACCCGCACGTCGACGGGGATCACTCGGTTAGAGTTGAGCCGCATTACCACGCCGGTTTTCAGCACCTGTAACAGTGCCGACTGCATTTCCATCGGCAAATACTCAATCTGCTCCAGGTACAGCGTCCCGCCGTTAGCCAGTTCAAACTTGCTGAGCTGGCCCGCTTCCTCTTCGTTGGCGTCGCTGCCCAGCAGCTCGCGCAGCCCCTGGGCCTCCGGCAATAGCTGACAGTTGAGGGCGATATAGGGCCCGGCGGCGCGATCGCTGGCATTGTGGATCGCCTGGCTGAGTTGTTCCTTGCCGACGCCTTCTTCGCCACACAGCAAAATGGGATGCTGCCCCTTCGCCGCCTGTTGGCCATAGCGGATCAAGCGACGCATCTCCAGCGAGGCGGACGGCATCTGTTCAAAGCTGTGGCTGACGCGCCCCAATTGGCTGCTGACATACTGGCGCAGCCTTTCCAGCGGGTGCAGCAGGGCGATAAAGCTGCAGCGCTCGCCGTCGAAGATCGGCTTCAGGGTCAATAGCGTTGCGATAAACTGCCGCTGGCTCTCAAAGGTGACTTCAACGTGCTGCAGCGCCTGACGCTGGGCGATAGCTCGGTTGAGCAACGCGGGCAGCGTCAGCAGCTGTGTCAGCGGTTTGCCCTGGCTTTGCTGCTCATCCAGTTTCAACAGGGTGGCGGCACGCTGGTTGATGTACTGCAGGTAGCCGCGGTGGTCCCAGGCCATAACGCCGTCATCCACGCCGTCGAGCAGGCCGTAAAGCTGGTTTAGGTGACGGTTGGACTCGGCAAGGAGGCCATCGGCATTCAGCGAATTGCCGATTTCGCGTGCCAGTGCCAGCGTCAGGGACAGATCGCCGGCGGCGCAGTCGGCCAGCAGACAGCCCAGCGCAATTGACCCGCGTTGACGGCCGCTGTTGTCATAGACCGGGGTGGCGCAGAATGACCAGTCGTGCAGCGCCTGACGCACGTGCTCGCTGCCGCGTACCTGTATCGGATGCCCCTCCGACGCCGCCAGCGACGGTGCATTGGTGCCGATATCACCTTCCGCCCAATAGGCGCCGGGGGTAAACCCCAACAGCTGCAGACGTTCGCGAGTCAGGACATCGCCGCACAGCCACAGCATGCAGCCGCTTTCGTCGAGGATAGCTAACAGGCAGCGGCGCTGTTCCATGTATTCGCAGGCGTCCTCCAACGCTGCCTGGCCGAGCGTCAGCAGATCGTTCTTACGCTGGCAGATTGACGTAAAAGTTGCGCCCAGCGCGCAGTGGGGGGCTTTCCACACCGCAGGCTGCATCAGGCTGCGACAACGTAGCCAGGAAGCATAAATTGCCGGAGCAGGGCGCTGGGCCGGCGGCAGTTCGCCTTCGATCAGGCGTTGCCAGCGTGAAGTGTTCTCCATCGGATCCCATCCAAACGAGATAAAGCGATAGCCGTGATGATATCACCCCCTCTTCTTTTCGACGGTTTGCCGTTGCCATATTGACGATGAAGATCACATCGCAGTGATTTGCCGCTTTTCTGTTATTTTTATTTCTCATAACCTGTCATACAGGTTGATAGCTTCTGCCTGAGGGGCAGGGTACGAATCCGTAATCGGTGATAAATAAAATTTTTTTCTTCAGGAGATAAGGTGATGAAACTGGGTTTCGGTCTGTACAAGCATATGCTGGATGATGAGCACTTTGCCTTTGCTCGCCAGTGCGGTGCGACGCATGTCGTGGTGCACATGGTGGATTACTTTCATCGAAACGATCGTTTTTCTCGTTCGAATCAGCCCGTGGGCGATACTCAAGGGTGGGGAACGGCACAGGCGGAGATCTGGAGCACGGAAGATCTGCTCGATATTCGTGCCCGGATGGAGAAATTCGGCCTGACATTTTTTGCCATCGAAAACTTCGATCCCTGTCATTGGGACGACATTCTGTTTGATGGCCCCAAAAAAACTCAGCAGATAGAAACGGTTAAACAAATTATTCGCAATGTGGGTGCCGCCGGTATTCCCGTTTTTGGCTATAACTTCAGCCTGGCCGGGGTCGCCGGTCGAATAGAGGAAAATAAAGCGCGTGGCGGAGCAAAAACCGTTGGGCTAAACGGAGCCAATGAGCAAACAGAAAGCCCGCTACCGGCCAGCATGGCGTGGAATATGGTGGTGGATGAAAACGCTACAGGGTTGAGAGAGGTGACGACGAAAGAGCAGCTTTGGCAGCGTCTTGAGTGGTTCCTGGCGCAGATTGTCCCGGTGGCGGAAGAGGCTGGCGTCAGGCTGGCAGCGCATCCGGATGATCCACCGCTCGAGTTTGTACGCGGTCAGCCACGATTGGTCAATCAACCGCATTTGTATCAAAAATTGCTGGATTTGCAACCCAGCCATGCGAATGCGCTGGAATTCTGCCTTGGCACTATCGCCGAAATGTCAGAGGGGGATGTTTACCAGGCGGTGGAGCAGTACGTACAGCAGGATGCCATTGCTTATATCCACTTTCGCAATGTGAAAGGCAAAGTGCCGTACTACCATGAAACCTTTATCGATGAAGGTGATATAGACATGCCGAAGGTGTTGCGAGTGCTAAAAGAGTGCAAATTTAACGGTGTATTGATCCCCGATCATTCGCCGCAGATGAGCTGTGAGGCGCCATGGCACTCGGGTATGGCCTATGCGATGGGATACATGAAAGCACTTATGCAGGTTATTTGAGCCGTTTCTCGATTTTCAGCCAGTTCTTCTGCCCAAACGCCCAGAAGTGAATTCCTGCTATTGGGGCTGAGGATCCAAATCTATAAGCCGAGACAAAAAAAACGGGGCTGGCAGATGCCATACCCCGTTTTCAATGCTGTGCGCGAATCAGTTGCGGAATGGATTACCGCTGTTGCGTACAGGCGGAGTGGTTGTGTTCACCGGCGCAGAGGTCCGGGTAGCGGCAACCGGTGCCGGCGCTGCGCTTTGCTGTGCAGGCGCATTATCCTGATAACCGTCGGCATAAGCGTCTTGCGCCGTGGTCGGTGGCGCTACCACGTCTTGCGAGGTAGAGATTGGTTTGCCCAATGCACCGTTCAACAGCATCAGGTCGTTCTCGTTCAAGGTACCGAGTGCGAACTTGATGTTCAACTGGTTGATCAGATAGGTATAACGCGCGCTGGAGAGCTGTTGCTTGGCGTTATACAGCGTGGTGGTGGCATCCAGCACGTCGACGATGGTGCGGGTACCGACCTGATAACCTGCTTCCATTGCATCCAGTGAACTCTGAGCCGACACCACTGCCTGTTTGTAAGCGTTGATGCTACTGATCGAGGCGTTCACGTTATTGAATGAGGAACGAACAGTCTGCACCACGTTACGGTGTGCACTTTCCAGTTGCTCACTGGCGCCGACGAAGTTGTACTGTGCTTGTTGCACCTGCGAGTTGGTCTGGCCACCGCTGTAAAGCGGCATATTAAAGCTCAGGCCCACTTTGTTCTGACCAATATCGGCGTCTGGCGTTGAATTACGCGAGCCGTTGTTTTTGGTGTTACTGACTGCCGTGGACGCATTGAAGTCAATCGTTGGCATATAGCCGGTTTGCGCAGAGCGGATCTGCTCGCGGGCCAGATCCTGGCTCAGACGGGCGGATAACAGGCTCAGGTTGCGGCTTTCGGCCTCTTTCAGCAGATTATTCACTGCTTCCGGGCGCTGGGTGCTGAAACGGTCGGTATTCAGCGAAGCCAGTTCCGGGTAGAAGGTGCCGGTGACCTGGCGCAGTTTTTCCAACGCGTTATCCAGCGTGTTACGGGCAGTGACTTCCGCCGCCAGCACCGTATCGTAGTTGGAACGGGCGTTCTGCACGTCGGTGATCGCTACCAGACCAACGTTAAAGCGCTGAGTGGTTTGATCCAGGGTGCGATATACCGCCTGTTTCTGCGCTTGGGTATAGGACAGTGAATCGATGGCGCTCAGCACGTTGAAATAGGCGGTGGCGGTATCAAGGATCAGCTGTTGCGACGAAGTCTGGAACGTCACGTCGGAGATGCCGGCAGTTTTTTCCTGCAGCGTCAGCGCGCGCCATTTCGACATGTCGAAGATGGTCTGGGTCAACGCCAGTGAACCACTGGTGGCATCACTGTTTTGATCGCGACTGTCACGGTAGCCATTGGTGTGGGTATAACCCGCACTTAACCCCAGCTGTGGCAGTAAGGGGCTGCGCGCTTCATTGATTTTTTCGAATGCGGCGTCACGGTCAGCGGCGGTTTTGCGCAGATCCGGGTTACTTTCCCTGGCCTGTTTGTAGACCTGCAGCAGGTTCTCTGCCTGGCTCATTGCACTGAAGCCGCCCAGGCTCAGTCCGATAAGAAGGGGGAGCAGTTTCTTCATTTGCATTCCTTGTTGTGCAGCAATATTGCTATGTAGTTAGCGCTGACGATAGACGAAATAGTTGCCGATTCTAACAGAGTCTGTTGTACGCATAAGGTGGCGGAATGTGCCATCTTGCGTAACTTTTACCTTTCAGGCCGCCTGTTTACCTTAGTTCAACTGGCTGCGTACGTCACACCTGATATCATGGCTCACAATCTATCATAAAGCCGCGGAAGATTATCCCGCCGTTTCTGTCATCAAAACTGTTTATTTTATCGGCATACTCACGCAGGAGAATTCGCTTATGAGCCACTCGCAGCCATCGCCCGTTACTCTCGATAAAAATGATGTAGAAATTATTGCACGTGAGACACTTTACCGTGGTTTTTTTTCACTCAATTTATATCGCTTTCGTCACCGTTTATTCAACGGCGATATGAGCCCGGAGATTAAGCGCGAAATTTTCGAGCGTGGGCACGCGGCGGTGCTGCTGCCTTATGACCCGGTGCGTGACGAAGTGGTGCTGATTGAACAACTGCGCATCGCTGCGGTCGATACCAGTAGCTCGCCCTGGCTACTGGAAATGGTGGCGGGTATGATCGAAACCGGCGAAAGCGTTGAAGACGTGTGCCGCCGCGAAGCGCAGGAAGAAGCCGGCGTGACGGTCGGGCGCTGCAAGCCGGTGCTGAGTTATCTGGCGAGCCCAGGCGGCACCAGCGAGCGCTTGTCGATCATGGTCGGCGAGGTGGACGCCACCACGGCGGAAGGTATCCATGGACTGGAAGAAGAGCATGAAGATATCCGTGTCCATGTGGTCAGCCGCGAACAGGCTTACCGCTGGGTTGAAGAGGGCGCGATTGATAACGCGGCATCAGTGATTGCATTGCAGTGGCTGGCGTTGCACCATGAATCGTTGAGAAAAGAGTGGGCCAACTAATGAAACAGCGCTATACCCCTGATTTCCCCGAAATGATGAGATTGTGCGAAACCAACTTCGCGCAATTGCGCCGCTTGTTGCCGCGCAACGATGAAGTGGGCGAAACGGTGACTTATCAGGTGAGTGGCGCCAGTTATCGTCTGACTATTGTTGAATCCACACGCTATACCTCGCTGGTGCAGATTGAGCAGACTGTCCCGGCGGTCAGCTACTGGAGCCTGCCTGCCATGACGGTGCGCCTGTATCATGACGCGATGGTTGCGGAAGTGTGTTCAAGTCAGCAGATCTATCGCTTTAAAGCGCGTTATGATTATCCCAACAAAAAGTTGCATCAACGCGACGAAAAGCATCAAATTAACCAGTTTCTTGCTGATTGGTTGCGCTACTGTTTGGCGCATGGAGCGATGGCGGTTCCGGTTTGTTAGACAGACTGAGATAACAAAGGACACCATTTGGAAAGCCTGTTTAAACCGACCGTGGCAAGTGGGGCCAGGGTCAGGATTCTGCAAATAACAGATACCCACCTTTTTGCCGGCGAAAATGAGACTTTGCTCGGCATCAATACCTATCGCAGCTATCACGCGGTGTTGGACGCCATTTTGGCGCAGCAGCGTGATTTTGATTTGGTCGTCGCCACCGGTGATTTGGCCCAGGATCATTCATTGGCTGCCTACCGGCATTTTGCCGAAGGTATTGCCCGTCTGCCGGCGCCTTGCGTCTGGTTGCCGGGTAACCATGACTTTCAGCCGGCGATGGTCGACGCATTGGCCGCCGCCGGTATCGCCCCGTCAAAGCAGGTGCTGGTGGGCGACCACTGGCAGGTGTTGCTGCTGGACAGTCAGGTTTTCGGCGTGCCGCACGGCGAACTGAGCGAGTACCAGCTTGAGTGGATGGAGCGCTGCCTGCAGGCCTATCCCGAGCGCTATACCCTGATGCTGCTGCACCATCATCCGTTGCCTTCCGGCTGCACCTGGCTCGATCAGCACAGCCTGCGCAACCCACACATGCTGGGTGCGGTGCTGCTGCGCTACCCGAAAGTGAACACGCTGCTGTGCGGGCATATTCACCAGGAGCTGGATCTGGAGTGGCAGGGGCGTCGTCTGCTGGCGTCGCCCTCTACCTGCGTGCAGTTCAAACCGCACTGCACCAATTTTACCATCGACGATGTTTCGCCCGGCTGGCGCTATCTTGACTTGCTGCCGGACGGCCGTATCGAGACGCAGGTTTTCCGATTGGAAAACGACGACTTCCGCCCCGACATGGATTCGGATGGGTACTGATGCCTTCTACGCTGCTCTATCTGCACGGTTTTAACAGTTCGCCGTACTCGGCCAAAGCGACGTCCTTCAAGGCGTGGCTGGCCGAGCATCATCCGCATATCGAAATGTTGGTGCCACAGCTGCCGGTTTTTCCGGCTGAAGCCGCCGAAATGATCGAGAATCTGGTGATGGAGCGTGCCGGGCAGACGATGGGCCTGGTTGGTTCCTCGCTGGGTGGCTACTACGCGACCTGGCTTTCGCAGTGTTTTTCACTGCCAGCGGTAGTGGTTAACCCTGCCGTGAAGCCGTTTGAGCTGCTGATTGACTACCTTGGCGAAAACGAGAACCCCTACACCGGCCAGCAATATGTGTTAGAGTCACGACACGTTTACGATCTGAAAACGATGCAGATCGATCCCTTGGAGTCACCGGATTTAATCTGGTTGCTGCAACAAACGGGCGATGAAATTCTCGATTATGGGCAAGCGGTGGCCTATTACACTGCGTGCCGTCAGACGGTGGAATCGGGTGGAAACCACGCTTTCGTCGGTTTCGAGCACTACTTCCCCCAGATTGTGGATTTTTTAGGGCTCAACGCTGTCTGAGCAGACGGTTCCGGCACCTTCCTTTAACCACGAAAAAATAATCAACGATGACTCAATCCAGCTATAACGCTGATGCCATTGAAGTACTCAGCGGTCTAGAACCAGTGCGCCGTCGTCCCGGCATGTATACCGACACGACGCGCCCCAATCACCTCGGCCAAGAGGTGATAGATAACAGTGTCGATGAAGCTTTGGCCGGTCACGCCAAGCGCATCGACGTGATTTTGCACGCCGATCAGTCACTGGAAGTGATCGACGACGGCCGCGGCATGCCGGTGGATATCCACCCTGAAGAAGGCGTACCTGCGGTTGAGTTGATCATGTGTCGTCTGCACGCCGGCGGTAAATTCTCCAATAAAAACTACCAGTTCTCCGGCGGTCTGCACGGCGTGGGGATCTCGGTGGTTAACGCCCTGTCGAAACGGGTGGAAGTCAACGTCAAGCGTGACGGTAACGTCTACAGCATTGCCTTCGAAAACGGCGACAAGGTACAGGAATTGGCGGTGACCGGCAGCTGCGGCAAGCGCAATACCGGCACCAGTATCCACTTCTGGCCTGACGAGCAGTTCTTCGACAGCCCGCGTTTCTCGGTATCGCGCCTCAGCCACCTGCTGAAGGCCAAAGCGGTGCTGTGCCCCGGCGTTGAAATTTACTTCATCGACAAGCTGAACAATACCGAGCAACGTTGGTGCTATCAGGACGGCCTGACCGATTACCTGATGGAAGCGGTCAACGGCTTGATCACTCTGCCGGAAGCGGCCTTTGTCGGTAACTTCTCCGGTGATACCGAAGCGGTGGACTGGGCGTTGCTGTGGCTGCCGGAAGGCGGTGAGCTGCTGACCGAAAGTTACGTCAACCTGATCCCGACCATGCAGGGCGGTACCCACGTCAACGGCCTGCGTCAGGGCCTGCTGGACGCGATGCGTGAGTTCTGCGAATTCCGCAATATCCTGCCGCGCGGCGTTAAGCTGTCCGCCGAAGATATCTGGGACCGCTGCGCCTATGTGTTGTCGGTCAAGATGCAGGATCCGCAGTTCGCCGGCCAGACCAAAGAGCGTTTGTCTTCGCGCCAGTGCGCGGCCTTTGTTTCCGGCGTGGTGAAAGACGCCTTCAGCCTGTGGCTGAACCAGAACGTTCAGGCGGCGGAACAGCTGGCCGAGTTGGCGATTTCCAGCGCCCAGCGGCGTTTGCGTGCCGCCAAAAAAGTGGTGCGCAAGAAGCTGACCAGCGGGCCGGCATTGCCGGGCAAACTGGCCGACTGTACGTCGCAGGATCTGAACATGACCGAACTGTTCCTGGTAGAAGGGGACTCGGCGGGCGGTTCAGCCAAGCAGGCGCGCGATCGCGAATATCAGGCGATCATGCCGCTGAAAGGCAAAATCCTCAACACCTGGGAAGTGTCTTCGGACGAAGTGCTGGCCTCGCAGGAAGTGCACGACATTTCCGTGGCGATCGGCATTGACCCGGACAGCGAAGATCTTAGCCAACTGCGTTACGGTAAAATCTGTATCCTGGCGGATGCGGACTCCGACGGTTTGCACATCGCCACGCTGCTGTGCGCGCTGTTCGTGCGTCACTTCCGTTCGCTGGTGAAGGGCGGCCACGTGTATGTGGCGATGCCGCCTCTGTACCGTATCGATCTGGGCAAAGAGGTGTACTACGCGCTGGACGAAGAAGAGAAAGCCGGCGTGCTGGAGCAGTTGAAGCGCAAAAAGGGCAAGCCTAACGTTCAGCGCTTTAAAGGGCTGGGCGAGATGAACCCATTGCAGCTGCGTGAAACCACGCTCGATCCGAATACCCGCCGTCTGGTGCAATTGACGGTGAGTGACGACGATGTGGATCAGACGCTGGCGATGATGGACATGCTGCTGGCCAAGAAGCGTTCAGAAGACCGCCGTAACTGGCTGCAGGACAAAGGCGATATGGCCGAGCTTTCTGTCTGACTGTCAGGCCCGGCTTCTCCGCCGGGCCTTCTTTCCGCAGGGGCGCTGCGTGCGGCACCCGACCACTCTGGGCGGCATGCATGAAAATCACCCTCGAAGAGTTACTGGCCTTTACCACCGTCGTTGACAGCGGCTCCATCACTGCCGCAGCCGAACAGCTCGGCCAGACCACCTCCGGCATCAGCCGCGCACTCAGCCGGTTGGAGAAAAAACTCGATACGACCCTGATGCGCCGCACCACGCGTCGACTGGAGCTGACCGAAGAAGGCCAGAATTTTCTCAGCCATGCGCGTGAGATTATCCACTCGGTGGAAAACGCCGAAGAGCAAATGGCGCTGCGCAGGTTGATCCCTGCCGGGAAACTGCGGGTCAACGCTGCCGCTCCGTTTATGGAGCACGTGATCGTGCCGCTGGTAGCCGGTTTCCGGCAAAGCTATCCGCAGATTGAGCTGGAACTGAATACCGATAACCTGATCATCGATCTGCTGGAAAAACGCACCGACATTGCCATTCGCATTGGCGCGCTGCGGGACTCGACCATTCATGCACGTCTGTTGGGCTCCAGCCGCTTGCGTATTCTCGCCAGCCCGGAATACCTCTCGCGTTATGGTACGCCGGGCAGCGTGGAAGCGCTGCGCGAGCACTGCCTGCTCGGGTTCACCCAGCCGGAGTCGCTCAACCTGTGGCCGTTGCGCTATCAGCAGGCGCAGCATTTTGCCATTGCCCCGACAATCTCGGCTTCCAGCGGTGAAACCCTGCGTCAGTTGGCGTTACGGGGGGAAGGGATAGTGCAATTGGCGGATTTTATGACGCGAGACGATCAGCGTGCGGGGCGACTGATACCCTTGCTGGAACAGGAAACGCTGGATGTGCGCCAACCGATTAATGCGGTGTATTACCGCAATACCCAGTTGGCGGCGCGTATTACCTGTTTTCTGGACTACGTCAGTGCGCATATTGATGCGCAGACGCTGTAGAAAACGACTGGCTGTTCCCAACCGGTCTTACAGGGCGTTGCCCAGCACGTGAATGGTCACGCCCAGCACGCTGTCTTTGATGGTGTCACGATGACGGTGCATGTGAGCGATATCCAGATGCTTTTCCAGATGCGCCTGACTGGCCCATTTCTCCAGCATAAACACCGAGTCCGGCGACAGCTTCTGCCATGGCGCCTGGGTGTGGCTGTCGATCATCGGCGTGTATTCGCTACAGCCATCTTCTGCCAGTACCAGCGGGACCAGTTTCTCAATCGCCTTCAGAACCGTTTCACGGTGGCCCGGCTTGGTTTTGATTTCTGCAATTACGGTGATCATCATTACCTCATTGGTTGACGTGTATTCCCATCATACTTCAAGCCGCCTCTTTGTTGGCTGTCCGTACTTACCCCGGTCACGTACCACTTGTACGCTCCCGCGGATGCGTTTGGTTGCCGCCTTGATGCAACTTGAATTATCTCGGGAATAACCTATCAGTTAAGCAAAAATTTCGGTCAGATGCGCGCGATAACGTGCGATGTCGCTGTCGATATCCGGTTGTTTAATCACATCATTACAGATAAAGGTCGGCAGCGCTTCCATTCCCAGGAACTGATTGGCCTTATGGAAATGCAGATACACGCCGTCGACGCCGACGCCATGGAAGAACTGGTCCGGGTCGGTAAAGGCTTCCAGTGGGGCGTTCCAGGTCAGGCTCAGCATGTATTTCTTGCCCTGGATCAGGCCGCCGGAGCCGTACTTCTTGCCGGCGTCTGAGCGGGTGCGACCGTCGCTGGCGTACAGGCTGCCGTGCCCGGCGGTGAACACTTCATCGATGTATTTTTTCAGGATCCACGGCTCGCCCATCCACCAGCCCGGCATTTGATAAATCACCACATCGGCCCACAGGTATTTTTGCACCTCGGCTTCGATGTCGTAACCGTCGTCGACGACGGTGACCTGCACCTGGTGCGGTACATCGCGCAGGAAGCTTTCCGCCACGTCGCTCAGGGTTTGATTGAGTTCGCCGTTGGAATGGCCAAACTGCTTTTTAGCATTGATAATCAGGATATTGCTCATTATTCACGGCTCCTGTCAGAATTAGAATGTGTGATGTTCTCCGCGCCGGGGGCGGGAAACATTTCGCTGAGAAGCAGTGTAATCGTTAGCAATACAAGTAAAAATGCGATCCAGCGCACAACAGTGTTGACTGTGAGTCAATAAATGCGCCACCGCATAGCGCTATTTTGCACAAAACTGCCTGATACACCGGCTTCGCCGGATGATTGCTGCGCCATCTGTGACAGCTACCCTGCTGATGGGTTACTATCGCAGGCAGAATCAACCCTTTGTCGTCCAGGGATTGCCAAGCCACGGTCTGAGGATAATTGAGTAATGAGTGATCTGACTCATGACGGTGTAGAGCGTTTACCGCTGCACACATTCACTGAAAACGCCTATCTGAACTATTCCATGTACGTCATCATGGATCGGGCGTTGCCGTACATCGGTGACGGTTTGAAGCCGGTACAACGCCGCATCATCTACGCCATGTCGGAACTGGGGCTGAGCAACAGCGCCAAATTCAAAAAATCCGCCCGTACCGTCGGTGATGTGCTGGGTAAATACCATCCGCACGGCGACAGCGCCTGTTATGAAGCTATGGTATTGATGGCGCAGCCATTCTCTTATCGCTATCCGCTGGTAGACGGCCAGGGGAACTGGGGTGCGCCGGACGATCCGAAATCCTTCGCCGCGATGCGTTATACCGAATCGCGCCTGTCCAAATATGCGGAAGTGTTGTTGGCCGAGCTGGGTCAGGGCACCGTTGACTGGGTGCCGAACTTTGACGGCACTATGCAAGAACCGAAGATGTTGCCGGCACGTCTGCCCAACATTCTGCTGAACGGCACCACCGGCATTGCCGTGGGCATGGCGACCGATATCCCTCCGCACAACGTGCGTGAAGTGGCTGCCGCTGCGGTGGAGCTGCTCGAGCGGCCGGGCGCTTCGCTTGAAGACCTGCTCGAGTTCGTGCAGGGGCCGGACTTCCCGACTGAAGCCGAGATCATCACGCCGCGCGACGAAATTCGCAAAATCTATCAAAATGGCCGCGGTTCAGTGCGTATGCGCGCCGTTTGGAAGAAAGAAGACGGCAGCGCTGTGATTACCGCCTTGCCGCACCAGGTTTCCGGCGCCAAGGTGCTGGAGCAGATTGCCAGCCAGATGCGCGCCAAAAAGCTGCCGATGGTTGAAGATCTGCGTGATGAATCCGATCACGAGAACCCAACGCGGCTGGTGATCGTGCCACGTTCCAACCGTATCGATTTGGAACAGGTGATGAACCACCTGTTTGCGACCACCGATCTGGAACGCAGCTACCGCATCAACATGAACATGATCGGTCTGGACAACCGCCCGCAGGTCAAGGGGCTGGTAGAAATCCTGACCGAGTGGCTGGCGTTCCGTCGCGATACGGTACGCCGTCGCCTGAATTACCGCCTGGAAAAAGTGCTGAAACGCCTGCACATCCTCGAAGGTTTGCTGGTGGCGTTCCTCAATATCGATGAAGTGATCAACATCATCCGTACTGAGGACGAACCCAAGCCGGTGCTGATGGCGCGTTTTGGTATTTCAGACACTCAGGCTGAAGCCATCCTCGAACTGAAACTTCGCCATTTGGCGAAGCTGGAAGAGTTCAAGATCCGCGGTGAGCAGGACGAACTGGCCAAAGAGCGCGATCAACTGCAGGCACTGCTGGCCTCCGAACGTAAGCTGAACACTCTGATCAAGAAAGAGATCCAGGCCGATGCATTGGCCTACGGCGACGATCGCCGCTCGCCGATTACCGAGCGTTCGGAAGCCAAGGCGATGAGTGAGCACGACTTCGTACCTTCAGAGCCGGTGACCATTGTGCTGTCTGAAATGGGCTGGGTGCGCAGCGCCAAGGGCCACGATATCGACCCAAGCGGCCTGAGCTACAAGGCGGGCGACAGCTTCCGCAGCGCGGCGCGCGGCAAAACCAACCAGCCGGTGGTGTTTATCGACTCCACTGGACGCAGCTACGCGCTTGATCCGCTGACGCTGCCTTCGGCACGCGGGCAGGGCGAGCCGCTGACCGGTAAGCTGACACCACCGCCGGGCGCCACCATTGAGCAGGTGCTGATGGCGGCGGACGACCAAAAACTGCTGATGGCTTCCGACGCCGGCTACGGCTTCGTTTGTACCTTCAACGATTTGGTGGCACGCAACCGTGCCGGCAAGGCGATGATTACTCTGCCGGACAACGCCAAAGCGCTGGCGCCGATGGAGATCCACGGCGACGACGATATGCTGCTGTCGATCACCGCAGCCGGTCGCATGTTGCTGTTCCCGGTTGCCGATCTGCCTCAGCTGTCGAAGGGCAAAGGTAACAAGATCGTCTCTATCCCGTCGGCGCAGGCCGCCTCCGGTGAAGACAAGCTGACATGGCTGTTCGTGTTGCCGCCGCAGACCTCTGTGACGCTGCATGTGGGTAAACGCAAGCTGACGCTGCGTCCGGAAGATTTGCAGAAGTTCCGTGCGGAGCGGGGCCGTAAAGGCACCTCACTGCCACGTGGCCTGCAGCGTATCGATCGCGTAGAGATCGACGCGCCTGCACGAGCGCCGACGGGCGACAGCGAAGAGTAACCCTGAGGGAATAACAAGCGGGCGCAGCATATTGCGCCCGCTTTTTTTCACGCAACCGGCAATTATTTTCAAATAGTTAACATTTCTCTGCATAAAATTATTGTGCGTATCGCCGGCTGGCGGGAAAATAGCAAAAAAATGCAGGGCAGGTTTTCAGCCCCTGCAATCAAAGAATGAGTTTACCCAAAATAATTGGAGTTGCATCAAGGCGGCAAGGCCGTAAATCCCTGGGAGCTTAGTAAACTAAGTGACTGGGGTGCGCGGACGCAGCCAACACAGATGCAGCTTCAAGTATGAAGTGAAAAAGGGACCTGCGCAGCGTTTCAGGCTGTGTCGGCAGTGTGCTAATGAGGTTGTTATGTTATTAATTTTGCGTGCCATTCTTGCCACTCTGTATTGTATTTTGGTGTGCATCTTCGGTTCTATTTACTGTTTGTTCAGCCCGCGCGATCCTCGCCATGTGGCGACCTTCGGTCACCTGTTTGGCCGCCTTTCCGGGTTATTCGGTTTGAAGGTGGAAGTCCGCGTACCGGCCGATGCGGCCAAAAATGGCAACTGCATTTATATCGCTAACCACCAGAATAACTACGATATGGTGACCGCCGCCAAAGCGGTGCAGCCGCGTACCGTGACCGTGGGTAAAAAGAGCCTGCTGTGGGTGCCGTTCTTTGGTCCACTGTATTGGCTGACCGGTAACCTGCTGATTGACCGTGATAACCGCGCCAAAGCGCACGGCACCATTGCACAGGTCGTCGAACAGTTTAAAAAACGCGACATTTCGATCTGGATGTTTCCTGAAGGCACCCGCAGCCGCGGGCGCGGGCTGATGCCGTTTAAAACTGGCGCATTCCATGCGGCAATCGCCGCCGGGGTGCCGATTGTGCCCATCTGCGTTTCCACCACCAGCGGTAAAATTAATCTTAACCGTTGGAATAATGGTCATGCGATCGTCGAAATGTTGGAGCCGGTCGATATCAGCGGCTACGGTAGAGAAAATGTGCGTGAGCTGGCGGCCCATTGCCATGAGCTGATGCTGGCGAAAATCGCCGAGCTGGATGCGGAAGTCGCCCAGCGCAATGCCGCCGGAAAATAATATTCCTACCGGCTTCAAAGAATGAACTTTTAAACGGCGCCAAATGCCGTTAACGCCGGGGCTCCTGCTAATCTGATTAACAGGGGCCCGGTCTTTGCACACGGTTTAGTCATTGCTTTTCATGGAGAAAATATGTCACTCAGTCGACGTCAGTTTATTCAGGCATCGGGCTTGGCGCTGTGCGCGGGAGCCGTGCCGCTGAGGGCTGAGGCGAGCGGAACGCAGACCCCGTTACCTGTCCCACCGTTGCTGGAATCCCGCCGTGGGCAACCGCTGTTTTTAACCTTACAGCGTGCCCACTGGGCATTTATGGATAACCGCAAGGCGTCGGTGTGGGGCATCAACGGCATGTACCTCGGGCCGACGGTGCGGGTTTACAACGGTGATGACGTAAAGCTGATTTACAGCAACCGCCTGCCGGAGCCGGTGGCGATGACCATCAGCGGCCTGCAAGTGCCGGGTACGTTGATGGGGGGCGCGCCGCGCATGATGTCTCCCAACGTTGACTGGTCGCCGGTGCTGCCGATCCGCCAGAATGCGGCCACCTGCTGGTATCATGCCAGCACCCCTAACCGCATGGCGCCGCATGTTTACAATGGCTTGACCGGGCTGTGGCTGGTCGAAGACGAGGTCAGCAAATCGCTGCCTTTGCCGAATCACTATGGCGTAGATGACTTCCCGCTAATCATTCAGGACAAGCGCCTCGATAACTTCGGCACGCCGGAATACGATCCGCCGTCGCAGGGGGGCTTTGTCGGCGATACGCTGTTGGTTAACGGCGTACAAAATCCTTATATCGAAGTCTCCCGCGGTTGGGTGCGCCTGCGCCTGCTTAATGCTTCCAACTCACGTCGCTACATGCTGCAACTGAGTGACGGCCGACCGCTCAACGTGATCGCCAGCGATCAGGGCTTCTTGCCTGCGCCGGTCGCGGTACAGCAACTTTCGCTGGCACCGGGCGAACGCCGTGAAGTGTTGATCGACATGTCAAAAGGCGATGAGGTGACGATCACCGCCGGCGAAGCGGCAGGCATTATGGATCGCCTGCGCGGCTTGTTTGAACCTTCGAGCATCCTGGTCTCTACCCAGGTGCTGACGCTGAAACCGACCGGGCTGTTGCCGTTGGTGACCGATAACCTGCCGATGCGCTTGTTGGCCGATCAACTGTTGGACGGCAGCGTCAGCCGCACCCGCGAGTTCCGTTTGGGCGACAGCCAGGCCGGGATCAACGGGGCGATCTGGGACATGAACCGCATCGATGTGCAAACTCAGCAGGGGAGCTGGGAGCGCTGGAATATCCATGCGGATACCCCGCAGGCGTTCCACATTCAGGGCGTACAGTTCCTGGTCAAGCGCGTTAACGGTGCGCAGCCAATGGCAGAAGATCGCGGTTGGAAAGACACGGTATGGATCGACGGAGACGTTGAGCTGTTGGTTTACTTCAATCAGTCCACCTCAGAACATTTCCCGTTCCTCTACTACAGCCAGACGCTGGAAATGGCAGATCGCGGCAGCGCAGGCCAGTTTATGGTGCAGCCTGCACTCTAAACCCGGAGTATTTCTGCATCATCTTGGGGTTTAATTCGTTCCCTGTGGCCGCAAGCCGACCACAGGGGATATCTCTTGTTAAGAGAAAGAATATAAAGGCGTCTTAATAGACAGTTGGGGATTTCCTTTTTAATAATTATCTTAATTAAAAAAACATGCTGTCAAATAGTCTTCTTTGAAGTCTTAAAAGGACCTGTATATGACATTCTGTCGATGTCATATTTTTTATCGCATCATCCGGTGCGATAAGAAGAGAATTCTTTTATGAAAAAATCACTTTATGCATTACTGTTTATTTCTTCTGCTGCTTTTGCTAATGATAATTTAGCTCCCATTCCGCAGGGGGGCGTTAATAATACCCTTTCACCCAAAGGACCTGATGTCATTGATAAAGGTTCTCCTTTCTTATTCGGTAAGAGTAATAATACCTATACTTACTTGCGGTGTTATTACCGTATCGACCCGAGCAGTATCTCCCCACGGGCAGATTATCTCTGGGCTAAGAATATCGATTCAACGACGTATTATCGATTGCAGGGAAGTTGGTGGTCATCGTTCGCAATGTCCTGGAAGAATATGTTTTACAGTGATACATCATTAACTGCGCTGAATCAGGTGTGCGACAACACCCTGAGTCGGGCCGGCATTGATCAACCTCTGGCGATGATTGCTGCAGCTAACAATAAGCTTTCATTCAACTACAGCGTTTGGAGCAATGACCCGCCGACGCAAGGCGTAGGTATCAATAAGATCATTGCTTTTGGGGACAGTCTTAGTGATACGAATAATGTATTTAATGCGTCATTATGGCGTTTCCCTAATCCTAAAAGCTGGTTTTTAGGGCGGTTCAGCAATGGCCCCACCTGGGTTGAATATCTGGCGAAGCAGAACCATTTACCCGTATATAACTGGGCTGTGGGGGGGGCGGCGTCCAATCAGCAAAAATTGGTCATTCCCGGGTTGCTTGATCAGGTTGACTCGTGGCTGATTTACATGAAAAAGGCTAAAAACTATCGGCCGGAAAACTCGCTGTTTACCGTTTGGATCGGTGCTAATGATTTGGTTACCTATAATCAAGGGGTTGATGGCCTGATTGCGAATCAAACCAAGGCGCTTAATCGACTGGTCAGTGCGGGGGCGAAAAAGGTGCTGGTACTCAATTTACCGAATATTACGCGGGCGCCGGAGTTTGCTTTTCGTCAGGACGGGGAAAAGATCAAGCGACAGATCGATGATTACAATACCCGTATTAAGCAGGTAGTGGACGATATCAACCGGAGCCATCCTGATTCACCGGTGATCATTTTTAACTTGGCTGCGTTGTTTACTGACATGCTTGATAACCCTGCTCGCTATCAGGTCAGTGAAACTAAAATGGCCTGTCTCGATATCCATGCGCCTTCATCGTTGAATTATATCAATGCACTTCCGGTGCGTGCTGCCTGCACCAACGCAGATACTTATGTATTTTGGGATCTATTACATCCGACTACCCACACTCACAAACTGTTGGCAGAGCACGTAAGCCAGTACTTGAAACAACAGCAGGTATTACCGTAATTCCTGCCTCAGCCGGTTAATATGAAAAATATCTGATGTCAAAGGGGTGAGGAGTGTAATCTCAATTCGCTAGCAAAGCCTGGATTCTCTGTTCTACGGGGGCCGGGCTTTTTAACTTTTGTCTGGCATGAAGCCTGAGAGGCACCCCATAGTGATGCTAATTAACGGATGATGTCTGGGAGAGTGTCTGTTAGTTAATCGTTTGCTATTTCGCGTAGAGAAGAAGGGAGGATGCCGGGGGGTTAAAGTTTTTAGGATTAGTGCTGTCATGAAAACTGGTGTTGTGCGCTGGAAAATTACGTGAATATAAATTAAATACCAAGCTGAGCGGACTCAGAAAAAAATCAATCTATTAATTCATATATGCAGGGGGGCAAATTGTTTTCCACTGTTGCGTCCCTTGATGGGCCAGATGGGCCATCACCTGCTGGCTGTCATTTAATTGCGCCACATTGCTGTAGATATGATGCGTCAAGCGCGCATTAGACAACAACATGGTACTGCATTCACTTTCGTCAACATTCATGATGGGCAGCATGGATTCTAGCGCCAGTGCTACGGCTTTACCCTGACGGATCAGGTTGAGCCGCAGGTGCAGATTATCGATGTTCATCAGATCCCGTGCAAACCCCTGTTGCTGCAGTTGCTCATGGCAGTGTTTAAATATCGGGGTTTCAGAGAAATAAGTGCTTTGCACCCAGGGTAGTGATCGATATTGTTCTGGCTTATTCCCTACCGGGTGCAGTAGCAGCAGCCGTTCCTCGGTACACAGGTGCTGCGAAAAGGGGGCGGTTGGCAAAGGTTCGATGCTGAACAGTAGATTGAGCCGATTAAGCTCATTGCGGTTCACTCCATCCGTCGGTGTCAGCCGTACCAGGTTGATAGTCAATGCCGGGTTTTTCATCAACAGGTAATCAATCACCGTATTGACGTGAGGAGGCACCGGTCCGTAAACACCGACTTGAATGTGCCTTTTTTCCTTATGATTATCTTTGATTCTATTGAGTTCTTCATAGTGGGCAATAATATCACTATATAAATGCTGGCCTTCTTTGGTTAAGGATAGCCCTTGGTTAGTCCGCTCGAAAAGCGTAATTTTTAAATTTTCCTCCAACTCTTTAATTCTTTTGCTTAATGGCGATGGTGTGATGCAGAGGCGATCTGCAGCCTTGGTGATTGATCCTTCTTGTGCAACAGCGATAAAATAATTAACGCGTTTTGACATAAATTCCATAACTATTCCTTTTTATAATCTGCATGCTGTCATTGAGTTTCATTTTAGAGTGAGTTGCTGTTCTCAGTTCCTTATCTGATCCCGGATTTACATTGGATTACATAGTATTCTGTTGCGGTTCAATGCTTTCTATATGGATGAAGATCGGTACCCGTGATGATCTCCTTTTTTTTGATTGAGTTGCATTACCTCGATAGGATGACATTTTTATGACGAATATGAAGCAGAATGTGTTACTTTTTTGATCTATGGCGACTGAATATGTGTGGCGGTTATTCGTAACCCTATACCTTCATTTAAACTATTGAGGTCTGGGTCGGTTATTGTGATAGTACATATTTCCCAGAAAATGGCTAAGAAGACTCTGGGAGTAATTATGATCGAGATCGCGAAATCGAAAGAGCAGGCTCTTTTTTTCATGATGTTCCTTATCAGCACGGCGCGTATAAAATGAAAAGCGAGTTAAGGTATTTTGGAATGCCAGATCCTGAGTGTATAGGGCTGAATGGAGCACTCTTGGTGGTTAAAAAGGACATCGGTACGCCAGCCGCGTCCTTGGTAGCTCAACTTATCACTCCCCAACAACCGATAAATATCACCTTTTGTCAGGGAGGATGATTCTTGGTCTAAAAATAGAGATGAGCAGTTACCGTTTAAGACGCGTCTACCAGCAACGTTTTCACACTCATTTTTGCTGCAGTAAAGAACAATTTCGTCAATTGTGCTGCTTCGCCACCTGAGATGTTTTTCTCCGCTTTCTGAATATCATTGCTGACAAACTCGATAGCATTGCCGATCTTCAGCATATGGTTACTCAGCTCAAGCAGATCCTGTGAGAATGCAACAGTTTGTGTCGCAAAGCTTTGTTGTTGCCGAATATCCGATTGTTGTGCTGAAATCTGACGCTCAATGCTATTCACGTTACTTTGTGCTTCACTGAGCAGCACTGCCATGGCAATCAGCCCCGGGATACCCAAAATACCGAGCGCAATAAAGTAGTACTTTTTCTTGTTCAACTCATCGAGCTTCTGCTGGCTACCTTGCAAATTCGATTTCAGCCCGGCAATCGTCGCCTGCAGGTCGATGATAATGCGTTGCAGGGTTATATTATTATCAACAACGGTATTATCGGTATTTTTCGTACGATCTTTAACTTTATCGACCTGACTCATTACCTTGGTAATTTCCTCCTTGCTTTGGCGAATGAACATGGTCAGTTCGCTGGGGGATAAGCTCTCCAAAACCGCCAGTTTTTCATCAAGCTGAGCCTCGAGTTTCAGACCCCAGGTCGTCACATCACGCTGCATTTGTTTAATGTCCGGCAACAGCGTGTTAATAGCGCTCTGGATATTCCGTTGGATTGGGATCGCATTAGCCGGCAGACCATCGAATTTTTGAATAGCCTCACCGGTGCGCGATAAATTATTGATGACTTGCGTTAGCATTCCACCACTCATGGGGTGTTCTCCAGAATAGGGGCCGGGATCGCCTGGCCCCCCGGGTTATAAGGGATTACGCCGCCAGGCGTTTAACAAAATCGGCAATGGTTTGATCTTGCGGTACTTCGCGTACCACTACACCTGCCATCTGTTGTTTGATGATTTTTGTTCCATCCAAGACTTTGCCAACGGACGACTTTGATGCTTCCAGGAACAGTTGGCGCAGGAAGCCGTCATCAATAATGCCTTTGCGCAGGTTGGCGTTCAGCGTATCCAACTCTGAAGTGAGTGAGTCCCACGCGTTGCTCATCTGAGTGGCGGCGGTGACTGCACTTTGTGCCTGAGTCTGCAGCCCCTTGTATCCTGACCCAATCTGGGTGGCTACCATCACTTCGCTGTTAAGTTGGCTACGGTCGCGATAGAGTTTTTCACGGGCCTCCAATGATTTACTTAGTACAATGGCCCCACCGACCACCCCACCAGCCCCTGCGGTCATCATGGCAATACCGCCGAGTACTACAGGGGTTGAGGTTCCCGCAGTCACCAGGCCGGCAACAGCACCAATGGCCGTGACAATGGCACCGCCAATGATCAACAGGCCGCCGACTACAATGCCGGCAATCGCGCCATCAATGGCCGCGTTGATACCATCGATATCCCGATTTAGCTGCTCCAAAATCCCATTGTTACCACCGACTACGTTGTTAAGGTTAACCACAATTACTTGATAGTTATTTGAGTCGATAATCAGGTTGTCATTCAAGGTACCAATGGTACGGCGAGTATTTACCGAGACTTCCTGGTACTCTTTGGCCTTATCGCGGATCATACCCAAGGTGCTTAACCATTGTTCTTTTGTCGCACCGGAAGGCATGACAGACGCAATAAGGTTTTGCGTTTCAAAATAATCCTGGATATTAGTGACGTTACGGATGATCAACGGTTGAATATCATTCAAATAATGGTTTGAATGACGTTTTGCCGTGGTCAGACTCTCATTGATTTGACGTTGATGCTCCCGTAAGTTCGGGAAACGTTCAAAGTCGACCGATATTTGTTGTCGGACGCTATTACAATAGGTCTGGATATGCAGTGCTTGGGATGATTGATTGTTCATACCATCGTTAATAGAAAGTGTTGGGGTAGTCATGATTTTTTCCTTTATTAAAATAAGTGGTGATTACATTTCGGGTAAGATGTTGTTTCCAGCGTAATTAGCCTTGGCATTCTCAATGACTTTCGATATTTGCTGCCATTGATCGGCACTGAGCGAAATAACCTGCTTGATTTGCTTCATATCAGAAGGTTCACTGATATCGCGTATAACGGGAGTCGCGGCCAGATAGGCGTTCGCCACCTTGTTCCACTCGGCTGGCAAGAGCGCTACACGTTGCGCAGTAAGCGCATAGGTTTCGACAAATAGCTGGGCCTGAGCGTGAACCGACTTGGCAACGGAGAGCAACGCGTTGGCGGTGGCCAAAGCCTGATAGGCAGCTGCCAACTTGACGTAGTTGGCCTTCAGATCGCTAATCGCCTGATGAGCACCGGAGGCCCCGGCTGAGATGGCCTGAATGCCGGAGATCATATATTCGGTTTGGTCACCGGCAGATTTGGGTTTGGCGGGTGGCGGGTCTTTCGGTTTGTTGCCAGTGGTGCCCAACGGTACGGCGGCGACAATGGCCTGGCCCAGCTGTACCACCCCGGAACCTGCCTTGATACCAGCATCCACGATGCCTTGAATATTTTTAGCAATCGCTTCATTAAGCGCGGTGATGGTTTGCGCCTGCTGTTTGGCCTCTGCGCCAAGCCCCTGTTCAATGGCGCTGACTGTCTCACTGAAATTGTTCATTAGGGGCTCTAAGGTTTCCCTTGTAGCGCTGAACTGCGTATGAACCGCTTGCGCCGCGACCTGGTAGCTTTGAGCTACGGTCGCCAGTGCTGCCACCATTTCACCCCCTTTCTGGGATGACTGCGGGTCCTCCGTGGAAAAGATGCCGTCGACGGTGGTGACCAGGGTGGAAAAGTTTGATGCCTTGGTAAACAGCCCAATCAGCTCAGACATGGTACTTTGTTTAAATGTATGAGCCTGCTGCCTTAATTGATTCTGATAGGCCTTTATTTTCACGGTCAGGCCCGGATCCATACTTAGTGAAGTTAACAGCTGTTGGCTCAGTAACAAATTACTGTAACTTTGATTAAGCAAAGCATGGGAGGAAATTGAGATATGTAATGATAATAACTCTTGCGGACTTAAATCAATACTCATCAGGTCTTTCATAATACACTCTCTGTAAGTAATGGGTTTTTAAATGACGGCGATAATAAACGGTGGTATCTGTTTTCTCCTTTAGGGTTATCTGTTGGCCAGATAAACCTATCGCAGAGTGACCCATCATGAATATTGTCAAAATCAGCAGGTGGATGTTCGAAACGGAAAATACACTTTATTTTATGGGTATTACGAGAAGGCAGCTTTCAGAACGATGTTTCTTATTTTATTTTTGAGTCTGCTTCGTGTTATTTCGCCTGTCCTTTTTGATGATTCATATTAATTTATGATGATTTGGTATTGTCTGTTGCCGGGACAACTCTATACTGCTTAACCCAATAAATGAGGAGCGTTATTAATTACACTATTGAAAGGAGTCTATATGCATCAAGTACTGTCAGAGCGTGGATTAACATTAATTAAAAGTTTTGAAGGGCTTCGACTTTCGTCATACCGCGATAGCGGCGGTATTTGGACTATTGGTTATGGACATACCGGTGACGTGGGCGCGGGGAAAACCATCAGTGAATTGACTGCGCTGACTTTGCTGCAAGCCGATGTGATGGATTGTGAAGCACTGCTGCACAAGATAGTTGAGGTCCCTTTGAACCAAGGGCAATTTGATGCCTTGGTGTCTTTTCTGTTCAATGTCGGGCCGGGCAAGCCCGGGATAAAAAGTGGGCTGCGGTTTCTGAAATCCGGTTCCCCTTCGACATTGTTGGTTTTGTTGAACGCCGGACGTTATCAAGAGGCGGCAGGGCAATTCCCTCTGTGGATGTATGCCGGTGGTCAGCGTCTGCCCGGGCTGCTGCGACGTCGCAAGGAAGAGCAGCGTTTGTTCTTATCGGAAATGCAACGCGTAGCCTAAACGCGTCCCGGCAGAGTGGAACAACAACTAGGCACGCAGCATCGCCAGAAAGGCCTGCACCACCGGCGTCGCGCTGTCGGCATGGTAAATGGCGTACAAATCCGCTGACGGTGCCTGCTGCAGCGGGCAAAAACGCACGCCGGGCCACGGAATGCGGCCGTAGCTGTCTGGCAACAGCGTGATGCCATAGCCTTCGGCCACCAGCGCCATCAGGGTTTGCGGTTCGTTGACCTGATAGGCGATATCCGGTTTGAACCCCTGCTGCAAACACAGGTTGTGCAGATATAGCCCCAGACTGGCCTCATGAGGCGGCAGCACGATGAATTTTTCATGCCGCAGTGCCGCCAGCGGCAGGCTTTCCGCCTGTGCCAGCGGGTGATCGAGCGGTAGCACCAGCGCAATGTTCTCCCGTGCCAGCAGTTGGCATGCCAGCCCCGGTAATATCTGTTCCCTGGCTTCTCGCCACACGCCGATATCAATATGACGTTTTTGCAGCGCCGTTATTTGCTGGCCGGGTGTCAGTTCGTTCAACGCCCAGGTGACGTTGGCCGTTTGTTCGGTAAAGCGCTTCAGCGCCGGTATCAGCCCACCCCACACCGATGTGCCGACCATGCCAATCACCATATGGCCCGCTTCGCCACGCCCCAATTGCTGCACCTGATTGAGTGCATTACCCGCCTGATCCAATAGCATCTCGACGTTGTGAAACAAGGTTCGGCCCGCCAGCGTCAGCGCCATCGAGCGGGTGGTGCGTTTGAACAGCTCTACGCCCAGTTGGCTCTCCAGCTCTTTGATGTGTTTGCTGAGCGGGGGTTGGGAGATGTTCAGCCGCAGTGCGGCCTGGGTGAAGTTCATCTCTTCCGCCACCACGCGAAAATAGTGCAGCAGGCGGAAGTTAATCCGGCTGGGATCCGGCAGTTGCTGTGGCTGCTTTAGGTTGATGATGGCCTCCTGATGCGAGCAATTTATAGGTGAATGGAATAAATCAGCCGCCAATAATGTATTGGTCGCCGGTGCGCATCGCTCTCTACTATGGGGATTATTTCACCCTTCCACAGATGAGAATACTATGTTTAATCAAGAAGATGCTTTTTCCTGTGCTGAAACTATCCGCGCCCGCCTGCCGGGCTTCCAACCGCGAGCGGCTTTGATTCTGGGCTCCGGCTTGGGGGCGTTGGCGGAGGTGATGACCGACACCCTGACCATCGACTACGCCGAACTGCCGGGTTTCCCGGTCAGCAGCGTGGTGGGGCATGCCGGCCAGTTGGTTGCCGGCTGGCTGGAAGGTGTTCCTGTTGTGTGCATGAAAGGGCGCGGTCATTACTATGAAGGGCGCGGTATGCAGGTGATGACCACTGCCGTACGTACCTTCAAACTGTTGGGCTGCGAATTCCTGCTGGCGACCAACGCCGCCGGTTCGTTGCGCCAGTCGGTGCCGCCGGGCAGCCTGGTGGCCCTCACCGATCACATCAATTTTATGCCCGAGTCGCCGTTGGTTGGCGATAACGATGAGCGTTTTGGTCCGCGCTTTTTCAGCCTGGCCAATGCCTACGATCGCGATTTGCGTGCTCAACTGACGCAGGTGGCCCAGCGCGTGGGTATTCCGCTGGCGGAAGGGGTGTTTGCCGCTTACACCGGGCCCAACTTCGAAACACCGGCTGAAATTCGCATGATGCAAACGCTGGGGTGCGACGTGGTCGGCATGTCCATCGTGCCGGAAGTGCTCTCGGCGTGCCATTGCGGGCTGAAAGTACTGGTGGTTTCGGCGATGACCAACTACGCCGAAGGGCTGTCCGATACGCCACTGTCCCACGAGCAAACGCTGAGCTGCGCGGCCCTGGCGGCAGAAGACTTTATGCGCCTGATCCGTGAGTTCTTCAAAACGCTGTAACGCTGCAAATTCCCCCGCGGCGAGGTGCAGGGGCCTGGCCGCGTGAATCATCGTTTTAATCAAAATAATAAGGTGATGGTGATGGCAATAAAAACGCGACTGAAGGTAATGGTTTTTCTGCAGTTTTTTATTTGGGGTGCCTGGCTGGTTACGCTGGGATCTTACATGATTAATACCCTGCATTTCAGCGGATTGCAGGTGGGCATGGTGTACAGCGCCAAAGGCGTCGCGGCGCTGATTATGCCGGGGCTGGCGGGCATTCTTGCCGACCGCTGGATCAGGGCCAATTACCTGTACGCGCTCTGTCATCTGTTCGGTGCGCTTGCGCTGTATTGCGCCGCCCAGGTTGAGCAGCCGATGGTGATGTTCTGGGTCATGTTGTTCAACGCCATGGTGTATATGCCGACCATTTCGCTTTCCAACGCCATTGCCTATTTCTGCCTGGAAAAGCACGGTTACGACACGGTGAAAGATTTCCCCCCGGTGCGGGTATACGGCACCCTGGGCTTTATTGTGGCGATGTGGCTAATCGGCTTTAGCCGAATTGAGCTGAGCAATATGCAGCTGTATCTGGCTTCTGCCGTGTCACTGTTGCTGGCCTGCTATTCTCTGACGCTGCCGAATTGCCCGACCAGCAAAGTCGAAAAATCGAAAAGCTGGTTCAGTGTGCTGGGGCTGGACGCGTTGGTGCTGTTTCGCCAGCGGCGTATGGCGCTGTTTTTCCTGTTTGCCATGCTGTTGGGCGCGGCACTGCAGATCACCAACACCTTCGGCAATCCCTTCCTGCATGATTTCGCGAGCAACCCGCTGTATCAGGACAGCATAAGCGTCAGATACCCGGCGGTGCTGTTGTCGTTGTCACAAATCTCCGAGGTGTTCTTTATCCTCACCATTCCGTTCTTCCTGCGTCGATACGGCATCAAACAGGTGATGCTGATCAGCATGGCGGCCTGGACGCTGCGCTTCCTGTTCCTGGCCTATGGGACCCCGGTTGGTTTCGGCTTTGTGCTGCTGCTGCTGTCGATGATCGTTTACGGCTGTGCCTTTGATTTCTTTAATATCTCCGGGGCCATCTTCGTTGAGAAAGAGGCCGATAGCCGCATCCGCGCCAGTGCGCAGGGGCTATTCATGACCATGGTCAACGGTATCGGCGCGTATCTGGGGGCGATAGCCAGCGGCGAAGTGGTGGATTTCTTCACCCACGACGGCGTCAAAGATTGGCAGAGCATCTGGTTGATCTTCGCGCTGTATACGTTGGTGCTGGGGATCATTTTTGCGCTGACCTTCAACTATCAGCACCGGCCGGAAGAATATGTCGGGCCGGTAGAGCGAGCGCATTAGAAAGAGAAGAGGGGCGCGCAAACCGCGCCCATTAGGCATCAAACGTCGGGGAAACGCTGTTGCAGCTGTTGCCAGTCTGGCCCGTCGCTTGCACCTTGGGTTGTTACCACGCAGGCGGCCACGCGGTTAGCCAGATCGACCGCTTGCGGCAATGGCCAACCGGCGGAGAGCCCGGCCAGCAGGCCGGCGCAGTGGGCGTCGCCCGCACCCAGAGTGTCGACGACGTTCACCGGATAGGCCGCTATCTGGAGCGGCGGGGTGTCGCCACGGCAAATCCAGACGCCATCGCAATCCAACCGACAGATCAGCGTGATATTGCGCGCGGTGGCAAACTGCTGGGCCAGAGTGAGCGCATCGCCTGCGCCGCAGAGTGTGACCACTTCATTTCGGTTCAGCGTCAGCAGGGTGTGGCTGTCGCTGAGCATGGCAAAGAAATCTTCATCCAATTGAGCGATGCCCGGGCCGGGATCAATCAGCCGCCACTGGTCAAACGGCAAGCGTGTTAACCATTCACGTACCGCCTCGCCGCTTTCTCCGGCCAACTGCTCGCCGCTGATGTAAATCAGCGTGTCTTCGCTCAGGGGCAGCGTGCCCAACTGGGCTTTATTCCACTGGGTTTCGCAGCCGGGCTCGATCACCGACAGCGACTCGCCGCTGGGTTGCATCTGTGTCAGACGGCGGCCGTTGTCCATCTGGCCATGGCGCAGCAGCACCTGCAGGCCTAAACTTTCCATCTCGGCTTCAATCGCCGCGCCCCATACTCCATTGCCGACCGGCATACCGTTGAGCACCGGGACCTGCAGGCGCTTCAGCGCCCGCGCAACATTAAACGCGCAGCCACCTATTTTTTGCTCCTGCGTCAGCGTCACCTCAACGATCGCGCTGCCCAGAGCCAGAATCGGTTTTACTGCTAAAAACTCACTCATTGATCTCCTCCGCTGTCGGCCGGTGGGCCGAACAGAATGCGCTATGATGACCGCGCAGGCGCGTGGAGTCGAGAGGGAAGCCCGAGATGCTGTGGCGAAGGCGTGAAATAACCATGCTCTTTTTGTCACTAGTGCGTATAATCGCCGCCCGGCGATTAATTAACCTGTGAAAGAGCACCAGAATGAGCACTACCAGCCTGATCCAACCCGATCGTGAATTGTTTTCCTATAAGCCTTATTGGGCCGAATGTTATGGCACCGCGCCATTTTTACCGATGTCGCGCGAAGAGATGGATCAACTGGGCTGGGATAGCTGCGATGTGATCATTATCAGTGGTGACGCCTATGTCGACCACCCGAGTTTTGGTATGGCGATCATCGGCCGCATGTTGGAAGCGCAGGGCTTCCGCGTCGGCATCATTGCGCAGCCGGACTGGAGCAATAAAGAAGATTTCATGCGGTTGGGCAAACCGAACCTGTTCTTCGGCATCACCGCCGGCAACATGGACTCGATGATCAACCGTTATACCGCCGATCGCAAACTGCGTCACGATGATGCCTACACCGCCGGCAACGTGGGCGGCAAACGTCCGGATCGCGCGACGCTGGTTTACAGTCAACGTTGCAAAGAAGCCTATAAAGACGTGCCGATCGTGCTGGGCGGCATCGAAGCCAGCCTGCGTCGTATCGCTCACTACGATTACTGGTCTGATACCGTACGCCGTTCGGTGTTGGTGGACTCCAAAGCTGACATGCTGATTTACGGCAACGGCGAGCGTCCGCTGGTGGAAGTGGCGCACCGCCTGGCTGCGGGCGAGAAAATCAGCGAGATCCACGACATCCGCAACACCGCGGTGATGCGCAAGGGTGCGTTGCCGGGCTGGACCGGGGTGGATTCTACCCGTCTGGACAAGCCGGGCCGCATTGAGCCTATCCCGAACCCTTACGGCGACGATCTGCCGTGTGCTGACGGCGGTAAACCGGAGCCGGAGGCCAAACCGGTCACCGTGCGCGCCGCCAAGCCCAAGCCGTGGGAAAAAACCTACGTGTTGCTGCCGTCATTTGAAAAGGTGAAGGCCGACAAGGTCCTGTATGCGCACACTTCGCGCATTCTGCACCATGAAACCAACCCTGGCTGTGCCCGTGCGCTGATGCAGTCGCACGGCGACCGTTACGTGTGGATCAACCCACCGGCGATCCCGCTGACCACGCCGGAAATGGACAGCGTGTTTGCCCTGCCGTACCAGCGTATTCCGCACCCTTCCTACGGCAAGGAAACCATTCCTGCCTATGACATGATCCGCTTCTCGGTCAACATCATGCGCGGTTGCTATGGCGGCTGTTCATTCTGTTCGATTACCGAGCACGAAGGGCGCATCATCCAGAGCCGTTCGGAAGACTCCATTATTCGCGAGATCGAAGAAATTCGTGACAAAGTACCGGGCTTTACCGGTGTGATCTCCGATTTGGGCGGCCCGACCGCCAACATGTACATGCTGCGCTGTACCAACCCGCGCGCTGAGCAGACCTGCCGCCGCGCCTCGTGCGTGTACCCGGAAATCTGCACCTACATGGACACCAACCACGAACCGACCATCAAACTGTATCGCCGTGCGCGCTCGTTGGAAGGCATCAAGAAGATCCTGATCGCCTCTGGTGTGCGTTACGATCTGGCGGTGGAAGATCCGCGCTATATCAAAGAGCTGGCTACCCACCACGTTGGCGGCTACCTGAAGATTGCGCCGGAACACACCGAAGAAGGCCCGCTGTCGAAAATGATGAAGCCGGGCATGGGCAGCTACGACCGGTTTAAACAGCTGTTTGACCATTACTCCAAGCTGGCGGGCAAAGAGCAGTATCTGATCCCGTATTTCATCTCCTCGCATCCGGGCACCCGCGATGAGGATATGGTGAATCTGGCGCTGTGGCTGAAGAAAAACCGTTTCCGTCTCGATCAGGTGCAGAACTTCTATCCGTCACCGATGGCAAACTCCACCACCATGTATTACAGCGGCAAGAACCCGTTGAGCAGAGTGGGTTATAAGAGTGAAGATGTGGTGATACCGAAAGGCGATCGTCAGCGTCGCCTGCACAAGGCGTTGTTGCGTTACCACGACCCGGCCAACTGGGCGATGATCCGTACCGCTCTGGAAGAAATGGGCATGAAGCACCTGATCGGCAGCCGTCGCGAGTGTCTGGTGCCGGCACCGAGCATTGACGAACAGCGCGAAGCCAAGCGCTTGCAGCGTCATACCCGCCCGGCGCTGACCAAGCACACCGACATCACCCGTCAGCGTACGCCGTCCAACAAGCCGCCGCGCAAGCCGATTCGTAACGGCAAGCCATAACGGCTCGGCACTGGCTTAAACGAAAAGGAGAACCCTCGGGTTCTCCTTTTTTGCTTTTGAAAATCAGAGCTGCTCGTAGGCCGCTTCTACCTTCATCAAGTGGCGCGGCGCCTGCGGGGCGGGATGATACTTGCGCACGTGCCAGTTAAAGGCTTCCGGTGACAGATTGTTAATCATCGAAATGGCTTGCTGGCGGTTGCTGGAGAAGGTCCGCAGCAGCGCACCGGTGCCGTTGACGTAGGCGATGATGGTGGCATAACGCAGCGTGACAGGATCGTCGATGCCTTTAAGCTGCTGTTTTTGCAACACGGCCAGATAGGCTGCGCCAAGGTCGATATTGGTATCCGGATCCAGCAGATCGTCGTCGTCCGGACAGCCACGTTTCCCTTTGTAGCGATAGGCGTCACAGCCGGCGGTGTCGGCTTTCAACTGCATCAACCCGATAGCATTGGAGCGGCTGATTGCCGCCGGGTTAAAACCGGACTCGACCTTGATCATCGCAGCGATCAGTTTTTGATCGACATCGTATTTATCCGCAGCATCCTCAATCGCGTCGTCAAAGGCATGAGCATCATAGCTGGTACGCGGTTTTTTGCTGGAACAACCGGCCAGGATCAGCATCAGGCATATCACGCCTGCGCGCGACCAGTGTCGTAGGGTGGGTTTCATGGTGCTCCGTATTGTTTTTGCTGGGATAAAAGTCGGCATCATAGCATCTCCGTCAGTGCCTGTTCGACATACAGATAGCCAATTCCCATCACCTGCTGCGCGCGCGTGAGTTGGCCAAAGCCGATATGCGTGGCCTGAGTCTGAATCTGATCGTGACGATCGAAGGGGTTGAACCCGGTCTGGCTGATGATGGTCTCCAGCCAGGCCTGACCGAAGCCACAGCTGCGGCCATAAAGATAAATACGGTTAATATTTAAGATGTTAAGGAAGTTATACAGGCTCAGGCCAATCGCTTGGGCGGCGCGTTGCACCAACACCTGCAACGCGGGGTCTCCCTGATGATAGCGGGCGATCAGCTCGGCGGTGGTGGGGGTTTTAAGCCTTTCGCCTTCGTGTTGCGCCCTGGGGGTGACTTTTAGCTGAATGCGCGCTTTTTTCTTCAGTGCCGACAGTGATGCGATGGTTTCCAGACAGCCGTAACGGCCGCAGGAGCACAGGCCACCATCGGGATCGACGATGGTGTGGCCAATCTGGCCGCTGCCGAACAGGCTGCCCCGGTAAATCTGCTGGTTGATCACGAACGACGAGCCGATGCCGTAATCGACATTAATCACGCAGAAGTCCTGCGCGTTAGCGTTATTTTGCCACTTTTCTGCCAGCCCCAGCATCACGCAGTCGTTATCCAGCAGGACCTCGGTCTTCAGGCGCTCTTCCAGCAGGTATTTTATCTCCACCGGGCCTTCCCAGGGGGCCTGTGGCATGCGCTGCGACACCCCGGTGAGCGGGTTTACCTGGCCGTGGATCGACAGCGCTATTTTCAGCGGCATCCCCTGTTGTCGGCTGTGCAGGTGATAGATCTGCACCATTTCCTGCAGCATCGCCTGTGGCGTGGTGGCAACGATCGGTTGCGGCGTGAAGGCGCTGCACGGCGTGATCAGGCCATCCACCACGATGCTTTCAATCAGATAGGGCGACACGTTCAGGCACAGGATCCGTTGCTCAGAGGCAGCGATGCGGTAACTGCCGCCGCCCAGACCGCGGCGGTGCAAATTCTGCTGGTCGTGCTCAACCCGGCGTTCTTCCTGCAGCTCATCGAGAATTTTGCCGACGGCAGGAATAGACAGCTGTGAAAGCCGCGCCAGCGTCGATTTACTGGCCACCTTTTCCCGATACAGCAACGCGCACAGCACCCGTTTATTAAAATTGCGCACCCGTTGGTTATTCAACCCTTGCAATGCCATTCATTAAACCCCGTTTACTGTATTGCGTGATGGTAGCGCGTAAAGTAGCCGATTCTGTCATTTAGACTGCCTGAAAAGCAACCTTCAGTATTTTTAGTGAGGAAAACATGCACGGGACAGTCAAGGTTTGGCAAGAGCAGGTTGAATTACCCACTTACGGCACGGGCGAGCAGGACTCGCACCCGATGTTCCTGGAAAACCGCGTCTATCAGGGATCGTCCGGTGCGGTTTATCCCTATGGCGTTATTGACACCCTGAGTGGTGAAAAATCTCTGCGTCGCTATCAGGCGGTATATCTGGAAAACGACTACCTGCGCGTGATGCTGTTGCCGGAACTGGGCGGGCGTATTCATCGGGCTTACGACAAAGTGCAGCAGCGCGATTTTGTCTATCACAACGAGGTAGTGAAACCGGCGCTGGTGGGGTTATTGGGGCCGTGGATCTCAGGGGGGATCGAGTTCAACTGGCCGCAACACCACCGTCCGACCACCTATATGCCGGTGGACTGCCAGATCCAGCAGCACGATAACGGGGCGCAGACCGTCTGGCTGGGGGAGGTGGAGCCGATGCGCGGGCTGCAGGTGATGGCCGGTTTCACGCTGTATCCTGACCGCGCGCTGATTGAAATCAGCGCCAAGATTTTTAACCCTAACCCGACGCCGCGCCATTTCCTGTGGTGGGCCAACCCGGCGGTGAAAGGTGGAGACGATCACCAGAGCGTATTCCCGCCGGATGTGACCGCCGTTTTTGACCATGGCAAGCGCGATGTCTCTTCGTTCCCTATTGCCACCGGCACCTACTACAAGGTGGATTATTCGGCCGGTGTGGATATTTCGCGCTACAAGAATATCCCGGTACCGACGTCTTACATGGCGCATAAGTCGGACTATGACTTTGTAGGCGCTTACAGCCACGATGAGCAGGGCGGATTGTTGCACATCGCCGATCGCCATGTGTCGCCCGGCAAGAAACAGTGGAGCTGGGGCCACGGCGAATTTGGCCAGGCCTGGGATCGCAATCTGACCGACAATAACGGCCCTTACATTGAGCTGATGACCGGGGTTTACACCGATAACCAACCGGATTTCACCTGGCTCGACGCCTACGAAGAAAAATGCTTTGTGCAGAATTTCCTGCCCTACAACACCCTGGGCATGGTGCAGAACGCCAACACCCGTGCCGCGCTAAAACTGGAAAGCGACGGGCGACAACTGGTGTGGGGGTTGTATGCGGTCGCGCCGCTGGCGCAGCACCGGTTGGTGATCCGCAGCGATAGCGATCAGCAGCTGCTGCTCGACCTCCGCGTTGATCTCACCCCCGGTGCGGCGCTGCTGGAGACCATGACCGGCGATTTCTCCGGTCGCCTGACGATTGAATTGCAGGACGCCCAGGGCCGCAGCGTACTCAGTTATCGCCAGCATCAGGCGAGCGAAAGCACCGAATTACCGCAGCCCGCCAAAGCGCCACTGGCGGCAGAACAGATCGTCAGCGCCGATGAAGCCTGGTTTATCGGCCAGCATCTGGAGCAGTACCACCATGCCAGCCGTTCGGCGTTCGATTACTACCAGCGGGGCCTGACGCTGGATCCTCTTGATTACCGCTGCAATTTGGCTCTGGCCACGCTGGAATATAACCGCGCCAATTTCCAACGCGCGATTGCCTACGCGGATGACGCGCTGACACGAGCCCATAACCTTAACCGCAACCCACAGTGCGGGTTAGCCAGCCTGATTCGTGCCTGCGCTCAGGAACAATTGGGTAACGACGACGCGGCTTACGAGGATTTCTACCGCGCCATCTGGAGCGGTAACGGTAAACCGGGCGGTTTCTATGGTCTGGCGCGGGTCGCGGCGCGGCGCGGGGAGTATCAGCAGGCGCTGGCGTTTTGCGAAAGCAGCCTGAGCGTTAACGCCAGCCATTATCCGCTGATCGCCCTGAAAGCGCTGCTGTTGCAACGCCTGGGGAAAGGGGCACAGAGCCTGGACTATATCGATGACCAGCTTGTCGCCCGTCCGCTGCATTACAGCCTGTATTACCTGCGCTATGCGCAAACTCACGCCGAGGCCGATTTACAACGGCTGCGGTCGGTGACCGGTTGCCGTGGGATCAATGCGCTAAACATTGCCGGTCAACTCTGTGAATGGGGAGCCAAAGAGCAGGCGATTGAGTTACTGACGCTGTTGGACAGCCAGGAAACCTTGCCGCGCTATATGTTGGCCAGCCTACGCAAAGGCGCGGTAAGTGACCGGGAATATCGGCAGCTGTTGGCGCAGGCGCGCGACGGCTTCGGCCACCAGGTGCGCTTCCCCAATACCCTGAATGAAGTGCAGATGCTAAGCCAACTGCAGGAGTGCGTTTTTGCACAGTATCTGTTGGCTTGTTTCCATTACAGCAAGCGCAACTACTCGCAGGCGGTAGCGCTGTGGCAGCAATGCGTGGAGCGGGAGCCGACGTTTGCCGACGCCTGGCGCAATCTGGGGATCTACGCCTTCAATAAACTCCAGCAACATGACGTGGCACTGGCGCATCTGCAGCAGGCCTTTGCTCTGCAACCTGATGACGCTCGGCTGCTGTTTGAACTGGATCAACTGAACAAACGCCTCGGTACTGCACCTGCTCAGCGGCTGGCGATGTTAG
Organism: Serratia sp. GW822-FHT06D09; assembly: GCF_058799515.1. Classification (NCBI taxonomy): domain Bacteria; kingdom Pseudomonadati; phylum Pseudomonadota; class Gammaproteobacteria; order Enterobacterales; family Yersiniaceae; genus Serratia; species Serratia sp. GW822-FHT06D09. The sequence continues at coordinate 314,706 of NZ_JBXALO010000004.1, forward strand.
AGCAACATTTGCCGGTAGTGGCCCGGCGTGACGACCTTACCGCCGAATTGCTGAGCCTTTACAACCAGTGCGATCGGTTGAGTGACGCGCAACGGATCCTGCAGCAGCGTGAGTTTCACCCGTGGGAAGGTGGTGAAGGCAAAGTCACCGGCCAGTATCTGATCAATCTGCAACGGTTGGCATTCCAGGCGCTGCAACAGGGAGCGCCGCAGCAGGCGCAGCATTTGCTGCAGTCGGCGTTGCACTATCCGCAAAATCTGGGGGAAGGGCGTCTGGCTGGGCAAAGCGACAACGATATCTACTATTGGCTGGGTATCTGTGCTGCCCGGCAAGGCCAGCTCGAGGCAGCGGCCACCTACTGGCAGCAGGCCTGCGCGGGGCACGGCGAACTGGCTGAAAGCCGCTACTACAACGACCAACCGGTGGATTATTTGTTCTATCGCGGCATGGCGCTCAAGCAACTGGGGCAGTCGGCACAGGCTGAACAGCAGTTCACCCAAATGCAGCAGTGGGCAAGCCAGCAGTCTGAGATGTTGCCTGGCGCCGATTTCTTTGCCGTTTCGCTGCCGGATTTGATGGCGTTGGACAATGACCTGCAACAGGCGCATCAACAGCACTGCCTGCTGGTGACGGCTTTGGCGCAACTGGGGTTAGGGCAGTTAGCCGCAGCGCAGCAAACGTTAAGCGAGCTGCTGGCGATAAATCCTGCGCATGACAAAGCGCGTTTATTCACCGTGCTGGCCGAGACTTTAGCCAACTGATGCCCAAAAGGGGACCAATGTGACGAATAAACTGAACATGCCCTATGTCTGGACTATCTGCCTGGTCGCCGCTTGCGGTGGCCTGTTATTCGGCTACGACTGGGTGGTCATAGGCGGGGCCAAGCCTTTCTACGAGGCCTATTTTGGCATCACCGATCCCGCCCAGTCAGGCTGGGCGATGAGTTCGGCGCTGGTGGGCTGTATTTTCGGCGCGGTGATCTCGGGCCTGCTGTCGGATCGTTTTGGCCGCAAGCTGCCGTTGGCGATTGCCGCCTTGACCTTCGTGATCTCGGCCTGGGGCACCGCCGTGGCCACCAGTTTTGACGCCTTTATCATTTACCGCATTGTCGGCGGGGTCGGCATTGGCCTGGCTTCGGCGCTGTCGCCGGTGTATATCGCCGAAATCAGCCCGGCGGCACAGCGGGGGCGCTTCGTTGCGGTGAACCAATTGACCATTGTGATCGGGGTATTGGCAGCGCAGTTGATCAACCTGCTGATCGCCGATCCGGTGGCGGCCAATGCCGGTCAGGCGGAGTTGTTGGCTAGCTGGAACGGACAGGTTGGCTGGCGTTATATGTTTGGCGCCGAACTGGTACCGGCGCTGGCCTTCCTGCTGCTGATGCTGGCAGTGCCGGAATCGCCACGCTGGCTGGCGAAGGTCGGCCGCCACGAGCAGGCGCAGAAGGTCTTGCGACGCATCGGCAATGAAAGCTATGCGCAGCAAACGCTAAAGGAGATCCGTCATACGCTGGACAAGGACAGCGGCAAGGTGCCGCTCAGTGCGCTGCTGCGCAGCGATGTACGGCCGGTGTTGGTGATAGGCATTGTGCTGGCGATATTTCAGCAGTGGTGCGGTATCAACGTGATCTTTAACTATGCGCAGGAGATCTTCGCGTCGGCAGGGTTCGATATTAACGATACGTTGAAGTCGATCGTCGCCACCGGGTTGATCAACCTGATCTTCACCTTGCTGGCTTTACCGCTGGTGGATCGCATTGGCCGACGCCGGCTGATGCTGATAGGCGCCTGTGGATTAACGGTGATCTACCTGCTGATGGCGGCGGCTTACGCCTATGGTTTGCTGGGGCTGCCGGTGTTGTTACTGGTGTTGGTCGCCATCGCTATCTATGCCGTCACGCTTGCCCCCGTTACTTGGGTACTGCTGTCTGAAATCTTCCCCAATCGCATTCGCGGAGCAGCCATGGCCGCCGGCACCTTTGCGCTGTGGGTGGCCTGTTTTGTCCTGACCTATAGCTTCCCGTTGCTGAATGCCGCATTGGGCGCAGCGGGCAGTTTCCTGTTGTATGGCGTCATTTGCCTGGCCGGTGCGGGGTTCATTTACGCCAGAGTGCCGGAAACCAAAGGCATTACTCTGGAAGCATTGGAAGAACAGCTCAGTGCAGCAGGCACGGATCGCGCCAGGGAGAAAAAGTTTACTTAACCCTGTTTAGTTTAATGCGTGATCCTGTGGCGGTAAGTAATCAGTTTGATCATTTAGTGTAATGAGTCTGTGCTCCGCCTGAGGGCGAACAGCGGTAAAGCCTTCAGGCGGGATAATAAAAATAGGCAGCAAGAGGTTAATGAACATTAACTGGAGAATAACGATGTTGCTAAAAAAAATAAAACACGTGCTGTTAGCCATTACCGGGGGCCTGATTATTTTCAGTGCAGGCGCACAGGCTAAGAACGACAAAACCGCCATCGGCGCTATTTATCTCGATACCCAGGGGTATTACGCCGGGGTCCGCTGGGGCGTGCAAGACGGCGCCGCCAAGGACAAAGGGAAAATTGAAATCATAGAAACCAATGCGCAGGGGGATGTTTCTAAAGAAAGTTCGTTTATCGATACCATGATTGCGCGCGACGTGAATGCCATCGTGCTTTCCGCCGTTTCGGTGAATGGCAGCGTGCGGGCCATCAAGCGTGCCAACGAAGCCAGTATTCCGGTGATTTGTTACAACACCTGCATTAATGAGAAAGGCGTAGATAAATATGTTTATGCCTATTTGGTCGGCGATCCCTACGAGTTTGGCAAAAAACTGGGTAATACCGCCGCCGACTACTTCATTGAAAAGAAAATAACCGAGCCTGCGATCGCCGTTATTAATTGCGAAGCCTTCGAAGTTTGCGTGCAACGGCGTAAAGGATTTGAAGAGGCGTTAAAAGCGAAAGTACCGGGCATGAAAATCGTCGCTAATCAGGAAGGCACCGTGCTGGACAAGGCGATATCGGTCGGCGAGAAACTGCTGATTTCCTCCGGGAAAGTCGATGCCATTTTCGGCGAATCCGGCGGCGCTACGCTCGGGGCGGTTAAAGCCGTGCGCAACCAGAACAAGGTCGGCCAAACGGTGGTATTCGGCTCGGACATGACCACCGAAATCGCGCAGGAACTGGTGAACCGTCAGGTACTGCAGGCGGTGGTGGATATCTCGGGCAAGAAAATGGGGGCGTTGGTCTTTACGCAGGCGATGAACGCCATCAACCAGCGGCCGGTCGGCCAAAAGGTGGTGCAGGTGCCGATCGATCTCTACGCCTCGTCGCAGAGCGCTACTGATTGGCTAGTGACTCACAAAGACGGCTTACCTTAGAGCCTATTCCATTAGGTTATTTTATTTGTCCGTTTGGCCCTGGGCAGTGCTCAGAATCCTCACGTACTCTGTGTACGCTCCGGTTCTTCCGCGCTGTCCTTGTCCAAACTGCCTGCAACAATGACGCCTACTGGGATAGGCTCTTAATGTCGGTGGCTTGCATGAGTGACAGAGCCTTAAACGAATTGGCGCAGCAACCGGTCGTGGCCCGCATTCAATCGGGGCATAAGCGTTACCCGGGAGTGGTGGCGCTGCAAGATGTGAATTTCACGCTGCAGCGTGGCGAGGTGCGCGCTCTGCTGGGGAAAAACGGCGCGGGCAAGTCCACCTTGATCCGCATGTTGACCGGCAGTGAGCGGCCGGACGCCGGGCAGGTGTTTATCGGCGATCGACTGCTGGAGGGGCCAGATGCGCTGTTGACGCGCCGGGCCGGTGAGCTTGGCGTGCGGGCCGTCTATCAGGAGCTAAGCCTGGTTCAGGACATGAGCGTGGCGGAAAACCTGTGTTTGGGGGCCTGGCCGCAGCGCGCCGGCGTGATTGACGCACCAGGCATGCTGGCGCAGGCCCGGCACGCGTTGGCGCTGCTCGGGGTGGACATCGATCCTCAACAATGGGTTCGCGATCTCAGCCCGGCGCAGCAGCAGCTGGTGGAGATAGCCCGGGCCTGCCAGGGGGATCCCAAAGTGGTGATCCTCGACGAGCCAACCAGTTCGCTGGCCAACGCCGAGGCCGATCTGGTCGCGGCGGCAGTGATGCGCCTTTCCGCCGCCGGGATTGCAGTGGTGTATGTCAGCCACCGAATGAATGAGATCCGCCGGCTGGCGTCGTCCTGCACCATTATGCGCGACGGTCGCGTGGCGGGTGACGTGGCACTGGACAACACCTCAACTCAGCAAATTGTCGACCTGATGCTGGGCCATCAAGACCACCATACGCAAACCGTCACGGCCCCGAAGGGCGGGGACAAGGTTTTTGAAGTTAAACAATTATCGCTGCCGCCCAAGTTGCATCAGGTCAGTTTTGAGCTGCGGCGGGGCGAAGTACTGGGCATTGCCGGGTTGTTGGGCGCAGGCCGCAGTGAATTGCTGAAAGCCATCGTTGGTCTGACGCCGTTCACCGACGGCGAGCTGATCCTCGACGGTGAAACGCTGATCTGCCCGAATTACGCCCAGATGCTCCAGCGCGGTATGGCCTACACGCCGGAAAACCGAAAGGCGGAGGGCATCATGCCGTTGCTGGGCGTGGATGAAAATACCGTGATGACAGACAGCCGCTCCGTCAGCCGCTTTGGCGTGTTGAATTGGCCGAAGATCAAACAGGCAACCTCGGCGATCGTCAGCCGGATGCGGGTGAAAACCGCAGAAACCGGCACACCGATCATGACGCTTTCCGGCGGTAACCAGCAGAAGGTGGTGATCGGCCGTTGGGTTTACGCCAGAAGCCGGATCCTGTTGCTGGATGAGCCGACGCGCGGCGTGGATGTCGAAGCGAAAAACCAAATTTACCGTATTGCGCGTGAGCTGGCGGCAGAGGGGAAAAGTATCATTTTCGTATCGAGCGAAGTGGAGGAATTACCCCAGGTCTGCGACCGGATCTTGTTGTTGCAGCAAGGCACGATAGTGAAGGAGTTTATCTCGCCCGTGGATGTTGAACAGCTGATGTCTGAAGTGCTGATGATCCAATAATTCTGCCCACATTCGAAGGCACCGGAGGTAATACAATGTCCACATTGGTACCGGAAGTAAAAATAACCCGAACCCGAAAATTATCGAAGCACGCCAATGAACTGGGCCTGCTGGCAATTATTGTCGTGCTTTACCTGGTATTTTCTATTTATGCCACCGGGTTTATTTCGCTGAATAACCAAATGAATATCTTACGCGATGCCGCCACCATCGGCATTGCCGCCTGGGCCATGACGCTGATTATTATTTCCGGGGAAATCGACGTTAGCGTAGGCCCGATGGTGGCGTTTATCTCGGTGATCCTGGCTTATTTGATGCAGTACGCGATCCCGCTGCCGTTCGCGCTGATCCTGGCCTTGTGCCTGGGGGCGGCGTTGGGCTCGGTCGCCGGGGTGTTGCGAGGCTGGTTTAACGTGCCCAGCTTTGTCGCCACATTGGGGCTTTGGAGCGCCCTGCGCGGGATGGGATTGTTTATGACCAACGCCTTGCCGGTGCCGATCGACGAAAATGGCGTGCTGGACTGGCTGGGTGGGCAGGTACTGGGGCTGCCGGTTTCGGCGGTGATTATGCTGATCCTGTTCGTGGTTTTTCAGTTTATCAGCAAGAAAACCGCCTTTGGCCGCTCGGTGTACGCCATTGGCGGCAACGCCAGCGCCGCCCAGCTGTGCGGCATTAACGTCAAACGCATTCGTGTCCTGCTGTTTACCCTGGCCGGCCTGTTGGCGGCCGTCACCGGTATTCTGTTGGCGGCGCGCCTGGGCTCCGGCAATGCCGGTGCGGCCAGTGGCCTGGAGTTTGACGTGATTGCCGCCGTGGTGGTCGGGGGGACAGCCTTGTCCGGCGGGCGCGGTTCGATGCTTGGCACTCTGCTCGGCGTGCTGGTGATCACCCTGATTGGCAACGGCCTGGTCTTGCTGGGAATTAACTCCTTTTTCCAACAGGTGGTCAGAGGGGTGATTATCGTACTGGCGGTGCTGGCCAATATTATCGTGATGCAGAAGAACAATAAGCAATAGCCTCATATGCCACTAAAAATAACGCATTAAATCTGGAAGGAAAATATTATGGGAAAAATGTTGGCGGCTTATTTACCCGGAAATTCCACGGCAGAGCTGCGCGAGGTGGATATTCCGCAACCGGGTATTGGCCAGGTATTAATTAAAATGAAGTCGTCCGGTATTTGCGGCAGCGATATTCATTATATTTATCATCAGCACCGTGGCACGGCTGCCGCACCGGATCAGCCCTTGTACCGGGGATTTATTAACGGTCACGAACCTTGTGGGCAGATTGTCGCGTTGGGGGCCGGTTGCCGGCACTTTCGCGAGAGTGACCGCGTGCTGGTGTACCACATTTCCGGCTGCGGCTTTTGCAGCAACTGTCGCCGGGGCTATCCGATTTCCTGTACCGGCGTTGGCAAGGCAGCCTATGGCTGGCAACGGGATGGCGGCCACGCCGACTATCTGTTGGCGGAGGAAAAGGATCTGATCCATCTGCCGGATTCGCTCAGCTACGAAGACGGCGCTTTTATTTCCTGCGGCGTCGGCACGGCCTATGAAGGCATTGTGCGCGGCGAGGTGTCCGGCAGCGATCACGTGCTGGTCGTAGGGTTGGGCCCGGTCGGCATGATGGCGATGATGCTGGCGAAGGGGCGGGGGGCGAAAACGGTGATTGGCGTAGATGTCATACCGGAACGTCTGGCGACCGCGAAGCGGTTGGGGCTGATGGATCACGGTTTTCTGACCGGCGAGGGGGTGACAGAGCGCATTCGCGAATTGACCGCGGGCGGCGCCAACGTCACCCTCGACTGTTCCGGTAACGCTAAAGGACGGCTGCTGGCGCTGCAGGCATCCTCGGACTGGGGAAGGGTTGTCTACATCGGTGAAACCGGCAAGGTGGAATTTGAGGTCAGTGCAGACCTGATGCATCACCAACGACGAATTATCGGCTCCTGGGTCACCAGCCTGCACCATATGGAAAAATGTTGTACCGACCTGCACGACTGGAAAATGCATCCGCATCACGCGATTACCCACCGCTTTGCCCTTGAACAGGCTGCCGATGCTTATGCGCTGATGGCTTCCGGGCAGTGTGGCAAGGTGGTGATTAACTTCGCCGATTAACGTCAGGGGGCACTATGGCACTGTTTAGTTTGGATAACGGCTGCGTCTCGCTGGTGGTTTCCTCGTTGGGCGGCAGCGTGCTGAAATTCACCGCTTATACACCGGAGGGAGAGCTTCCTCTGCTGCGGCCTGCGGTAGTGAATGACGCTACGCCGGCGCTGCAATCGGGATGTTTTCCTCTGGTCCCCTTTGGCAATCGGGTCAATCAAAACCGCTTCAGCTTCGAGCAGCAAGACTACCGGCTCAGCGCCAATACCGACTGGGATCGGCATTATCTGCATGGTGACGGCTGGCTGCAGGAATGGCAATGTGTTGAGCAAGGCGACGAAGTCCTTCACTTGCGCTATCAGCATGAGAATGGCCCTTATCGTTATCAGGTAGAACAATACTTTACCCTGCATCAGCACCAACTCAGCATCGAACTGGCGGTAGAGCACACCGGAGAAAGGCCGATGCCCTATGGGCTGGGTTGGCATCCGTACTTTCCGTTAACCGCGCATACCCGGGTACAGGCTTCCGCCGCGGCCTATTGGCGGGAGGCCGAAGACTGGCTGGCGGGCGAGCAGGCGGCGCTGAGCGAAGAAATGGATTTCAACCAGCCGGGGCCATTGCCGCGTCATTGGGTGAACAACGGCTTTAGCGGCTGGAATGGCGAGGCGGAGATCCAGTGGCCGGAGCAGGGAGCTCGGTTACGAATGAACACTCAGCCGGCCTGTCCGGTTTATTTCCTGTTCGTCTCGGATCCGGCCTTCGATCCGGGTTATCAATTCGACTTTTTCTGTCTGGAACCCATGTCCCACGCGGCCAACGGGCATAACATGGCTGACCTGGGCGGGCTGCGCCGCCTGGCTAAAGGGCAGCGGTTTAGCCAGACGATGTTGCTCCGTTATTCCGCGCTTTAAGCCCGAAAATTAAAATTCGGATCTCCTTCACAGAACCCATTCAAACTCTGCAACCGGTTACTGAAACCGGTTGCGGTTTTTTCGTTTTTGAAACCATACTCATTCTTCAACTGAATCATTTGTACCTATGCCTCCAGGAGAACGGATGAAAAAAATATTCTTATGCTGCGCCGCAGGAATGTCGACCAGCATGGTGGTGAATAAAATGAAAAAGTCTGCCGAACAGCAGGGGATTGAGGTTGATATTATCGCCGTCGGCCTGGAGGAATTTGAATCCACGTTGGCGAATTACCAATGTTGCCTGCTTGGGCCGCAGGTGAAATATAAGTTCGCCGATTTTAAAAAGATTGCCGACAGGGAAAATAAACCTATCGCGGTGATAAACAGCATGGATTACGGCATGATGCGCGGCGATAAAATTCTCGCCGAAGCCTTACAGATGATCGCACAACACTGATCCCACCGGGCCGCCGGCATCAGGCCGTTTCCGCCGGTTTTCCCATCCTGTGACCATTGACTCAGCACCTCCCGAGGGTTGGACCATGAGTATCAGCCAGGCCGCATTCAATTTTATCGAAAACCGCATCAGCCCGATTGCCGGGAGATTATCGACTCAGCGACATATTATGGCGATCCGCGACGGTTTTATTTCCGCGATGCCCTTTATGATCGTCGGCTCATTCTTGCTGGTGTTTGCCTATCCGCCCTTTTCCGCCGACAGCAGTTGGGGCATTGCCCAATGGTGGCTGGGGGCGGCGGAAAAACATCAGGTCGCTATTCTCACCCCGTTTAATATGACGATGGGCATTATGTCCATCTATATCACCGCCGCCATTGCCTACAACCTGGCGCAGAGTTATAAGCTCGATCCCTTTATGGCGGCGATGCTGGCATTGATGTCTTTCTTGCTGGTGGCCGCGCCGCAAAGCGAAAAGATGCTGCCGACCGCGGCACTGGGCGGCGTGGGGATCTTCACCGCCATTTTGGTGGCGATATACACCACCGAACTGATCCGTTTCCTTAAGGCGCACAATATCGGCATCTCGCTGCCGGAACAGGTGCCGGCCAAGATCAAGCAGTCGTTCGATCTGCTGATCCCGATACTGGCGGTGGTGATCACCCTGTATCCGCTGAGCCTGCTGGTGCAGCACCAGTTCAACCTGCTGTTGCCGCAGGCGATCATGGCGCTGTTCCAACCCTTGATCTCTGCTGCGGATTCGTTGCCGGCGATCTTGCTGGCGGTGCTGATCGGCCATTTGCTGTGGTTTGCGGGTATCCACGGCGCGGTGATCGTTTCCGGCATGCTGCAGGCCTTCTGGCTCACCAACCTGGGGATTAACCAAGACGCGCTGGCCGCCAACCAACCGATGCCGCACATCTTTATGGAGGCCTTCTGGACCTTCTTTATCGTCATCGGCGGATCCGGCGCCACCTTTGGGCTGGTACTGCTTTATCTGCGCAGCCGTTCGGCGCACCTGCGTTCGATCGGCAAGCTGAGCCTGGTGCCGAGTTGTTTCAACATCAACGAACCGGTGATCTTCGGCACGCCGATCGTGATGAACCCTACCTTCTTTATTCCGTTTATTACCGCGCCGATCGTCAATTCGATCATCGCCTACGCGGCGGTGAAGCTGGATCTGATCGGGCGGGTGATCTCGGTGGTGCCCTGGACCGCTCCGGCGCCGATTGGTGCCGCCTGGGCTACCGGTTGGGATTTCCGCGCCGCGCTGTTGGTGCTGCTGCTGGCGGCGGTTTCGGCGTTGATCTACTACCCGTTCTTCAAAGTCTATGAGCAACAGCTGCTGGATCAGGAAGTGAGCGAAGCGGAGCAGATTGAACAGACACAAGGAGTCACCGAATGATGGACATGGAAACGGCGGTAATGGAGCTGATCATCAACGCCGGAGAGGCGCGCAGCTGTGCCATGCAGGCGCTGTATGCGGCGCGTAAGTACCAGTGGGACCAGGTGGATATTCTGCTGGCGGAATCGCAACTGGCGGCGAAGCGTGCCCACGCCACCCAGACCGAGCTGATCGGTTTTGACGAGGGGGAGGGCAAACTGCCGGTCAACCTGATTATGGTGCACGCGCAGGACCACATCATGAATGCCATGCTGGCGCGCGATCTGGTGGAGGAACTGGTGAGAATTTACCGATTACTGGAGCAAAACGGGGTGAAAAACCAATGAGCGTATTTCCGAAAGACTTTCTCTGGGGGGCCGCGACCGCGTCTTATCAGGTCGAGGGCGGCTATGATGCCGACGGCAAAGGCCTGTCCAACTGGGACCTGTTCTCTCACCTGCCAGGCACCACCTATCAGGGGACTAACGGCGACGTGGCGGTCGATCACTATCATCGCTTCCGTGAAGATGTGGCGCTGATGGCCGAGCTGGGTATGCAGACCTACCGATTCTCGATCTCCTGGCCACGGCTGCTGCCACAAGGCCGGGGAGAAGTGAACGAGGCCGGGATCCAATTCTACAGCGATCTGATCGACGAACTGCTCAAGCACAATATCAAACCGATGATCACCCTGTACCACTGGGATCTGCCGCAGGCGTTGCAGGACGCATTTGGTGGTTGGGAATCACGAGAGATCGTCGATGCTTTTGATGAATATGCGCGTCTGTGTTACTCGCGGTTTGGCGACCGGGTCGAACTCTGGTCCACGTTCAATGAAACCATCGTGTTTATCGGCATGGGCTATTTCACCGGGGCGCACCCACCCAAACTGACCGATCCGAAAAAGGGCATTCAGGCGTGTCACCATGTGTTCCTGGCCAACGCCCGAGCGGTAAAAAGCTTCCGTGAAATGAAGATCAAGGGCCAGATCGGCTTCGTCAACGTGCTGCAACCGAACGATCCGATCAGCGATTCACCGCAGGATCGCCGCGCCTGCGAAATAGCCGAAGGGATCTTCACCCACTGGCTGTACGATCCGGTGCTGAAGGGCGAATACCCGTCAGAGCTGCTGGCGATGGCGCAGCAGGCCTTTGGCGTGCCGCATTTCGCGCCGGGCGATGAGGCATTGCTGAAAGAGAATATCGTCGATTTTATCGGCCTGAATTACTACAAGCGTGAAATGGTCGCGCACAACGATGACGTGGACGGTTATACCATCAACACCAGCGGGCAGAAGGGCAGCGGGCGCGAGCTGGGCTTCAAGGGGTTGTTTAAACAGGTTCGCAATCCGCACGGCGTCTACACTGATTGGGACTGGGAGGTCTATCCGCAGGGGTTGACCGATGCCATTGGCCGTATCGTCAAACGCTACGGCAATATCCCAATCTACATTACCGAGAACGGGCTGGGAGCCAAGGATCCGATCGTCGAAGGTGAGGTGCGCGATCAACCACGTATTGATTATTTACGCGATCATATCCAGGCGATTGGCGCGGCGATCGAGCAGGGCGCGGATGTTCGTGGTTATTACCCGTGGTCGTTTATCGATCTGCTCTCCTGGCTCAACGGCTATCAGAAACAGTACGGCTTTGTGTATGTCGATCACGACAACAATCTGGCACGTAAGAAGAAGCAGAGCTTTGGCTGGTACCAGCGGGTGATCGCCACCAACGGCGAACGGTTGTAACTCGCTAAAGGGGTAAGTCTCAGTATGTCCCAGGCTGATAGGCAACACTTTAGCCTGGGCGGGTACTTACCCTCTTTTTCTGATCTGTCTGTCAATCATACCCTTCTCAAAATCCCCTTTTGCTATTCCATTTCGGCATACCCGTGTTGTGACTATTCATTACTCACCGCCTATAAAAACGCCATATAGTCAAATTATTGCCTTACCGTACCATCACAAACAGGAGGGGGGAGATGAGCGATTTCCCGCTTGAACCGCCACACAATTTTTCTCGCCGGCTGGCAGAGCATAAGCATCTACTACAGTTCTTGTGGGAAACGGCCAAATCTGGGCGGATCGCCATTCACCCCTGCATCCCACTTTCTGCATGATGAGGGAACAAGCATGAGCATGAAAACGATAACGCTGGGCAGCAATTCATTCGACTACCAGGACAGCGGCAGCGGGGACACCACCCTGCTGTTGCTTTCCGGTTGGTGCCAGGATCACCGGCTTTTTAAACACCTAATACCGCTGCTGGCGCAACACTATCGCGTACTGAATATTGATTGGCGCGGGCACAATGCCGCACGCAGTTATGACGGCGATTTTGGTATGGATGATCTCACGGCCGATCTGGTTCTGTTTCTTGACCGGCTGGATGTTGAGCGCTTGATTCCGCTCTCTACATCTCATGGCGGCTGGGCCAACATCGCTTTAAGCCAGCAACTGGGCCCGTTGCGGGTACCGAAAACCATCGTGGTGGACTGGTTGATGACCGGAGCTTTTACCGATCTGCTGCAGAATTTACAGCAGAGCCAGCGGCCGGAAAGCTGGCAACAGGCGCGAGATGCCCTGTTTGCGGAATGGGTAGCCCATACGGATAACCAGGATGTGATCAACCATGTCCAACAGGAAATGGCCGGATTCGATCAGGAGATGTGGATCCGTTCTTGTCGGGAAATCGAGTTGGCCTATGGGCAATTTGGCTCTCCCCTGCAACGCCTGGAACAGCTCACCCCTGAGCGTCCGGTAATGCACCTCTATTCACAACCGCATAGCGCAGAGTATGACCAGTTGCAGCGCGAGTTCGCCCAACGCCACCGCGGGTTCAATCCGGTAAAAATTGCGGGGGCGAGTCATTTCCCCACCCTGGAATCGCCGGACAAAGTGGTGATGGAAATCCGGTCATTTATTGGCTAGGCAACATCCCGCCGTAGCAACAGCGCTCCTAATGATGAGCAGATTCATAAGAATGTGCGTAGCCGTATTTATGTCGTTCGGCCTGTCTGCCGTGATTAAACCAGCGACATTGTGCACGCCTGTTTTCCAGTGGGTAATCAGGAGGTAAAACATGAGCATGCAGGCCGATCGTAAGGTCATCACTGGCGGTCATATTATCACCATGGATGCAGAGTATGGGGAACTGCCCCAGGGGGCGCTGCTGATTGAAAATGGCCGGATCGCAGCGCTGGCGGAAAACGCAAAGGCGTTTAGTCATCTGGATGCCGAAGTGATCGATGCGCGTGGTGCGATCGTGTTGCCGGGTATGATCGACAGTCATCGCCACACCTGGATGTCGTTGTTTCGGGGGATCTCCGGCGATATGTCGTTGCCGGAATTTCTGGCAAATACGTTTTATGGGCTGGGGGCCTTGGTGACCGCCGAGGATTTGTCCACTGCCACCCTGGTGGGGGCGCTCGAGGCCATAGACAGCGGGGTCACAACCATCCTCGACTGCTGTGACTGTGTGAATAGCCCGGATCATGCCGTCGCGGCGATCGAATCACTGCAACAATCCGGTATCCGTGGCGTGTATTCCTATGGATTTCAGGTTTATGATTTTCAGCCCGCCGGTTTTTCCAGCCATCAAGAACGCGTCAATTTTGCCGCTGAATTGCGCGAGCGTTATTTTAGCGACGATCAGGGTTTGTTGCGTATGGGGACCTTGCTCAGCGATTTTGGCACCGTGCCCTTTACGCAGACTGCGGCGGAGATCCGCATGGCGCAGCAGCAGGATATCCTGATTGCTTCTCATACCGGCGCACTGCCGAATAGCCGGTTATTGAAAGGGTTACAGGAGCTTGACGATCATCAATTGCTGCAGCCCGGTCACCTGCATATTCACTGTTCCGGTCTGACCGATCCCGAATGGCGGCTGTTGGCTAAAACCGGCGCTAAAGTCAGCATTGCTCCCGAAACTGAAATGCAAATGGGCATGGGCTTTCCTCCCATCAGAGCCTGCCTGGATCACGGGATAGCCCCGGCGATCAGCACTGACATTGTCTGCGTGGGGTCTGGGGATCTGTTTTCGCAGATGCGGCTGGGGCTGCAAACCCAGCGCTGCCTGGATAACCATCAGCACCATATCCGTGGTGAAGTGGTTTCTGAACTTTCTCTCTCGGTGGGGGATGCGTTGCGTTGGGCGACCCACGGCAGCGCGGCTGCGCTGGGAATGGAGACAAGTATTGGTTCGCTGACGCCGGGAAAACAGGCCGATGTGATTATGCTTAAACATCAGCGGGCGATGGTGCCTTCTTCTTTCCCAAGGGCGAGCAGCGTGTTGCAGTCCCATGCCGCCGATGTAGATACGGTGATCATCAACGGCCAGACTCGCAAGCGGCATGGCGAACTGGTGGGACAGGATATGGCCGCCATCCGGCAACGTGCCGCTCAGACGCTGGCGCGTATTCAGCAGGCGGCACTCGGGCGTGCAGAGATCACCGGAGCAGAAGCGGTTGCCTGGCTTAGGGAGGCGGAGCGGAGAGCGTCGGTAAATCTGGCGGAGGCCTATCGCCGATAAGCGTATTTTGGATGATGCTGCGCCCGACCGAAGCCGGGCGCAGGGAGATTACAGTGAGTCCGGATCCGGCCCCAGGCGGTTGCCGATATCCAGTTTGGCAATTTCGCCCAGTTCGTCTTTATCCAGTTTGAAGTCGAAGACTTCGAAGTTTTCACGAATGCGCGCTGGCGTGACCGATTTCGGGATCACGATCAGCCCGCTGTCCAGGTGCCAGCGCACCACGATTTGCGCCGGGGTTTTCTCGTATTTTTCCGCCAGGTTTTTGATCACCGCTTGGTCGAATACCCCTTCGCCACCTTGTGCCAGTGGGCTCCAGGATTCGGTCGCAATATGGTGGGTTGCGTTCCAGGCGCGTAGCTGACGCTGTTGCAGCAACGGGTGCAGCTCGATTTGGTTAATCACCGGTGCGACATTGGTTTCGTCCAGCAGGCGCTGCAGGTGCGGGGTGTGGAAATTGCATACCCCGATGCTTTTGACCAACCCCTGCTCGCGCAGTTTGATCAGCCCGCGCCAGGCGTCGACATATTGGTCCTGCTGCGGCCTTGGCCAGTGGATCAGATACAGATCGACGTAATCCAACTTGAGTTTTTCCAGGCTGGTTTCCAGCGCGCCTTGCGGGTCGCCCTGATCGTCGTTCCACAGTTTGGTGGTGATAAACAGCTCATCGCGTGGTATTGAGGTGGATTGCAGTGCTGCGCCAACCCCTTCCTCATTCTTGTAGATTGCAGCGGTATCGATCGAGCGATAGCCCACCTCCAGTGCTTTAAGCACCGCCTGGGTGGTTTCTGAAATACTCGCCTGCCAAACGCCGAGACCCAACTGCGGCATCAGATTACCATCGTGGAGTTTGATGATGGGTTGTTGCGTTGTCATGCGTATCTCCTTGTCAACGGATTGCCCAGTGCTGTATGCACCGGAAACGGCTATTAATAAATTCTAGTTGGCAAATTGGGGGAGTGCTGAGTTTGCTAACCAAATTCCAGCGCTGTCGGGATAGGGCGGCTACAGGTCATGTTTTCTCCCATGGGTTAATCAGATGAGGATCGGCAGCGCGAATAGCGCATTGAACTGCGCCCGATGAAGCGTCGGGCGCAGGAGAGAAGTTGAAACTAAAGCCTAGCAGGAAATAGGCGGTTTGCGATTAACGCGCCGCGTTATAAATGCGTTGGCTGACTTCGAGGGTGATGTCTTGATGCTCGCCAAGTGCTGTCATGCCGTGCTGATGCAGTTTATCAAGCAACGCCGGGATAGAGCTGCCGTCGAGCTGGTAATCCGCCATGCGGGTCGGTACGCCCATTTGTTCGAAGAAGGCACGAGTGGCGGCGATGGCACCGTCGATACGGCTGTCTTCACTGCCATCGCGCAGGCCCCAAACGCGGTCGGCGTACTGCAGCAGTTTTTCGCGTTTCTGCGCTTTTTTCTCGATCAGCAGCGCAGGCAGAACAATCGCCAGCGTCTGGGCATGATCCAAACCGTGCATGGCGGTCAATTCGTGGCCCAGCATGTGGGTTGCCCAATCCTGCGGCACACCGGCGCCGATCAGACCGTTCAAGGCCATGGTTGCGCTCCACATCACGTTGGCGCGCACCGCATAGTTTTCCGGCTCGGACAGCGCGCGCGGGCCATCTTCCAGCAGCGTCAGCAGCAGGCCTTCGGCAAAGCGATCTTGCACCTTGGCGTCGACCGGATAGGTCAAATACTGCTCAATGGTGTGGACAAAGGCATCGACTACGCCATTGGCGATTTGGCGCGGCGGCAGAGAGTAGGTCACTACCGGATCCAGCACCGCGAACAGCGGTTGCACGTGTGGCGAGAAGAAGTGCTGTTTGTCGCCGCTGCTTTTGCGGGTGATCACTGCGCCGCTGTTGGACTCAGAGCCGGTGGCCGGCAGTGTCAGTACGCAGCCCATTGGCACCGCGCCTTTGATTTCACTGCCCACGGTTTTCAGGATGTGCCATGGATCGGCATCCGCCTGATAATGGGCCGCTGCGGCAATAAACTTGGTGCCATCAACCACGGAGCCGCCGCCGACCGCCAGCAGGAAATCGATATTCTCTGCGCGCACCACTTCGACCGCTTTCATCAGCGTTTCGTAGGTTGGGTTAGGCTCAATGCCGGAAAACTCCTGCACGTTGCGGCCCGCCAGTGCGGCATACACCTGATCCAGCACGCCATTTTTCTTCACGCTGCCGCCACCGTAGGTGATCAGAATGCGTGCGTCGGCAGGGATCTGCTGTGCCAGGCCGGCGATTTGGTCTTGGCCGAACAGGATTTTGGTTGGGGTATGAAGAATAAAGTTTTGCATGGGTAATTTCTCTTCTGCATGTGGCAAGCGCCGCTGGCGCAAAATATCTGAGGTGTATTGTCAGTAACTTGGCTCAGCAGCACAATGCACATTCCTGCCCGAGTCTTGCCTATTCCTACAAAGCGTTGTAGAAAAATAGAGTTTTAAACTATTATTTATGCCGAATTATTCTTAATGTAAGAGGGTGTTTCCGTGAGCGAAATCGATGAACTGCGCGGCCGCATGGCGCGCCAGGCGGCCTGCTTTGCCGAGAGCAACGGTTACACGCCCTCGCCGGTGCCGCTGGTGAAAATTCTTTATGTCGATCGTCATTGCCCGCGCCAGCCGGTGATGTATGAGCCGGGTGTGGTGATCATTTTCCAGGGGCACAAGGTCGGCTACTGCGGTAATCGGGTTTTCCAGTATGACCCGCGCAATTATCTGTTGATGACGGTGCCGTTGCCGTTTGAGTGCGAAACCTTCGCCAGCCCGGAATTGCCGCTGGTGGGGTTGTCGGTGAACATCGACAGCCAAATGCTGCAGGACCTGTTGATCGACATCGGCGATGACGACTACCTGGTGAAGCCGCGCAGAGAAAGCAGCGGGGTGAACCTGGCCGAGCTGTCGGAAGAACTGTTGTGCGCCACCGAACGCCTGCTGGATGTGATGGCCAAACCGCTGGATGCACGCGTACTGGGGCCGCAGATTGTACGTGAAATTCTCTACCACGTACTGCGCGGAGCCTGTGGCGCCTCATTGCAGGAATTGGTTAACCGCCATACCCACTTCAGCCAAATCGCCAAGGCGCTGCGGCGTATTGAGAACCAATATGCGGACAACCTCAACGTTGAGCAGTTGGCGGGGGAGGTGAATATGAGCATCTCGGCGTTTCACCATAACTTCAAGGCGGTGACCAACACCTCGCCGCTGCAATATGTGAAATCCTATCGCTTGCACAAGGCGCGTTTGCTGATGGTACACGACGGTTTGAAAGCCAGTACCGCGGCGATCCGTGTCGGCTACGAAAGCGCTTCGCAGTTCAGCCGCGAGTTCAAACGTTTCTTTGGCGTGACGCCGAGTGACGAAGTTGCCCGACTGCGCGAAAACCCTCCTTTAATGATGGAAGGTTAATCTCGCCGCCGGGCAGTGATTCAGCGCGTCAGCACAATTTTACCGAATGCTCCGCGATCGAGGTGATCGAGCGCCTGCGGCAATTGATCAAAGCGGTAGCGCTGGTCGATCACCGGCTGTAGGGCATTAACGTCCACCGCACGCACCAGATCTTCCAGTGCGCGGCGGTGGCCGACACCAATACCCTGAATGACCGGCGATTTCATCAGCAGCGGCCCTGCGGGAGCCGAAACTTCAAAGCCCTCCAGCGCCCCGATCACCGAGATACGCCCGTGCACCGCAACGGCGCGTACCGAATTACCGAGATTAGGGCCACCCACGGTGTCAATCACGTGGTCGATGCCGCGATCCTGGGTCAACTGGTACACCTTTTCTACCCAGTCCGCAGTCAGACGGTTAATGCCATGATCGGCACCCAAGGCTTTGGCTCGCGCCAGTTTTTCGTCGCTGCCGGAGGTTACATAGACCTCGGCACCCAGCATTTTGGCGATTTGCAGTCCGAACAGCGCCACGCCACCAGTGCCTTGTACCAGCACCGATTCTCCGGCGTGCAGCTGGCCCTGTTCCACCAGCGCGAACCAGGCGGTCAGTCCGGCACAGGGCAGGGTACTGGCCTGCGCGTCGTCCAGCGAGGTGGGCGCAGCCGCCAACCAGTCTTCGTGCAGCACTACGTATTCCGCCAGCATACCCTGATAAAAGCCGCCCAGAGTGCGGTAGGGTGGGATGCGCGCATTACCATAGGGTTTTTGCCGGCCATCGATCCAGTCGGGGCTAAAGGTGGAAATCACCCGTTCGCCGGGCTGAAAACGGGTAACGTCGGGCCCAATGGCGTCGACTTCACCGGCCATGTCGGAGGCTGGCGTGAAGGGCTGCGGCAGTTCTAGTCCCATGCCGGTTTCAATGACCAGTTTGTCGCGGTAATTGAGCGATACCGCATTCACTTTCACTCTGATCTGGTGCGGTCCCGGTTGCGGTATGACGCTTTCGTTCAGTTGCAGGTGTTGGCGCCCCAGGGCGTCCATTGTCCAGCGTTGCATTGTTTCGGCCATGATTGACTCCAAAGTCAGCGATAAACAGACCTGCTGATAATATCGTTGATAGAAGTTCGCCAGTGGCGATAAGATTTCCTTTGATTGTTTCTTTCAGGGCTACAAATCATGAGCGATCGATTGAACGGCATTTCGGTATTTGTCACCGCGGTGGAGGCAGGCAGTTTTGCGCTGGCGGCCAGCCGGCTACACCTTTCGCGTTCGGCGGTGGGGAAAACCATCGCCCGCCTGGAGCAACGGTTGGCCGTTCGCTTGTTTCATCGCACGACCCGCAGCCTGAGCCTGACCGACGACGGTGCGCTGTTTTACGAACGTTGTCTGCGGGCACTGGAAGAGATACGTACCGCAGAAATGCTGCTGGAGTCGGGGAAGCAGCAGGTCAACGGCAGGCTGAGGGTGTCGATGCCGGTGCTGTTTGGCCGCATGTGCATTGCGCCGCTGTTGACCAGTATGGCGCGTGAGCATCCTGGGCTGGAGCTGGAGCTGTCATTCAACGACCGCGTGGTGGATTTGATTGAGGACGGTTTTGACCTGGCGATCCGCAACGGTACGCTGGTCAGTAGCAGTGGGTTGGTGGCACGGCGCGTTGGCGACCACCGTATGACATTGTGCGCGGCTCCGGAATATCTGTTGCGCAGCGGCGAACCCAAAACCCTCGAGCAGCTGGCACAACATGATGCGGTGACCTACATGCGCGCCGGCGTGGTTCTTAACTGGACGCTTCTGGATGCCTGCGGAAAAGAGCAGGAGGTGATACCGAAGAAAGGGTTACAGATGGATGACCTGCAGGCGATTGCGGATGCCACGGTAGCGGGGTTTGGCATCGCCTGGTTACCTTGCTGGCTGGTGCGCGAAGCGTTGTTGAAAGGGGAATTGGTCAGGCTGATGCGCAATCGGCCCGGCATGTCATTCGACGTTCACGCGGTTTGGCCGCAAACGCCGCATTTGCCTTTGAAGGTTCGATTGGCGGTGGATACGCTGGTGAGCAAGCTGCCTCCCAGACTGGCGTTGGTTGAAAAAGCGCTTTAAGGGCGACGATGGCCGCCCGTCTGGGTATCAGGAAGAGGCGGCGCGTTTTTTACGCCAGATAACCAACATGCCGCCCACCAGGCCAACCAGCAGCAGCACCAACGGCAGGATCATCAGCCCGGTCATCACCTGGCTCTCATAGCGTTTAACCAAAGGGATCTGGCTGAAAGCGTAGCCGAGGCCGACCACTGCACCTACCCAAATCACCGCGCTTAGCCAGTTAAAGAACTGAAAACGGGTGCTGTTCAGGCCAGAAATCCCGGCCATGGTGGGCAGCAGGGTGCGAACAAAACCCAGAAAACGTCCGATGACCAGCGCCGTTAGGCCATGGCGGTTAAACAGGTTGTGTGCACGTTGGTGATACTGAGCGGGCAGTTGCAGCAACCAGCCTTTGACCAGATTGGTATGGCCCAACCAACGGCCCTGCAGGTAGCTCAGCCAGCAGCCCAGGCTGGCGGCGACGGTCAAAATGATCAGCGTTGGCACAAAGGCCATCACGCCTTTGGCGATCAGCGCGCCGGATAACAGCAGCAGGCTGTCGCCGGGTAAGAAGGAAGCTGGCAGTAGTCCGTTTTCTAAAAATAGAGTGGTGAAAAGCACCGCATAAACCACCCAAATTACGCTGGGATCGGCAAGGGCAATGAAGTCCTGCTGCCAAAGCGCATGAACAATCTCTCGTAATACATCCATTATTTATCCTGTTGCATACCGGTTGCGCCTGGCTTCAGGGTATCCAGGGCACAGTGTTGGCCGTATCTGACAGTTACCCGCCTAGTGTAACGCTAATAGCTTAAGCACACATTAAACAAGGCGAATAAAGTTGCCGATGCAAGCAGGCGTTCTGTTAGCGCGTATTGGCAATTCGGTCGAACCCGGCGGCGAGATCGGCGATCAGATCCTGCACATTTTCCAGGCCGATATGCAGGCGTACCAGAGTGCCGGAGAAGTCTATGCCACCCGCTGGGCGAATGGCTTCCAGTTCTTCCGGTTGGTTAGCCAGGATCAAGGATTCAAAGCCGCCCCAGGAATAGGCCATGCTGAAGTGGCTGAAGTTATCCAGAAACTCGGCTAACTGCACGTCGCTCAGGCGCTTTTTCAGCACGAAAGAAAACAGGCCGTTGCAGCCGTTGAAATCGCGCAGGTAAAACTCGTGGCCCTTGCAACCAGGCAGCGCCGGGTGATTGACCACCGCCACCTCTGGTCTCTGGGCCAGCCAATGGGCGACTTCGATGCTGCTCTGCTGGTGCTGCTTCAGGCGTATGCCCAGGGTGCGCAAACCGCGGCTGGCCATATAAGCGGTATCGGCGTCTACCATCTGGCCCATCAAATAAGAGTATTCACGCAGTTGGTCCCAACAGCGCTCGTTAGCCACGGCGGTGCCGAGCATGTAATCGGAATGGCCGATAATATATTTGGTGCCAGCCTGAATCGAAATGTCGATATCAAAATCCAGCGCCTTGAACAAGATGCCGGCCGCCCAGGTGTTATCGATCATGATCACCACTTCAGGTGCCACGGCGCGAATCGCCTGCACCATCGCCGGGATATCCTGGATCTCCATAGTGATCGAGCCGGGTGATTCAAGGAACACCACACGGGTATTGGGTTGAATCAGTCCGGCGATATCGGCGCCGATCAGCGGGTCGAAATAGGTGGTTTCCACATTCATGCGGCTCAGAATATGGGTACAAAAGTCCTGCGTCGGCTCATAGACGGAGCCGGTCATCAGCAGATGGTCGCCTGCGCCGACAAAGGACAGAATGGCGTTGGAGACCGCCGCCGCGCCGCAAGGATAGAGCACGCAGCCTACGCCGCCCTCCAGCTCGACCATCGCATCCTGCAACGCGAAGTGGGTCAGGGTGCCGCGTCGGCCGTAAAACAGCTCGCCATGAGCACGTTTGGCGGTAGCCTCTTTTTTGGCCGCCACGGAGTCAAATACCAATGAAGAAGCGCGTTGGGTGACGGGGTTGACGGAGCCCTGGGTATAGCGCTTGCTGCGCCCGGCGCCAATCAGGGTAGTTTCGATGTTTTTAGACGTCATAGGAGCGGGCTCACCTTTGCTTGATCTTCACGGGCCATTTGCAATAGCCCTTACGTTAGCATGACGCTTTATAGCCATCCAGACGTTTTAACATCCAAATGTAGAAACGGCTATAATCTTCTGCTCAATCGTGCTCTCGCATGCCATCCTTCTGCCTGACGGCGATAACCAAGCGAGTTTATCGGTGAGACCGGGATGTAACAGTAAAATGCGACAAATCCCCTGTCTATGTTGCATCCCTGTGCGGTAAAAGTGACGAAATAGCCCTATAAAGGGTGCATATAGGCCCGAACAGGCGGCGAATGGGTTCGCCAGGGAGCCATAAGTGCGCCGCAGGAGTAATTTTCCCGATTATTTGGTAAATAATAATGAGAACTACTATCAATCCCTGATTGGTTTGATATGATCGCACGCTGAATTATTCCTCAATTTTGATCGGTAACGGGTGGAGGCACAGCGTGAAAACGGCTGGCAAGAATTTAAATCAAGGATCGTTCGGTCAGGGCCGGGCGCAATGGGGCCAGGCGTTCGGCCGTGGTCTGTTAGCTTCAATGGTATTGGTGGCAGGTCTGGCCGGCAGTGCTCATGCGGCACCGGCGACTAATCCGGCCGTTACCGAAAGCGTGGCTCCGGCAGCCACCGCGCCTGCCGCGGCAGCGCCTGAAACCCTCACTCCGGTCAATCCGCAACCGACCATCCAGCCGCCGGAAACCCTCGGTATGGACCTGTCCGTCTGGGGTATGTACCAGCATGCGGACATCGTGGTGAAAATCGTGATGATCGGCCTGGTTCTGGCGTCTATCGTCACCTGGACCATCCTGTTCTCCAAGGGCAGCGAACTGTTCCGCGCCAAGCGCCGTCTGCGCCGCGAACAGCTGGCGTTGGCCAACGTACGCTCGCTGGACGAAGCGTCCGAACTGGCGCAGAGCTTCTCGGACGAAAGCATCAGCTCCGTGTTGCTGAACGATGCGCAAAACGAACTGGAGCTGTCGGCGGCGTCCAACGACAACAACGGCATCAAGGAACGTACCGGTTTCCGTCTGGAGCGTCGCGTAGCGGGCTACAGCCGTAACATGGGACGCGGCAATGGCTTCCTGGCGACCATCGGTGCCATTTCGCCGTTTGTCGGTCTGTTCGGTACCGTTTGGGGCATCATGAACAGCTTTATCGGCATCGCGCACTCACAAACCACCAACCTGGCCGTGGTTGCGCCCGGCATCGCAGAAGCGCTGCTGGCTACCGCGCTGGGCCTGGTCGCCGCTATTCCGGCGGTGGTGATTTATAACATCTTTGCCCGTGTGATCAGTGGTCACCGCGCTCAGGTTGGCGACGTAGCGGCACAGGTTCTGCTGTTGCTGGGCCGTGATTTGGATCTGGCCGCCACGGCGGAAGCCAAACGTTCACAGCATTCCCACCAACTGCGGGTGGGGTGAGTTATGGCGATGCGCTTAAATGAAGATCTGGACGACAGCGGCGAACTGCATGAAATCAACGTGACGCCGTTTATCGACGTCATGCTGGTGCTGTTGATCATCTTTATGGTGGCCGCGCCGCTGGCAACGGTAGATATCCGTGTCGATCTCCCGGCGTCCTCCGCCAAACCTCAGCCGCGTCCGGAAAAACCGGTGTTCCTGTCGGTGAAAGCGGACAAACAGCTCTACGTTGGTGAGCAGGCGGTCAGTGCAGATCAACTGACGTCGGTGCTGGATCAACGGACGCAGGCGAACAAAGAGACCACCATCTTCTTCCAGGCGGATAAGAGCGTGGACTACGAAACGCTGATGAGCGTAATGGATACGCTGCGTAAAGCCGGCTACCTGAAAGTGGGGCTGGTGGGGATGGAAGGCACCGCCAAGTAGCGGGCTGGCATCATCCAGGATTAGAAGGGCGCTCAGGCCCCTTTGAGGCCGTTGACAAAGTGCTCTGTTGTTTAATGGTAGGGGCGCTGCATGCTGCGCCCAATAGCATAATCAATGGGTTAAATCGGGTCGAACATGTTCGACCCCTACCGGTTTAGCCTTTCACAGGTTTGTCAGCAGTTTGAAAGGGCGCTCAGGCGCCCTTTTTTACGTCCAGAGTTCGAAAATATTCAGCCGCGAGCGTGCGCTGCAGCACGGGCGATTTGCTCATCGGTAGGACGTACGCCGGTGTAGAGGACAAACTGTTCCAGCGCCTGCAACGCAATCACTTCTGCCCCGGTAATCACCTGTTTGCCGTGCTCACGCCCGTAACGGACCAGCGGGGTTTCCGCAGGCAGTGCCACCACGTCGAAGACGATTTTCGCCGCATCGACAGTCGCGGGCGCGAAAGCCAATTGCTCCGCTTCTGCACCGCCGGCCATGCCGATTGGCGTTACGTTGATCACCATATCCACTTTTAGCTCATCGACTTGTGCCTGCCACTGATAGCCGTATGCACTGGCCAGAGCCTGTCCGGCCTGCGGGTTACGGGCGATGATATAGCCATTTTTAAAACCGGCGTCACGCAGTGCCGCGGTCACCGCTTTTGCCATACCGCCGCTGCCGCGCAGGGCAAAGGCGGTTTCTGTCGGGATTTGGTACTGGGCCAGCAATTTGGCGATGGCGATATAATCCGTGTTATAGGCCCGCAAAAAACCGGCGTCATTGACGATGGTATTGACCGATTCAATCGCCGTTGCGGAAGCGTCCAGCTCATCGAGGAAAGGGATGCAGCTCTCTTTGAACGGCATGGAAACCGCGCAACCACGGATGCCCAAAGCCCGTACGCCGCCCACTGCCGCCTGGATATCCTGGGTAGTGAACGCCTTGTAGATAAAGTTCAGACCCAGTTCCTGATACAGATAGTTATGAAAGCGAGTACCGAAGTTGCCTGGGCGACCGGCCAGCGACATGCACAGCTGGGTATCTTTGTTAATCTCACGGCTCATGCTGAGCTCCTTAAGCGGAAAAAGAAAAACCTCAAGTCAGGGCTGGCCGAGCAGCGCCTTCGAACCGGCGTGGCGCCAGTGGATATTGCCCGGCAGGTAAAGCGCGTTCTGTTCCAGGGGCCGCTCGTCAATCAGCGCGCTGACCATGTCGAAGCTGTGTTGCGCCAGGGCACGACAGTCTTGGGCCACGGTGTCGATTTTCAGCGTCAGGCCATCGAACAGGTAGTGATCGTCGAAACTGCACAAATGCAGGTCGCTCTCCATCAACTGGTGCTGATTCAGGTAGCGCAACACCCCTTCCAGCAGACCACAGGCGGCGGTAAATAACGCTTTTGGCGGACGGCCCAACTGTGCGCACAGCTGGGCGAACATCTCGTAGCCGGAGCTGGGGTGATAATTGCCGTTGATGATCCATTCCGGTTTACACGCCACGCCGGCGCGCTCAAGGCCGAGCTGAAAACCGGCCAATCGATCGCGGGTTGGCGAGATGCGCGGTTGCCCGCCAAGGAAATAGAACTCGTCAGGATGCTGGCGCGCGACGTTTTCCACCAGCGTAGCGGTCGAGCTCAGCGAGTCGGTGATCACCAGCGGCAGTTCGGAGCCGGTAATCAAGCGGTCCATCTGCACTACCGGCAGGCTGGCGTTAATCTTTTGGTATTCCGCATCGTTGAGCTGGCTGGAGGCGACAATCAGGCCGTCGACCTGACGCTGCACCAGGCTGTTCACCGCCATCATTTCCTGCGCCGGGTTTTCGTCGGTACAGGCGATCAGCAACTGCAAACCGGCCTCGCGGCACAGGGTTTCCAGCTCGCGTGAAATCACCGCAAAACCGTAGTTGGTCATTTCCGGCACCACCAGCCCCAGGGTATGGCTGCGGGAGGAACGCAGCGAACGGGCATGGAAGCTGGGCTGGTAATGGTGCTCGCCGGCCAGCGCCAGGATGCGATCGCGGGTATCGTCGGACACCCGATACTCCTTGCTGCGGCCATTAAGCACCAGGCTGGCGGTCGATTTCGACACGCCGGCCAGTGCGGCAATATCACTGATGGTTATGCGTTTATTTTTTTTCACTGACGGCATCTGAATTCATCGAAGGATGCGTCATTCTAGCATGCATGGCGTCAGCGACCAGTGCTCGAGCGCCAGCTGCGCTTTACCGCTCAGGTGCAGCAAGGGTTGTGGGCCGGGGAAATAGCGCGAACTCATGGTCGCTTCGCCGTGATTGATAAAAATCTCCACGCTCGAACGGTCGAACAATATCTGCAGCTGAGTCAGCTCACCGCGCCAGTAACGGTGTTCCGGCTGCCCGCTGCGCAGGTTGTTGCGCGTCAGCCGCAGCTCGGTGCCATCCCAATTCAGGGCCATCGCCCCGCCAAAGTCGGCGTTGAACGCGCCGTTTGGCGCCAGCAGCAGTTCCGCGCTGTCGACAGGCCAGCAGGGCGCGTCGTCGGCGGTGCCCTGCCATTGGCGGTTTTCGCCCCTCAGCTGTTGCAGTTCACGTGCCGGACGTTGGCGGAGTCTGCCGTTATGCAACGACAGCTCCCGTGGGCAGGTCAGAATATGGATCCAGCCATACTGCAGGGTCGGGTGGCAATCCTCGTCTTGCTCCGGCACGCCCATCCAGCCAACCAGTAGCCGGCGACCGTCTTCGGTCAGGGTGGTCTGCGGCGCGTAGAATTCAAACCCGGCATCCAGTTCGTGGAAATCCTGATGGTCGAAAGTGGCCTGTCGATAGTCCAGCCTGCCGGTGAAATATCCCGCCTGGTAAACATTGAGATAGCGTTCGGCCTCCGCCGCCAGGCCTTGCGGACAGCAGATAAGCACCTCGGCACCGTCCAGCGTAAACAGATCCGGGCATTCCCACATATAGCCGAAGTCACCGATGCCGTTCAGCTGTGAGCCGGCGATTTCACCCAGCAACTGCCAGTTGCGCAGCTCGGCGGAGCGCAGCAGTAAAACCTGACCGCGATCCTGCAGGTCACGGGCGCCGAGCACCATGTACCAGTTGTCCTGATGGCGCCAGACCTTCGGATCGCGCACGTGGCCGCTATAACCCGGCGGCAGCTGCAATACAGGCCCGAGCTTGTCATAACCGCCGTGAGCATTTTCCTGCGCCAGGCATTGATAGGCGGTGCGCGAGCCGTCGGGATATTTTACGTTGCCGGTGTAGGCCAGCATGATTTTGCCGTCTGCCACTACCGCCGAGCCGGAATAACAGCCATGGCTGTCGTAGCAGGCTCCCGGCACCAGCGCCACCGGCTGGTGCTGCCAGTGGACCAGATCCGTCGACTGCCAGTGACCCCAGCATTTGTTGCGGTGATCGCAGCCCAGCGGGTTCCACTGATAGAACAGGTGGTAAACCCCGTTATGCTGAATAAAGCCGTTGGGATCGTTGAGCAGCCCGACGCTGGGGGCCAGGTGCCACGCCGGTCGGTGCGGATCGCGCAGCGCCTTGGGCATGCCGCTCATCATCGCCTGAACGGCCTGTTTCATCAGGTTAAGTTCTTCCATCATTCACTGTCCGTTTTGTATTTCAGCAACAACGAGAGGGTAAAGGCGCTGCCAAAGGCGATCACCAGACCAATGATATAACTCACCAGCGAACTGGCCTGCACGATTGCCATTCCCGGAATCGCCGTGAGCCCGACGGCGTTCATGCCGACATGATTGGCCACCACCCAGGCTCCACCGAGCGCACCGCCCGCCAGAGCCGCCAAAAACGGTTTCACAAAGCGCAGGTTGATGCCGAAAAGCGCCGCTTCGGTAATGCCAAGCATGGCGGAAAAGGCCGAAGGTACCGCAATGGCTTTGATTTTTGCGTCACGGGTTTTGAAATACACCGCCAGACAGGCGCCACCCTGGGCGATGTTGGCCATTGACCAGATCGGCAGCAGGAAGTTAACGCCGATATTGGGGTTACCGAGCAGTCCGGCTTCGACGGCGTGGAAGCTGTGGTGAATGCCGGTGATCACGATAGCGGAATAGAGACCGCCGAACAGCAAGCCGGCAAACCAACCGGCGTGGGTAATCAACGTGCTGAGGACAAAGGAGATGCCGTCACCCAGCGCGCGCCCGGCGGGGCCGATAAACAGCATGGCGACGAAGCCGGAGATCACCACCGTCAGGAACGGCGTCAGGATCAAATCCAGCGCGTTGGGGATCACCTTACGCAGCTGTTTTTCCAGTACGCTCATAAACCACACCGTCAGCAGCACCGGGAATACCGTGCCCTGATAGCCGATCATGGCGATCTCCAGCCCGAAGAAATCCATGGTATGGAAACCACCGGCCACGCCCCAGGCGTTGGTCAGCGCCGGATGCGTCAGAATGCCGCCGAGCGTGGCACCCAGATAGGGGTTACCGCCGAACTCGCGCGCCGCGGTGAAACCGATCAGGATCGGTAAAATGATGAACGCCGCCGAACTGAACATGTCCAGCATCACGAACAGGGCGCTGTTGGCATCGGCCCAGCCGTAGGTTTTCACCATGCCGAGCAGGCCCATCAGCAGGCCGGAGGCGACGATGGCCGGAATGATCGGCACGAAGATATTCGACAGCAGGCGGGCGATGCGTTGCAGCGGATTAAGTTTTTTAGCGGCTATATCGGCGGCTTCCGATTTACTGGATTCGCTGACGCCGGCCGCTTTGATAAATTCCGCGTGCACCTTGTTGACCAGCCCGGTACCGAAAATCACCTGGATCTGCCCGGCGTTGCTAAAGCAGCCTTTCACCCCGTCCAGCTTGCCGATCGCCACTTTGTCTACCTTGCTGTCATCCACCAGCACCAGACGCAGGCGCGTGGCGCAGTGGGCGGCACTGGCGATATTTTCTTTACCGCCGAGCAGCGGCAATAGCGCGTTGGCGGTTGCGGTTATGTCCATGTTCACTCCCTTCATAAATAAAAATGCCGCCGCGGTTTTTCGCGGCGGAAATCAGTTCATCCGCGTCAGAAGAAGTACTTGAATCTGGCACGTACGCCATAGCGCTGATCGTTATTGGCGTTGGCTATCTTGTTCTCGGCATTGGCCTCCAGCATCGAAACGTAGGCGCCGAGGTACAAATTGAAATTCTTCATATTCATGATGTTAGGTATCTGATACGAAGTATGGATTGTGTGGATGTCATACTTGCCCGGCTCGCTGAGCGGGTTGCTGATATCGGCCGTCATTCCGGCAGTGTTGAACTCTTTGATGTTGTTGTGAGCATAGATATAACCCACTTCAAAGCGGCGCCACAGCACGTTGACCCCGGCGGTAAAGTCCTGCTCGCCGGAGGCGTCAAGATAGGCAGTGCTCAGGTTGGCGACCACGCCGTTGTCCGGATGAGTGGCGGTGTTGTTCCAACTGAGGGTCATGCCATAGCCGTTGCGCTTGGATTGGTCGACGAATTGTCCCTGACTGTCATGGTAGCCATAGGCGTTGTTGACCACGTTGCTTTCCATCGCCACCGCCGCGCTGAGCCGATCTTTTTTCCAGGCGATCACCGGCCGCAGGTAGGCGACATTCTTTTTGTTATCCAGGCTGTTGCCGTGATAGGCGTCGTCCTGAAACAGCGAAGTACCGTCTTCGACCAGCGTATTCAGTTCGAAGTAGAAGTCGCCGGCGTACTTGCTCAGCATCAGGTTACCGCCGCTGCTGCTACGACCGCGGCCTTCTTTCATCATGTAGATATAACCGAAGCCATCAGCATACAAATCGTTGGCGGTATTGCCGGAATACTGGATGAAGGTGTCCTGATTGAGCGGGAACATGTCGTAGGCTTCAAAGCGACCAATCTTGGTTTGCCAGTTCTTTTCATTACCGAAGAAGAAGGCGGCATCGTCGAGGTTCATTTTGCCGGTCATGTCTGCCAGCGGTTGCACGCTGAAACCAGAAAAGTTGCCATCCGGGTTGCGGCGATAACCGTCCACGCCGACCAGTATGCGACCGTTGATATCCCACTTTTCTTTGTTACCGGGCTTCCAGTCCTTGTTGTCGCTGCCTTTCAACGACGTCAACTGGCCGCTGCGGCTGGCGCCGTCCAGGTTGAATTCGACGTCGCCGTACAGCTTGAGATCGGTTAAGCCGGTGAGCTTCAGGTTGCTGGCCGGTGCGGCGTGGGTTTCCAGCGTCGCGGTACGCTGCGCCACTTGTACGGTTTGCCGCTCGGTGTTGGCGGTACGCTGCTCCAACTGCTGAGCCTTGCGCTCCGCCGCCGTGGCGCGCGTTTCTGCCTGGCTCGCCCGTTGTTCGGCCTGCTGCAGCCGCTGTTCCAACGCATTGAGGCGCGCTTCGATGCTGTCGTTGGCGCCTGCCGCTGCGGCAGAGGTAGAGATGAGAAGCCCTGTAGTGATGGCCAGATAGCTAAGTTTTTTCATGATTTTCTATCATCCGGGAAGGTTGTTATTATTTTTTGCTAAATTGCTAAACCGGTTTTTCAGGATGAAAGATAGTGAGTTGCTGTGCGGCTGGCAATCAAGTTTGCTAACCCGATTCAGCTATTGTGATCGACTCCGCAAATTGTGCCTGAACTGGCAGGGGCGAATGTGGCCCCGATATTGTTTGCTTAATCTCGGGTCTTGTCGGGGCCAGTTTTACTGTGGGCGGCTCAGCGGCGAAGGAAGGCCCGGAGCTCGTCGGCATGCGGCAGCGCGGTCATCGCACCTTTGGCGGTAGTCGCCAATGCGCCGCAGGCCTGAGCCTGAGCGATCACCGCCGGCCATTGTTCCTCCTGCGGCAAAGCGCCGATCTGCGCCAGCGCCGCCAGCAGGCCGGCAACAAAAGCGTCGCCTGCACCGGTAGTATCGACAGGGGTGATTGTGGGGGCACGGAAATGCCGGATCTGCTTGCCGTCGTGTACGCATACGCCGTTGCCGCCCAGCGTCACCAGCAATAAACGCAGCGGGTAGCGTTGCATCATCCAGTCAATGGCACTCTCCAACTCACCGATATTGCTGATAAAACTCAGCTCTTCCAGCGAGATTTTCACCACGTCTGCCAGCAGCAGGGCCTTTTGCAAACAGGTGCGCAGCGCATCCGGTTGACGCCAGACCTCTTCACGAATGTTCGGGTCAAAGCTGACCCAGCCGCCGGCCGCCTTGATGTTCTCCATGGCGGCAAACGTGGTGCTGCGGCTGGGCTCCTGCGACAAGGCAATAGAGCAGACGTGCAGCCATTCATCGGCGTTGAATTCAGGCAGATCTTCAGGCTGCAGGAACAGGTCGGCACTGGGATTGACCATGAAAGTGAAGGAGCGCTCGCCCGACAAATCAAGGTCCACCACCACGGTGGAGGTGTGGTGACCGGGGTCCTGGAACATATGGCCAATATCCACCTGTTCTTCGCTCAGTACCTGTTGCAAGAAGGTGCCGAAACTGTCTTGGCCAACCCGGCCGATAAAGGCGCTGTCGCCGCCCAGGCGGGCAATGCCAACCGCCACATTGGCAGGCGCACCACCGGGACACTTAAGGTAACTGTTTGAGTTTTCAGGCACCAGGTCGACGACTGCATCACCCAGAACCCATACGCGATTAACCATGTTCAACCTCTGTTTTCACCCGTGTCAGATGGCGAGCTAAAATAGAAGAACCGGTTTAGCATTGCAACGAAAGAATCTGTCGCACCAGGCGAAAGGCAGCAGACTGCGAGGTGGCTATGACTTGATGGCGGAATAAGTTATATCGATTGTGAATAAGTAACGCATTGACAAATATAATTAAAAAACAGCATGGCAATTAATGGCGAATTTGATTTCTGGTGGGAGCTAATAAAGTGGTTAATCGTATTTGAAATAGGAAATTTCTTAAAGGTTGTAACCTGTTTAGCGTTAATGACTCGGTGATGAATAATTGCATTGTTTAGATGCAATTATTCATGAATATGAATGTCGATTAAAATGGATTTATAAATATAGTGATTAAAAACAATTTGTTAGTTGTTATTTTTGGCTTGGCTTAACAGCGCCGGCATTAGCATTGCAGATCCTTCTTATTAAGCATTTTGTTACCCAGCGCCCATTACCGAGCAAAATTAAGTTGATCGTGAGCTATTCGTGCGCATAATGTTTGCGTTTATTTACAATTCTTATCTTTTATTTGTCTTTCGACAGGGAAAAAGTAATGCGCCACTCCGCTTACTCTTCGCTCGGCCTTGCTGTGCGCAAGGGCTGTATTCCATTTGGCTCCGTTGTCTTGCCGCTATTTATATTCAGCCAACCGTTGCTGGCGGCAACATCAAACAGCGAACAGCTGATCATACAGCAGCAGCGGCAAAAGGCGCTGGAGCAACAGCTGACCCCTCCGACGCCGGATGTGCGCTTGTCGCCACCTTCATCCAGTTTTGGACGTATTGCTTTCCCGCAGGAAAAACCCTGCTTCCCTATCGATCAGGTCGAATTGAGCGGCCAGG
This sequence comes from Serratia sp. GW822-FHT06D09, assembly GCF_058799515.1. NCBI lineage: Bacteria > Pseudomonadati > Pseudomonadota > Gammaproteobacteria > Enterobacterales > Yersiniaceae > Serratia > Serratia sp. GW822-FHT06D09. Next base: position 346,962 of record NZ_JBXALO010000004.1, read on the forward strand.
ACAAACTCCCTCATTGGCTGCCGTTACAGCGCATCGCTAATCAGGCGCAGGGGCGCTGCCTGGGCGGGCAGGGCATTAACCTGTTGATGAGTACCCTGCAAAACCGGCTGGTGGATCACGGCTACATCACTACGCGCGTGCTGGCGCCGACGCAGGATCTGAAAAGCGGCAAGCTGCGGCTGGTGGTGGTGCCGGGTTACGTGCGGCAGGTGAAACTGACGCCTGACAGCGGCCATTACATTCAGCCTTACAGCAGCTTCCCGGCCCATGCGGGCAACCTGCTGGACCTGCGCGATATCGAACAGGGTCTGGAGAACCTGCAGCGCCTGCCGACGGTGCAGGCCAATATGGAAATCATCCCCGGCGAACAGCCCGGCGAAAGCGACATCGCTCTGAGCTGGAAGCAGGAACGCATGTGGCGTATCGGCGCCTCGCTGGATGATTCCGGCACCAAGAGTACCGGGCGCTATCAGGGTGGTTTAACGCTGTCGCTGGATAACCCGTTTTCGCTCAGCGATCTGTTCTATATCTCCGGCTCTACCGATCTGCAAAACCAGGGCGGCAAGGGATCGAAGAACATCACCGGGCACTATTCGGTACCGTTCGGTTACTGGATGGCCGGGGTTACCGCCAACAGCTATGACTACCACCAGACCATTGCCGGTCAGAATCAGGATTACCGCTACAGCGGCAAAAGCAAGAATCTGGATTTCCAACTCAGCCGGGTGCTGCACCGCAACGGCAGCCAGAAAACTACGCTGACCTATGACGTGCTGGCGCGCGAGTCCAGTAACTACATCAACGATACCGAAGTGGAAGTGCAGCGCCGACGCACCTCGGGCTGGCGCCTGGGGCTGCAGCACCGCCACTACATTCAACAAGCTACGCTGGACGCGGGTGTCAGTTATCAGCGCGGTACCCGTTGGTTCGGCGCATTGCCTGCGCCGGAAGAGACCTTTGGCGAGGCCACGGCGCTCAGCAAAATTGTGCAGCTTAACGCCCAGCTCGACGTGCCATTCAGCCTGTTCAGCCAGAATTTCCGCTACAACGTGCAATACCAGCGTCAGATCAGCGATACGCCGCTGACGCCGCAGGATCAGTTCGCTATCGGCAACCGTTGGACGGTGCGCGGCTTTGATGGCGAACGCACCCTGAACGCCAATCACGGCTGGTTCGTCCGTAACGATCTGGCCTGGCGCACACCGTTGCAGGGGCAAGAGTTGTACCTCGGCGCCGACTACGGCGAAGTGGGCGGTTACGGTTCCGACTATCTGGTTGGGCAGCACCTGGCCGGTGGCGTGGTGGGGCTGCGCGGCTACGCCTTCAAGGTCGGTTACGATCTGTTCGCCGGCGTGCCGTTCTCCAAACCCGAGGGGTTCAGCACCAGCCCGGTCACCCTGGGCTTTAACCTGAGCTGGAACTACTGAGGGCACGACCATGCGCATAGGCGAATACGATATCAGGGCGCCGTTGATCCTCGGTGGCGAAGACAGTGAGGCAGAAGCCTTTGGCGCGGCGGTATGGCTGTGGATGCATTCACCGATGCACCGCGACGCCCCGCTGCACACCCTGCCGACCCTGCTGCTGCCGATCATCAAGCGACAGCAATATGTGCTGGCGTCGCACCAGAATCAGCCGGTGTTTTTCCTCAGTTGGGCCTGGATGAATCAAGAGGCCGAGGCGCGGTATTTGACGCAGCCTGCGGTGAATATGCTGGAAAGTGATTGGAACAGTGGCGATCGTCTGTGGTTCTGCGACTGGATAGCGCCCTTTGGGCACACGCGAGAAATGCGCAATCTGATCGCCCGGGAAATCTTCCCGCACCTGTGCATGCGGGCGCTGTATCACCGCGGAGAGCAGCGCGGAAAGCGCGTGGTGAACTTTAAAGGCGCGCAGGTTAGCCATCAACAGGCGCAGCAATGGTGGGCGAGCCACCCGTTAGCCGTCGAGCCGTCAGAAATCCAATAAGGACATTGCCATGAACAAGAACCTGTATCGTATCGTTTTCAACAAAGCGCGTGGCATGCTGATGGTGGTGGCGGATATCGCCCGCTCCGGCCGTGCCGGGTCAGCCCGTTCGTCTGGTTTGGGGCATACCCTGAGCCAGTGCATAGGCAAGATGAACGCCGTCAGCTTTAGCCTGCTGATGGCGCTGGGGGCTATCCAACCGGTGCAGGCGGCGATTATTGCTGACGGCAATGCGCCGGGCGGCCAGCAGCCGACCATCGTCAATAGCGCCAACGGTACGCCACAGGTCAATATCCAGACGCCAAGCGCCGGTGGGGTTTCTCGCAATACCTACAGCCAGTTTGACGTCGACAAACAGGGTGCGATCCTCAACAACTCCCACAAAATGACTCAAACCCAGCAGGGCGGCTGGGTCGACGGTAACCCGTGGCTAGCGAAAGGCGAAGCCAAGGTGATCCTCAACGAGGTCAACTCACGCGATCCCAGCCGTTTGAACGGTTATATCGAGGTTGCCGGGCAGCGTGCTCAGGTGGTGATCGCCAACCCGTCAGGCATTACCTGTAACGGTTGCGGCTTTATCAACGCCAACCGCGCCACCCTGACCACCGGGCAGGCGCAGATGAACAACGGTAACCTGACCGGCTTTAACGTCGAACGCGGTGAAGTGGTGGTTGAAGGTGCCGGTATGGACAGTTCTCGCCAGGATTACACCGAGATCATTGCACGTTCGACGAAGATCAATGCCGGACTGTGGGCGAACGATCTCAAAGTCACCACCGGGCGCAACAAGGTGGATGCCGCGCATCAACAGATCGACAAACAAAGCGACGAGCCGGCCACCCGTCCACAACTTGCGGTGGACGTGGCTAAGCTGGGCGGTATGTATGCCGGTAAGATCCGCATGATCGGCACCGAAACCGGCGTTGGAGTACGTAACGCCGGTAACATCGGTGCGCAGGCCGGCAGCGTGATAGTCACTGCCGATGGCCGTATTGAAAACAGCGGTAAAATTAGCAGCGGCGCTGATACGCAACTGGCCTCGAAGGGCGGCGTCAGCAACAGCGGTTCGCTGTTCGCGGCGGGCCATGCCGATGTCAGCAGCGACGGTGAGGTACAAAACAGCGGTTCTATTGCGGCCCGCAATAATGTGCGTATCCAGGCAGCCAGCCTGAACAGTGGCAAAGGCAGTACGCTGGCGGCCGGTGTGCAACAGGATGGTCGGCTTGGCGGCAGCGGCGAACTGGCGCTAACCACCAGCGGAAAACTGACTGCGCAGGGCCAAAATCTGGCGGCAGGCAACCTGCGTGCCAATGGGCAGGGCGTGGACATCAGCGGCAGCCGTACCGCGGCTACCCAGGTCACATTGGAAGCCGGGGCCGGCGATTTGTCCACGGCCAATGCGCAGGTTGAAGCCGCGCAACAGCTCACCGCCAGCAGCGGCAAGCGGTTCAATAATGACGGTGGCAAGCTGGCGGCGAATAAACTGGCGCTTAATGCGCATGACTTATCCAACCGCAAGGGGGAGATCACCCAGCTTGGCGAAGACAACCTCCGGTTGAACCCACAGGGCAAACTGGATAACGCCGGTGGCCGTATTGCCAGCAACGGCAATGACTTGACGTTGGAAGCGGGTCTGATCGACAACCAGGGCGGGCAAATCGTCCATGCCGGTAAAGGTGCGCTGGCGGTGAATACCGGTCGCTTGCAGGGCGATGGTGGCAAGCTGCTGTCCAACGGCCAGCTCAGCATGCAGGGCGGCGACTACGTATTGGACGGCGGCACCACTTCGGCACAGCAGATCGCGTTGGATGCCGGCAGTCTGTCTAACCGCAACGGCCAACTGGTGCAGAGCGGCAAGGGTGAGATGCGCCTCACTACCCGCGAGGGGATTGATAACCAGGGCGGCCAACTGGCGGCTAACGGCAACGTCGCGCTTAACGCCGCGCGGTTGAACAACCAGAGCGGCAAAGTGATTGCTGCGCAGGACGGCAGCCTGAAGGCGCAGGTCAGCGGCGCTATCGATAACCGACAGGGGCAACTGGCGGCCAGCGGCCATACTCAGCTGCGGGCGGACAAGCTGGATAACCGCAAGGGGCTGGTTTCCGCCGCGACGGGCAATGCTGAGGTCACGGCGCGACAGGCGCTGGATAACCGCGGCGGCCGTATTGAGGCCAAACAGGCTCTGCAACTGACCGGTACCGGGCTGGAGAATCAGGCCGGGCAGGTCGTGGGCGGCGCGCTTTCGCTGGCGCTGGGCAAAGGGGCGCTGAACAACCAACAGGGCGTTATCGCCGCCAGCGGAGATCTGGGCCTGAGCAGCGGTGTGTTGAACAATGACGCTGGCCTGCTGCAATCCGCCGGCAATATGAATATTGACACCCAGGGCGCGGCGTTGAGCAACCGCCTGAGCGGTGAAACCGGCGGCATCCTCAGCCAGGGGACGTTGACGATCCACAGCGGCGCGCTGGACAACAGCCAAGGGATGCTGGTGGGTGCCGGGACGACCGATCTGTTCACCGCCCAGCTTGATAACAGCCAGGGCACTCTGGTCGGCAAGCAGAAGCTGAATATCGACAGCCTGGCACTGACCAACGACGGTGGACTGTTGCAGGCGGGCGGCGATGCGCGCATCGATACCCACGGTCAGGCGTTGAGCAATCGCGACAGCGGCAAGAATGGCGGTATCAGCAGCCTGGGCAAACTGACGATCGCCAGCGGTGCCGTGGATAACCAGGCCGGTTTTATCGCCAGTGCGGGTGACCTGCAGCTGCATGGCGAGCAACTGGATAATCGCCGCGGCACGCTGGCTTCAGAGAAGCAGCTGTCGGCCACCGCCAGGGTGATCAATAACCAGGGCGGGGCGATCAAGTCCGGTCAGGATATGACGCTGGATGCCAAAGAATTGCTGGATAACAGCAATCTTGGGGTGATTGGCGCAGGCAAAAAACTGCAGCTGGACAGCGCGCATTTGGTGAACAATCAGGGCACGCTGGTCAGCGCCGATGTGGCGAAGATTAACTTCGGCCTGCTGGAGAATCAGGGCGGCCAGTTGGCGGCACAGACGGCGCTGGAGCTGCACGGCAATAGCCTCAATAACAACGACGGTGGCCTGATCCAGAGTGGTGAGGGGTTAGATCTGACCGTTGAGCGGCTGACCAACGCCAACAGCGGCGACAAGGGCGGCATCACCAGCCAGGGTGCGATGAACCTCACTACCGGCGTATTCGATAACGGCCAGGGCGTGGTGATTGCCGGCAAGGGCTTGCAGCTCGATGCCGAAGCGCTGCTGAACGGTGGCGGCAAACTGGTGGCACAGCAGGCATTGGTGTTGAATACCACCGGCGCAGGCGGCTTGAATAACCAGGGTGGATTGGTGCAGTCGGGCGCGGATATGCATGTCGATACCCACGGCCAGCGGCTGGATAACCAGAACGGTACCCTGCACAGCCTGGGTAAACTGCAGCTCAGCAGTGGCGACGTCAATAATCAGGGCGGAACGCTGGGGGCCAAAGGTGACTTTGCCCTGGCGGCGCTGAAATTGGACAACAGTAACGGCGGGCGGATTGTTGGCGAACAGGCGGTTCAACTCGCCAGCGCCGGTCTGGATAACCGCAATGGACAAATTCAGGCGGTCGGCAACCTGTTGCTGGACAGCGCTCAGGGGGTTATCGACAACGCCCTGGGGCTGATCCGCAGCGGCGCCACCGTGACGCTCAATGCCCTGCAGTTCATCAACGACGACACCAAGGCGGAAAATAAAGGGCTGGAAGGCCAAGCCGTGGCGTTGAACACCGGCTCGTTGAGCAACCGTGGCGGCAGCATTCTGGCTAACCAACAGCTGACTATCACCAACGGCGGTCAGTTGGATAACAGCGCAGGCCAACTGGCCGCCAGCGAAAACCTGCAGTTGCAGGGCGCGGCGCTTAACCTGCTGAACACCGGCGGTATCGTTAAAGCGGGCAAGCTGCTGGACATCAACGCAGCAGCGGTCGGCGGCGACGGGCAATTGCTGTCGCTGGGCGATATAAACCTGGTCAGCGCACAGGGCATCAATAACAGCGGTGAGATGATTGCCAACGGCAATTTCAATTTCACCACGCCGGGCGATGTGACCAACAGCGGCAAACTGCTGGCAGGTGCCAAGCTCGATCTGCGCGCCAATAATCTGTTCAATGCCGCCAGCGGCGAGATAAACGCCGGGCAGGACTGGCTGACGGTCAACGGTACCTTGACCAACTATGGTCTGATTGACGGCAAACATACGTTGATCCAGGCCAATACGCTGACCAACATTGGCACCGGCCGTATTTATGGCGATGCTATTGGCGTGCAAACCGTCACCTTTAACAATCTGGCGGAAAACGGCACCGCTGCCACGCTGGCCGGGCGCGAACGGGTGGATATCGGCACCCAAACGCTGAATAACTACGATCATGGGTTGATCTACAGCGGCGGGGACATGGCGATTGGCGGCCAGCTTGACGCCAACCACCTGGCCACTGGCCAGGCCGGCACCCTCAACAATCACAGTTCGACCCTTGAATCTGCGGGCAACATGGCTATTTCGGCCGGACAGATCAACAACGTCAACGACCGCTTTACTACCGAACTGGTCACCGTTTCCAACGGAAAAATCACCGAGTATCAGCAATCGGGTGACCCGGTACGCTGGATGGCCGGAGAACCGGGCGTTTTCGTTGACCGCAATTCATCAGACTCGCTGTTGAACCTGAATACCCCAGGGAAAACTGGGCATAACAACGACAGATTTACGCAATACGACTACAACCGCACGGTGCAGGAAACCCAGGTTAAGGAAAGCGATCCGGCCAAAATCATCGCGGGTGGCGATATGGCGATCAACGCCGGGCAACTGCTGAATGACAAGAGCCAGGTGATCGCGGGCGGCACGCTGGCGATTAATGCCGGCAGCGTGGATAACGTGGCGGTGCCGGGCCAGCGCCTGACCACCGACGTCGGCGAAGTGACCAGTTACTACCGCATCAAGAAGAAGGGCAAAGATAAGCAGGGGCACAATGCCACGGCCTATACGCCACCGACCACCATTCAGACCATTTCGCTGAAGCCGAGCCAGCTGATTGACCACGGGCAGGTGGCAGGTAACCCAATCGCCATTGCCCCACTGACGCAGCAGGGCACCAATGCCACTATCGGCGCTGCCGGTGGGGTCAATGCGGTGGTCAGCGGCAGTGATATTTCCGCCGGCCTGCAGACCATTGGCAGCGGCGCTCTGCCGGTGATCCAGGCCGTAGCGTTGCAGCCGGGCCAGCAGTTCGAAGTCGCCAACAAGGTCAATAACCAGCAGGGCGACGCGGCGGACAGCGTGGTGCGCATTGTCGGGCCAGACACCCGTTTGCCGGACAACAGCCTGTTCAAGACCAATCCGGCGCCGGGCGGCCAGTATCTGGTGGAGACCGATCCGCGCTTCACCAACCAGAAATCCTGGTTGGGCTCGGATTACATGATGGGTAAAGTGACCAATAATCCGGATAACGTGTTGAAGCGCCTGGGTGACGGTTACTACGAGCAGCGGCTGATCCGCGAACAGGTGATCAACCTGACCGGCCAGCGCTATCTGGACGGTTTCAACAACGACGAAGAGCAGTTTAAGGCGCTGATGGATCAGGGGCTGGCCTTCAGCCAGCAATATAACCTGAAGGTGGGCGTGGCGCTGACGGCTGAGCAGATGGGGTTGTTGACCCAAGATATCGTTTGGCTAGTGAACGCCAAAGTCACCTTGCCGGACGGCAGCCAGCAAAACGTCCTGGTACCGCAGGTGTATGCCCGCATGCAACCGGGCGATCTGGACGGCTCCGGTGCGCTGATTGCCGGGCGTAACGTCAATCTCAATCTGGGCGAAGGCCTGTTCAACAGCGGCCATATCGCCGGGCGTGAAGTGGTGAAACTGAGCGCCGCCAACATCACCAACGTGGCGGGCCAGATTCAGGGGGCCGACGTTGGCCTGACTGCCCGTACCGACATTAACAATATCGGCGGGGTGATCCAGGGCAACAACTCGCTGCTGGCCAGCGCCGGGCGTGATATCAACGCCATCAGCACTACCCGTACGGCGCAGAGCGTTAACGGCGCCAACAGCTTCGAACGCACCAACATCGACAGCGTGGCAGGCATGTACGTGCAGGGAGCCGACGGCAAGCTGATGCTGCAGGCCGGTCGCGACATCAAGTTGGATGCGGCGCAGGTGGTTAACAGCGGTGAGAATGGCCAAACCCTGCTGAGTGCCGGGCGCGATCTCACCCTGAATACGGTGACCACGGCCAGCCGCGACAACCTGATCTGGAATGGCGACAACAGCCTGAAACAGGGCAACAGCCAGCAGGTCGGCAGCGAAGTGGTGGGCAAAGGGGCCGTGACCCTCAATGCCGGGAACGATATCACTGCCCATGCGGCAACGGTTTCGGCCGGCGATGCGCTGAACCTCAATGCCGGCCATGACATCAATATTCTCAGCGGCGAGAACACCCTCGATCTGGACGAGCGACACAAGGTGACCGGCGGTAACGGCCTGATGTCGAAAACCACGACCACCACCCGCGACACTCTGGATCGCCAGACCGTACAGGGCACTACCCTGAGCGGCGACAGTATTAATGTGTTGGCGGGCAATGATTTACGCGTTCAGGGCAGCAGCGTGGCCGGGACTCAGGACGTGAAACTGCTGGCAGGGAACGATCTGAGCATCACCGGCGCGACCGAAAGCAACAGCGAACTGCACCTCAAGCAGGAGAAAAAATCCGGCCTGATGAGCAGCGGGGGTATCGGCATCAGCTACGGCACCGAAAGCCTGAAAACCACGGATACCGCGCAGGGGCTGACCAATCAGGGCAGCACCGTCGGCAGCGTAAACGGCAACGTCACCCTGGGGGCCGGTAATAACCTGGCGGTGACCGGGTCCGAGCTGGTGGCCGGCAAGGACATGGCGCTGAGCGGCAAGAATGTGTCGGTGACGCAGGCGCAGGATCAGAACAGCCAGACTCACAAGGTTGAACAGAAGAAATCCGGTCTGACACTGGCACTGTCCGGCACGGTCGGCAGTGCGCTGAACACTGCGGTAGAGACCTCGCAGCAGGCGAAATCCACCGACGACAGTCGCCTGGCGGCATTGCAGGGTACCAAGGCGGCGCTGAGCGGCGTACAGGCGGTGCAGGCGGCGCGTTTGGCGCAGGCGCAGGGCGCCGATCCGGCCAATAACAACATGGTGGGGATCAGCATTTCCTACGGTACCCAGTCTTCCACCTCTACTCAAAACAGCGGGCAGAGCACCGCGCAGGGCAGCAGCCTGACGGCGGGCAATAACCTGAGCATTACCGCCAGCGGCAACGGCGTGAAGGGCCAGGACGGCGACATCCTGGTGCAGGGCAGCCAGTTGCAGGCGGGCAAGGACGTCACCCTGAATGCCAACCGCGACGTGAACCTGCTTTCCGCCAAAAACACCCAGTATCTGGACGGTAAAAACGAGAGCCAGGGCGGCACGCTGGGCGTGGGTATCGGTGTTGGCTCCGGCGGTATTGGGCTGAGCGTTTCCGCCAGCGTCAACAAGGGCAAGGGTAACGAGAAGGGCAACGGCACCAGCCACACCGAAACCACGGTTAACGCCGGTAATCAGGTCAACATTACCAGCGGGCGCGATACCAACCTGATCGGCGCACAGGTCACCGGCGAATCGGTCAAGGCCGACGTTGGCCGCAATCTGCTGCTGGAAAGCCAGCAGGACAGCGATCGTTACGATTCCAAACAGCAGAATGCCAGCGCTGGCGGCAGCTTCACCTTCGGTTCGATGACCGGTTCGGGCAGCATCAGCCTGAGCAAAGACAAGATGCACAGCAATTACGACAGCGTGCAGGAGCAGACGGGCATTTTCGCCGGCAAGGGCGGCTTTGACCTGACGGTGGGCGAACATACCCAGCTTAACGGCGCGGTGATCGGCAGCACCGCCACCGCCGACAAAAACAAGCTCGATACCGGCACGCTGGGCTTTAAGGATATTCACAATCAGGCCGATTTCGACGTGGAGCACCAGAGCGTAGGCATCAGCTCCGGCGGCAGCATTGGCAGCCAGTTCGCCGGCAACATGGCCAACGGCCTGCTGGTGGGGGCCAACAACAGCGGACACGACAGCTCAACCACCTTTGCTGCGGTGAGCGACGGCACCATCATCATCCGCGATCAGGACAAACAAACGCAGGACGTCAACGACCTGAGCCGCGACGTGGAGCACGCCAACCAGACGTTAAGCCCGATCTTCGACAAAGAGAAAGAGCAAAAACGGCTACAGCAGGCGCAGCTGATCGGCGAGATCGGCAATCAGGCGATGGATATTGCGCGGACCGAGGGGGCGATCGCCGCAACCAAAGCCGCCAACGAGAAAATGAATAACGTTACCGATGCCGATCGCCAGGCCGCTGCGGCTAAGCTGGCGAAAGAAAAACCTGGCAAGGTCATCACCGATAAGGATATCAACGAACAGATTTACCAGACGGCGTATAACCAGGCGTTCAGCGAGTCGGGCTATGGTACGGGTGGTAAGGTTCAACAGGGTATGCAGGCGGCGGTTGCCGCAGTGCAAGGGTTGGCTGGTGGCGATCTACAAGCCGCGATTGCCGGTGGGGCTGCGCCGTATCTGGCGGAACAGATACATCGTCTGGCACCGAATGAGGAAAGCCGAATTATCGCACATGCCGTGGTGGCTGGCGCACTGGCTGAACTACAAGGCCAATCGGCCGCAGCCGGAGCTGCGGGCGCTGCGACAGCTGCATTAGGCACTAAAGCGATTGCCGAGGCGATGTTCGGCACCAGTGACTTCAGCAAAATGAGCGAAGAACAGCGCCAGACTGTTTCCGCGTTGGCTACGCTCGCAGGTGGTTTGGCCGGCGGCCTGGCAAGTGGCGATACGGCGGGTGCGGTCGTTGGTGGACAATCCGGTAAGAATACTTCTGAGAATAATGACCAGTTCGGTTTCCCTGCTGGGATGGTGAGTTCTGGTCAAGCTGCGTTTACGTTGGGTAAGTATATGAAAGAACATGGCGCGACTCCGGAGCAAATAACTGCGGCACAGTCTGATTTGGCGCGTGGTTTGGGAACTGGTGCACCACAGCCTGCAACCGAGTTTGTTAAGGCTTGGGCGCTACTGATGAGTGGTGTCGGGGGAGCTGTTATCGCACCTACGGCTGGCACGGCGGCCGTTATTGGTGGAGGGACCTTTGGTGGTATTTCTGATGCGGGTAAGCAGCTGCTTACTATGAAGCCAAATGAGACATATAGTTACACAGATACTTTAATAGCTATTGGTACCGGCGCATTAACGCAGGGCAAAGGATTGGTACTCTCAGAGGCCGTAAATACAAGTGGTGCATATTTAGGAAGTAAAGTTAAAGGCGAAGATGCCACAGGGGCTGTAACAGGTGCTTTATTTGGTACGTTCATCGGTTATAAGGGTGGTGAAAAAATAACCGAAAAAATTATATCTAAAGGTATATCACCCATTACTGCTGAAGCATCTGGGGTTGTGGGTGGCGGTGTGGCTGGGACAGTTGTAGGGGCAGGAATTGAAGCTGGGATGAAAGCTGAGGATAAAAAAAATGAAAAATAAACGTGTAGGTTTTTCAATGTTATTATATTTATTTTTTTCGTGTGCATTATTGATAATAGGAATAGCTATTTTAGCTAGTTTTATCGCGCCAATAATTTTCTTCGTTCGTAATGGAGTTTTTGAGTATCGGTTAGATACGTTTATTTTTGCTTGCAAAGCTGGAGCAGGTGCTGGCGTCCCATTAGGCATTGGGGTTTGGGTGTTTGCTAAGATAGAAGAGATTAAAAAGAAAAAATGAAACGACTTTGCAAGACTGTTTTGCTACCGATGAACATCGGTATTGCAGTGCTTAGCCCCCTGAGTGCTGGTGCTGTCACACGCGAAGAAATGCGGACACTCGATGCCGCCTATCCGCCTGGCAGTATTGTTAACTGCGAGGCCGAACTTGCCGGGAATGGTAAAAATCTATTGCCTATGACCACAAAAATTCGTGGGCATATCATAAGTAGAGCGGAAAATCTAAGCCACGCCGATGTCCGCGTGATGTTCATTCCTCATGGCTCATCAACGGCAACAATTACTCTGAGCTATCGGCAGAAAGTGATTATGGAAGAGAATGGTCAGCGGGTTTATATCGATCCGGAAAGCCTGAAAGTCTCAATGCCGGTCAGCCCTTCGAGTGAGGCGATTGTAGCCAAAGGATTTCGGGATCGGCTTCCAGCAACGCAAGAAGTCCAGCCCTATCAGACGACAGAAATCACCGATTTCCCGTCTTATGTGGTCAGGGTTCCGGGTGAATCCCCCCTTTATTGCCATAAAGTAGAGTAGGGAGTAGTTTGAAAGCGAATAGACAGTTCCCAGCGACTAAAGATAGCGTGATTGTTCTTTCTAAAAGGTGGTTAGCAAATTGCACGTTCAACTAATTAATAATAAAACAGGGTTTGCTATAATCTAATTTTATCAACCAATTTTTCTTGATAATGAAAAATTAATGATTTATGCCGCCAATACGACATGGATAGTTATTTTTTTACCAATGTTGTTCCACTTACGATTAAGGAAGATTGCATGAAAAAGTTAATCATCTCCACTTTGGTTCTTTCCACTCTGGGCTTCGGCATGGCTGCCCATGCTGGGCAAAGTACCATCACTGCCGGTTATGCGCAGAGCAAGGTACAGGACTTCAAGAATATCAATGGCGTGAACGTTAAGTACCGTTACGAGTGGGATTCGCCAATCAGCGTTATCAGCTCATTTACCTATATGAGCGGTGACAAGGACGAGTCTTACAATGTCTATCGCGACAAAGTTAATAATCATGCCGAAGTTAAATATTACTCACTGTCCGTTGGTCCGGCATACCGTTTTAATCAATTTGTCAGCGTTTACGGGCTGCTGGGTTTGAATTATAACAAGGTGGATTACAAGTCATCCTGGAGCAATTACGCATACAACACTTACGAATATATGGGTGAAGAGAGCGGTAACCAGAAGAAAACCTCCTTTATGTACGGCGTTGGTTTCCAGGTTAACCCAATGGAAAATTTGGCGGTAGATATCGGTTATGAAGGCTCCAAACTGGATGCCGGTGGTAAAAATCGCTCTATCAACGGTTTCAATATCGGCATTGGCTATCGTTTCTGATAGTTGCATGCTTCCGGCCTCCCGATATCAAGAGGCCGGTAATCTTTACCCCATCTTCGGATAGACCCCCGGCCCGATCGGCAGGCCGAGTGCGTACCACGCCAGCAACAGTAAAATCCACACGGCAAAGAACACCAGCGGATACGGCAGGATCAGCACGTAATAGGTGCCGAGCTGGGCGTCTTTGCGGTAACGCTGCAGGAAACCGAGGAACAGCGGCAGGAATGGCGACATCGGTGCCAGCGGCAGCACCGAGGAGTCGGCAATGCGGAAGATCATCTGCGCGAACGCCGGGTGGAAGCCGAGCAGCATAAACATCGGCACAAAAATCGGTGCCAGAATCGACCAGATGGCCGAACCACTGGCGATAAACATGCACAGGAAGGCAGAGAGGAACATCAGGCCGAGGAACGCCGGTGCGCCGCTCATGCCGGCGGCTTCCAGCATGTCGGTCAGGCCGATGGCCATAAACTTGCCCATGTTGCTCCAGTTAAAGAACGCCACGAACTGCGACAGCGGAAACACCATCACGATAAAGCCGGCCATGCTCTTCATCGGCTCTGTCAGGTGGTGGGGAATATCGTCTGGCCGTCGGATCTGTTTGGTGACCACGCCATAGGTAATGCCGACGGTGAAAAAGAACAGGATGATGATTGGTACAATGCCTTTGATGAACGGCGAGGGGATCACCGAACCGGTTTTGGGATCGCGCAGCGGGGCGGCTTCCGGCACCACCAGCGCGGCGATAATCGCGATAAACACCAGTGCGGCGATGCCGCTCATCATCAGCCCACGGTTTTGCAGCGGGGTTAGCGCTTCAATTTTGTCTTCCGCGCTGCCGCGCCATTCCGGCAACCTGGGTTCAATAAACTTATCGGTCAGCAGTGCGCCGGCGATGGTCAGCACGATCACCGAGGTGGCCATAAAGTACCAGTTGTCGATCACGCTGACGTGAACGGCGGCGTCTACCGCTTTGGTGGCCTCGGTACTGATACCGGACAGCAGCACGTCGGTGGTGACGATCAGCAGGTTGGCGGTAAAGCCGGAAGCGACCCCGGCAATAGCGGCCAATAGCCCGGCAATGGGATGGCGGCCCACGGCAAGGAACATCAGTGCGCCGAGCGGCGGCATCACCACCAGCGCGGCATCCGATGAAATGTGGCTGAAGAAGGCGATAAACAGCACCATGTAACTGGCATAGCGTGCGCTAACGCGTGAGGCCATTTTATACATCAGCGCCTGCAACAGCCCGACTTTCTCAGCCAGCCCAGCGCCGATGACCAGTGCCAGAATGGCTCCCAGCGGCGCAAAGCTGCTGAAGTTATGAATGATGTTCGGGAAAATCCACTGCATGCCCGCTACGCTCATCAGGTTATTCACCTTGATCAGTTCGCCGGTGGCCGGGTTCTTCACCGCTAGGTCCAGCCAGGAGAACAGCGCCGTGGCCAGCATTAAAACAACGATTAAATAGACGAACAGTAAAAAAGGATTGGGAATTTTATTCCCGATGCGTTCTACCCAGTAAAAAATGCGACCGGGGCTTTTATTGACTGACGTTGTGGCCTCACTCATTGTCTTACCCTCTGTGTTTGTCCTGTTGTGTTTATTTTTTATTATTTGATTTATTTATAATTATTTTCACAGGCCCGTGGGTGGGCCTGTGTCGTTCTGTCTTTATTTTAACGGCGAAGGTTTAACCCCCGACGGGATTGGGCAACTGTACGGCTGTTCTGTTCGTTGGCGTTCGAACTCGCGGCGGCACTCCGCCAGCAGAGCGCTGTCGCTCAACAGATCGATGGCGGTGGCCGCCATCACCTTGCCCGCCAGGCACATGCCCTTGTGCGCAATAGAGGTGCGGCCCTGTGCCACCAGTTGCCAGGTGTGCAGCGGGGTGCCGAGCGCAAAGCACGGGCTGAAGCACTGAGCGGTCGGCGTCACCCAACTGACGTCGCCGACGTCGGTGGAGCCATACAGCAGATCTTCCGAGGCCACATAAGGCGCGACTTCATCCATCAGCACCTTGTCGCCCAGGTTTTGCACCCATTCACGCCCGGCCGCCCCGCCAGTCCGGGCGATATTCAACTTGGCATTACGCAGGTCGTCCTTGTTCAGCGTTTGGCGGATCTCGGTGGCGAAGCTGCGCTCCTCCTCGCTGTACTCCGGCAGACCGAAGCCACAGACGTGGCGATACATCACCTGCTCCATGCTGCGGTTTGGCACATAGTTGGAACAGGCCTTGTCGAAACGTACCGTCATTTGGGTATCGGTCATTAGCGCCGCACCCTTGGCAATGTTGATCACTCGCTGGTAAATATCCTGCGCTTGATCGAGCTGCGGCGCGCGGATCAGATACAGCACTTCGGCGTCGGCTTGCACCACATTGGGCGAGCTGCCGCCGGTATTGGTAACCGCATAGTGCAATCGCGCTTCCTGCACGATGTGCTCACGCAGGAAGTTGGCACCGGTGTTCATCAATGTCACGGCATCCAGCGCGCTGCGGCCAAGGTGGGGTGAGTTGGCGGCGTGCGCGGCGACCCCCTTGAACTGAAACGCCGCCTGAATATTGGCCAGGGTGCTGGTATTGAACATGCCGCTGAAGCCTTCGGGGTGCCAGGTGAGGGCGGCGTCGACGTCATCGAACAGCCCTTCGCGTACCATAAAGGTTTTGCCGGAACCGCCCTCTTCGCCAGGGCAGCCGTAGAAACGCACGGTGCCGGTCAGGTGCTGTTGCTGCATCCAGGCTTTGACCGCGAAGGCTCCCGCCAATGCGGCGGTGCCCAACAGGTTGTGACCACAGCCGTGACCGTTCCCGTTTTCGACCAGCGGTTGCGGCGTGGCGCAGCCTGATCGTTGGCTTAATCCGGCAAGGGCGTCGTACTCGCCCAGCAGGGCGATCACCGGCTGGCCGCTGCCATAGCTGGCGATAAATGCGGTTTCAATGCCGCCGACGCCGCGTTCAAGCGTAAAACCTTCTTGCTCCAGCGCATCGGCCAGCAAATTGGCAGAATAGGTTTCGGTAAAGCGTGTTTCCGGGTGATCCCAGATACTGTCGCTCAGTGCGCTAAAACGCGGCTGGTGTTGGTCAATGTAGTGATGGATAAACTTCAGCAGCTGTGGATGGCTCATGCTTGGCTCCCAAAAGTAGGCAGGTTAAGCGCCAGCGACGCCAGCGTTTTCACTGCCACCGCCATGACCTGTTCATTAAAATCAAACTTCTCATTGTGGTGCCCGGCGCTCAGCTCGGTGCCGAAGATTACGTACGAGGCCTGCCCGCCGTGCGATTTCACCCGTTCCATCATGTAGGTTGCGTCTTCTGAACCGGCGGCCTGCTCGCGGCGGTCGACCACCGAACTCAGTTCGGCAATGCCCTGCGCCTGTCGGTGAATGTAGTCCACCCACGGTTGGGTCGGTTTGCTGCTCTGCGCCGCGCCCATTAGCGCTATATCGCACTCAACGCCATGCATTTTTGCCGCGCCTTCAATCACGTTCAGCGCCTGCTGGTAGACAAATTCGTTGATGGCATTGGTGGCGCCGCGGGTTTCTACTTTCATGAATGCGTGGTCGGCGATCACATTCCGACCGGTCCCTGCCTGCAGCACACCGACGTTGATGCGCGAGCTGCCTTCGCTGTGGCGTGGAATGGCGTACAGCCCCAGCGTTGCCTGTGCCGCCGCCAGCAGCGCATTGCGGCCATCTTCCGGTTTGGCCCCCGCATGGGCGGCCACGCCACGGTAGGTGACGTCGAGTTTGCTGGTCGCCATAAAGCTGTCGCTGCCGCACACCAGTTCGCCGGCCGGCACGCCGGTGCCGATATGCACCGCAGTGAAGAAATCAACGTCGTCCACTACGCCGGCTTCCACCATGGATTTTGCGCCGCGGGTGCCTTCCTCCGCCGGTTGGAAAATCAGTTTGATGGTGCCGTTGAGCTGAGGCTCCAGGCTTTTGAAAACGTGTGCCAGTCCCAGGCCGATGGTGGTGTGGCCATCGTGACCGCATGCATGCATCATGCCGCTGTTGCAGGAGGCAAAACCTTCGCGAAACGGCAGGTGATCCGGCTGCAGCTTTTCGTTGAGATCGAGCGCGTCCATGTCAACGCGATAGGCGATCACCGGCCCGGGACGGCCGGTATCCAGCGTGGCGACAATACCGGCGAAGCCGCCGGAAAAATGTGGCAGCCATTTTTCCAGCGCACCCTGTTCGCGGGCGCGCTGCTCCTGAGCCTGCAGAGCCTCGGCCGACGGTAACCCCATGCGGGCGTCGGCGTTAATCACTTCACGACCCAGTTGCAGGCGGTAGCCCAGCCGATCCAGCTCTTCCGCCACCAGGGTAGCGGTGCGGAACTCAAACCAGCCGGACTCGGCGTAGCGGTGAAAGTCACGCCGCCAGGCCTGCAGCTGCGGGTACAGATCGGTCACCAACATCGAAAGCGGATTATTCATTTTGATATCTCATAAGTTATCGCGCCCAGGTAAATGCAGGGCAGCAGTGGTGCGCTGAACCAAATCAGACGGTGAAGCTATTTAATGAAAAAAAAGACGTATTTAGTGACTAACTGCCGTGAATAGCGCTTATCGGCGCAGAAAATGCGCTTAATTAAGCGAAATAAGAATTTGGTTATATATTCTGTTTTTTTCGAATGTACACAATGGAATCAGGCTAAATAAGATGCCAATATCTTGCTATTGATAAACAACGGTTATCGCCATTTGCCTATGCCAGCCTCAATAAAATTGCACCAATTACGTGCGTTTGTAGAAGTCAGTCGCCAGGGCAGCATCCGCGCCGCCAGCCGCACTTCACGCCTTTCCCAGCCTGCGTTAACCAAGTCGATTCAGGAGCTGGAGCAGGTGCTGGGGGCCAAGCTGTTTATTCGCCGCAGCCAGGGCGTGGTGCTGACCGACTGCGGCGATAACTTTTTCCAGCATGCCAGCCTGATCCTCGAAGAGCTGCGGGTGGCGCAGGAGGATATTCAGCAACGGCTGGGGCTAGCGGGTGGTTCAGTGAATATCGGCGTAGGCGGCAGCATTGCGCGCACCGTCATGCCGCAGGTTATCACCCAGTTTCATCGTGAATACCCGAAGGTCAAAGTACGGATTGTCGAAGGACAGCTGGTATCGATGATCCCGGAGCTGCGCCAGGGCGAGCTGGATTTTACCGTCAATACTTATTACCCCAGCAGCCTGGACAATGAATTACAGTACGAACGGCTGATGGAAAAAGAGTACAAGGTGGTGGTGCGCAAGGGGCATCCGATGGAAGGAGCGACGTCCCTGAAACAGCTGCAGCACTGCGACTGGACCATGCCGACGCCCAAAGGCAGCTACTATCGCCTGCTGCACGATCTGTTCGGGGATTTGGGAATGGCGCCGTCAATCAGCGTGACCTGTGAGACATTTATGGCCTGCACCAGCCTGGTGGCGCAAAGTGATTTCGTCAGTATTTTATCGGTAGATGTGATCTCTGACCCAATACTGGGTAAGCATCTGGTGCCGCTGGCGCTGGAAGAAAGCTTGCCAAAGGCGACGTTTTATCTGATTCAGCGTAAGGACACCACGCTTACGCCGATGGGCGCACACCTGGCGCGCCTGTTTCGTCTGCACTGTCGCTGAGGTGTTAACCAAAAACCGGCAGTGTTGAGCGAAATGTGCAAACCACTTAATTAGCCAATCAGTAGATGTCTACGATGTTCTATTTTTTCGTAATTTACGTATTGTACACTTATAAAAAAAACAGCTGAAAATCTCTCTGTCATTAATTTATAAAAATATCTTTATCTTAATGGGGTGTTTTAATTCCATTTCTCACATTTGTAGTTATAGCATTATTTTTAATGCAATTTGGTTGGGTAAAAAAACGGCAAAAACAAAACCATAAGAATGTTTAATGTTTAAATTTATATTTCAAAATCAATGAGTTGAATTATTCATTGGGATTTTTCCTATGTATTGCTTGACCAAAATGGTTAATTTGACATACTTTTTTCTTGATTTTACTGTATTTAAAGGCGTTTTATGGAAGAAAACAAGATATTTAATAATAAAGTCGTTTTTGACTTTAACGCCTGTTGTTTGTATGAGGCTAATAATGAAGGTAACCGAGTTTCATTAACTACGCCTTCACGTGATTGCTTGGCTATCATTACATTAAACTCTCCTAATACAACATCTCAACAAGTGTTGTTTGAGCAAGTATGGGAGCAGCATGGGATCCCGGTTAATGTGAATACGCTGTATCAGCATATTTCTATGATTCGCCGTGCATTCAGACAGCTTGGTATGAACGATGACGTGATAGTGACGATCCCTCGTCGTGGCATGTGCTTGGCGGCGGGGCTGCATGTTGCAGCATTAGCGGGAGGTAAACAGGTTCCCTGCATTGAAAGGTTAGGCCAGCCTGGTAGGGTAATCGAAAAAGCGCCTGATATAATTTTACAGCCAGCGGCTGAAGTTGATAATCAGCAATATCCAGAAAAAGCTCCGGCAGATGCCAGAGGGCCCAGCATTATCAATTGGTTGCTCATTGCACTGCTGACATTGAGTGTGGCGCTGATCGCAACGGTTTTAATGGCGTATTTTTTCTCGACCAAAAACGGCCGGTTCCACGATTATCATCACGCCATGAAAGTTAACGGCTGCGATATTTATCTCTATAAAAAAGAGATTGCGTGGTCGAGAGATAAGATTTCAGACGCATTAGCCGAAGCAGGTAAAACCTGTTCACAGAGTGAAAGGGTATACATCAGTTATTTCAATACGTTGCCGAGAGTTTCCCTGATTAGCTGTAATGGTGATATTTTGAGCGAAAACACGGATTGCTCTTCCTACTATATTTATCGTGAAGGGGGGCATCGTTATGAAAAATAGGTTTTTTTTAGCTGTGATATTTTTATTGCTGCTTGGTTCTCTTGCTGGATGTTTTTTTTATAAAAAACTGACTAAGCGTGAGAATGGCTTGGGTTGCTATGCGCATGCGAGCTTTATTTATCCATCATCAAGTGGGAGTGACCGCCTGGAGCTTGGCATGTTATTTCTTTTGGATAAAAATGTTGGGCTTATTTCATACAGCGGTAAGATTAATTCCGCAGGTGTTAATTATAACGTTAAGCGCTATGCTGAAGTAGAGTATGTTGTGCATGATGGCACCTCTTATTTTATAAAAACTAAAGCCGTGCATCCCGATGTTTCGGATAATGTGCCTGATGTGCTGTCGAAAAAATATTTTTATGATTACCTCGATAGGGTTGACGGTTGGGTTAGCTTTAGAGTGGTTAAGGATTACCATAATAAATATACTTTTTACACTAACTCAATTCCTCACTTTGTTTGTAAGGAACGCTGAGCATCCAAGTGGATGCTACAATTGTATAAAATCTAAAAAAACCTGACGTTAATGTCAGGTTTTTTTATAAGTTTTTTTTAGCTAAGTTAATTATTTATCTTAATCATCAATCTGTAGTGTGATTAATCTATAGTTGTTAGATTGATAAGGGAATATATGCTTAGTTACAATGTTATTATTGTTGGCAGTGATAAGTATTATGCACAGGGGTTAAAGTTGTTAATTGATAAAATATTTATTGAGGGCGGCTTCATTGGAAATGTGAGTTTTGATAAGAGCAAACTGAACTATGCTGATGTTGTGTTTAAGGAAGTGGAGGGGGATGGCGACTGTGCCATGTCATTGCCATTAATCAGTAAGGGATTCTGTGGTGTGGTTTTTCCGGTATTTAGAGATGTAAGAGACGTCAAGAGAGGTCGTGGGTCGTTAACATGTTCTGTTTTCAATTCTGGATTGAAATTCTCAAAGCGGGACTCTACATCAGAAACTGTAGGTAAAATAAAAAAATACTTCAGCCAGCTGTCAATGAATAAAGAGGGCGGCTACAGCAATGCGTTGTCATCAACTTGTCAATCCTGTGGTAAGCAGCTTTTGACTCAGTGCGAGATTGATGTTATCGAGCTTCTTTCTGCTGGGTTTTCATTTAATAGCATAGCTTATATCTTGAGTAGAAATGCTAAAACAGTCTATACGCAGAAGTACTCTGCGATGAAAAAGCTAAAGTTAAAAAATAATCTGGAGTTGACATCTTTTATCTGTGGGGGGGCAAATAAAAAACGGATGTAATTCGTGATTCTTACATTATTTATTAATGTAAGAATGATTAGAATGCTCTGTTTCATCTTGTTTAGTTTGTTTAAGACATCTTAAATTATCTGCCAACTTTAATTGTTAAGTTTATGTCATTGTTTTTAATGGGTTTATTTTAATTTCATTAACTTTAGATTTATTCATTGAGTAGTGGTGTTTTGACGGTGTTATATTTTGTCTCGCCGAAGGTTTTGATTAATTTTCGTCTTGGGAAGAGGGATGCTTCTATATAGGGAGGTTTCCTCTCAAGGTAAGAGATAATTTATTATGATGGAAGATTAAGTAATGAATATTAATAAGCTTAAGATGGCGATGATCATGGGTGCTATGGGTGCTTCTTTTATCGCTAATGCCGCCGTTGTGAACCAGGGTTCCGGTAAGGTTACTTTCACCGGGTCTATTATTGATGCACCATGCTCTATTGCTGCTGATTCAGCAGACCAGACCATTGAATTGGGGCAGGTTTCTCAGGTTTCGCTGAAGGATGGTGGTAAATCTACGGTGAAACCTTTTTATATTAACCTAGAGAACTGCGAGTTAACCACTTCTGGTCCAGGGAAGAATAACGCAGTGAACCTGACTTTCACAGGGGCAAGCGGTAAAGACCAGGATGGTCGTCTGAGCATTACCGGTACGGCTAAGGGGGCAAGTATTGCTATTACTGATGGGACTGGTGAAGTCATTAAACTGGGAACTGCAACGAATGCTCAGACCTTGCAATCGGGGAAAAATACTTTGAGTTTCTCCGCCTATTTACAAGGCGATGGTGCTTCTTCAGCTACACCTGGTGATTTCAGCGCCGTGACTGACTTTACCTTGGCTTACCAGTAAACATTATTAAGTAGCTGGTGCTAGATAGGCATGCGGAAACCGCATGCCTGATTTAGCGCTCAATGAGGGTAAGGCCATGTTATCTAAGGGGAGAGTAAAGATAATAACCCCTTTAATTTTTGTGTTTGCATTGATTGTTTCTGCAAATGCAGAGGCCCTATCATCGCAAGGACGAGGGCAGGTAAATATAAAAGGTGAGATTGTAGCAACGGCATGCGCCATTTCTACCAAAAGCCGCGAGCAAACCATTGATATGGGAAATATCTCTGTCTCAGATATTTATCGGAGTGGGAAGGGGAATGTCAAAGCCTTTTCTATTGAGTTAATTAATTGCACTCTGGAAACACAGAGTGCGCATGATTCCGCCAGGAAATACGTGCAACTTACGTTTGATGGAAATAACGATAACGGACTCTTTCAGGGGGAAGGCAGAGGGAAGGGGGTAGCGATAAGAATTACGGATCATAATGGAAATGTCGCTATCCCCGGTGTTGCGATGCCGCTGGAAACTCTTGCTCCAGGAAATAAAATGCTCAATTACTTTATGACACTTGTTGCGGTTCATCATCCGCTCAAGGTGGGTGGGTATTTTTTCACCATTCGGTTCAGATTAGATTATTTATGACGAATTTTAGAACGCGTCTGAAAGTTAAGTAATAGATAAGGTTTTTAATTATGCGAAAGCCTACAAGGACGTTATTGAATTTTTACATGCCCAGGTTGTGTTTTTTTTTATATTTCTGGCAGCCGAATGGGGTGGCTTATGCCGTAGAAGAGATCCAGTTTAATACGGATGTACTGGATTTAAACGATAGAGAAAATATCGACTTAAGTCAGTTCTCTCGTAGCGGTTATATTATGCCAGGCACCTATGCCATGACGGTGCATGTGAACAAGAACGAACTTGCTGAGCAATCTGTGTTGTTTATCGCGCCGGAAAATGATCCCAAAGACAGCAAGGCCTGCTTGTCGCCTATGCTGGTTCAGCAACTGGGGTTAAAGGAGAGCATTCTGCCTCAGCTTTCTTGGTCACGCGATGGACGTTGCCTTAACTTGCACAGTCTGGAAGGGATGGAAGCACGTGGTGATTTGGCATCATCGGCGTTGTATCTGAGCGTTCCTCAAGCCTATTTGGAGTTTACTTCCGATTATTGGGATCCACCGTCGCGCTGGGATGAGGGGATTCCAGGGATCCTGCTGGACTATAGCGTCAATGCTCAAACGCAGTGGAATCAGCGGCAAGCTGGCAATGGGTATGACATCAGCGGCAATGGGACTTTGGGAGGGAACGCAGGTGCTTGGCGGTTGCGCGCTGACTGGCAAGGGCGACTGGCCAGTCAATCCGGTTCGAAACAACGGATGCAGCGTTCGCTGGAGTGGAGCCGCTACTACATCTACCGGGCTATTCCGGCATGGCGTGCAAAATTGACGCTGGGTGAGGAGTATTTGGAGTCCAGCCTTTTTGACAGTTTCAGATTTACCGGGCTCAGTTTACGGTCCGATGACAACATGTTACCTCCGAATCTGCGAGGTTATGCGCCAGAAGTAACGGGGATAGCCAAGTCGAATGCCAAGGTCATCATCAGCCAACAGGGGCGGGTGTTGTATGAGACACAGGTTGCTGCTGGACCATTTCGTATTCAGGGGCTTAGTGACGCTGTATCAGGACAGCTTGATGTGCGGGTGGAGGAGCAGGACGGAGGTGTGGTGCAAACGTTTACGGTCAACACGGCCAGCATTCCATACTTAACGCGCCCAGGTTTGGTGCGCTTCAAACTGGCGGCAGGACGGCCAGCGGAATGGGGGCATCAGCTGCGAGGCCCGTTGTTTACTGCCGGGGAGTTTTCTTGGGGAGTGACCAACGGTTGGTCGCTGTACGGTGGTGGATTAGGCGGTGGCGATTATAACGCGCTGTCATTGGGGATTGGGCGCGATCTAATGGCACTGGGTGCGCTGTCATTTGATGCGACCCAGTCACGGACACAGCTGCGACAAGAGAGAGCCTTTAGCGGCAGCTCGTATCGCCTCAGTTATTCGAAGACCTTTGACGAATTGGACAGTCAAGTGACCTTTGCTGGTTACCGTTTCTCGGCGCAGGACTTCATGACAATGAGCGAATATCTTGATGCGCGCTATACCGGCCACAGAAGCGGTAGCAGCAGGGAAATGTACACCGTCACCCTGAACAAGAACTTTCGGGACTGGGGATTAAGCACTTATCTCAACTACAACCACCAGACCTATTGGAATCGACCAACCAATGATCGCTATAACCTGACGCTGTCGCGCTACTTTGATTTCGGCAATATCAAAAATCTCAGCTTGTCGATAGGGGCTTACCGCAACCGTTTTAACGGTCGCAATGAGGATGGAATGACGTTGTCCGTGTCGATGCCATGGGGAAATAGAGCATCACTTAATTACAGCCTAATGCTTGATCATAAGGACACAGTGCACCGTGCTGGCTATTACGATCGGATTGACGAGCATAGCAGCTACCAGTTGTCCGCTGGCACATCGCGCCGTGGTGGCAACCTGAGTGGTTATTACGATTATGAAGGGGATATTGCCAGGGTCAGTGCCAATGCCAGCTATCAGCAAGGCAGCTATAGCGCATTGGGTGCCTATGCGCAAGGGGGTATGACGTTAACGTCCGAAGGTGGGGCATTACACCGCAGCAACATGATGGGAGGCACACGTTTGTTGATTGACACCAATGGGGTCAGTGGTGTGCCGGTGCGTGGATATGGCAGCACCTCCAGAAGCAACCGCTTTGGCAAAGCGGTTGTCGCAGAAGTAAACAGCTATTACCGCAATAAGGTGAGCATCGATTTGAACCAGCTAAGTGATAGCGCGGAGGCGATAACTTCGGTGGTGCAGGCAACGCTCACCGAAGGCGCGATTGGTTCTCGACGATTTGACGTGATAGCCGGTGAAAAGGCTATGGCGATGATCAGACTCGCCGATGGCAGTGAGCCGCCTTTTGGTGCGACGGTGTTGAACGTGCGCAATCAGGAAACTGGCATTGTTAACGACGGTGGCAGTGTTTACCTGAGTGGTATCAATGCAGGTGAGACCATGAAGGTGAGCTGGGCGGGCCATGTGCAATGCGAGGTGAAAATGCCGGCGTCGCTGCCAGCGGATTTGCTGATGAATAACCTGCTATTGCCGTGTGAACCGGTAGGTAGGGGGAGCGATTTAAGCCAGCAAAGTGTGCGGGCGATGATGCTGCCATGAACAGTGTGTAGGGGGAGGCTCTCTCCTCAGCACAAAGAATAATGTAATAACAATCAGGATATAGGTATTGATGATCATGACTTATGTAAAACGCCGTGGCATATCCAAATTGAGCGCGGTTATCGCTGTTTTGCTAGGTTTTATGACGGCTTGGCAGGTGCAGGGCGCTATTGCTCTGGATCGCACTAGAGTGATTTTTGACGGTGACTTGAAATCCGTAAGTCTTAATATTAGCAACCAAAACAAACAGTTGCCATATTTAGCACAGGGGTGGCTGGAAGACGAACGGGGGAATAAAATCCTAAGCCCACTGACAGTGCTGCCGCCGGTTCAGCGTATTGAGCCGGGGAAAGCGAGTCAGGTGAAGTTGTTGGCGTTGTCGAAGATCGCACAGCTACCACAGGATCGAGAGACGTTGTATTACTTCAACCTCCGTGAGATCCCACCAAAAAGTAGTAAGCCGAACACGCTGCAGATTGCGCTGCAGACGCGGATCAAACTGTTCTATCGCCCGGCGGCCATAGCGCCTCAGCAAAACGCCGCGCCTTGGCAGGAAAAACTGACGCTGACCAAGATAGGGAATACCTACCGCGTCAATAACCCGACACCGTACTACGTAACGATTGTCGATGGCGGCGTCAAAAAAGGGAGCCCGGGCATTACGGGTTTTGAACCGTTGATGTTGCCACCTAAAGGCAACGGCATGCTGAACGTATCTTCAGCGGCTCTGGGGCAAACCCCTGTGTTGACCTATGTGAATGATTACGGTGGGCGTCCGCAGCTCAACTTTACCTGCAGCGGTAGTGAATGCCATGTAGTCATGGATAAACCCTAAAGGTATTTGGAGAGGAAATGGCAATGCAGGGAGCTAAGCATTGTGGGGGGGACGACGGCTATAGTCGCTACCTACATCGCTGGATAGGGTTGATTATTGCGGCGCTGCTGATGGTGTTGCTGACATTGGTCATGATGATGCTATTGATACAACAAGCCCAAGCCGATGGTGGTGAGGTTGATGGTGCCAATGGTGTGCTACTGATCACGGGTTCACTGACGGAAAGTGCCTGTCGACTGGATATGGCGAGTGCTGATCAGGTTGTGAGTCTGGGGAGTTTAGGAACGGCACAGTTACAGCAACCTGGTGATCGCGGTGCCTCAGTATTGCTCGAGTTGCGGCTGAAAGATTGTTTACGTATTCAGACCGGCCAGCGGGATGAGCTCGTGGGAAAAAGAGCCTGGGGAATCGAATATCCCACGGGCACGGTGAGTTTCAGTGCCCTACAAGATGCAGATACGACGGGATTAGTTGAAGTGCAGGGGGCATCGGGTATTGCGCTATTGTTGTCTGACCGTCAGGGAAAACCCGTGAGTCTTGATCTTCCTGGTACGCCACTGATGCTCTCCCCTGGTAATAATGCGTTGGTTTATCGGGTGACACCCGTGCGTACACCCGCTGCGTTGCAAGCCGGCGCATATAGTGCGGTGATCCACTTCCGGCTGTTTTATGAATGAGGTGACTAAGATGGCGGGGAAAAACCTGTGCATGGCAGCAAGTCTGTTGAGCTTATTGGCGTTGTCTGCGCCTTGGGTGATACAGGCCGCCACGGTAACGGTAAAAGTGGTTGTTGTTCAACCCCCTCCCTGCGTCGTTAATCAAAATCAACCAATAGAAGTGAATTTTGGCGAAGTCAGTACGATGAAGGTTGACGGCAGCAACTATCGTCAAACGATCAGTTATAGCCTCGCATGTAGTGGCGCAGTATCCAACGCTATGAAATTACAAATTAAAGGCAGTGGCGCATTGTTTGATCACGAAGTGCTGCTGACCAATAAGACGGGGCTAGGTATCGCTTTATTACATAACGATATCCGGCTACCTCTTAATCGTTGGGTCAACTTTACTTACCCAAACTCACCGGTATTGGCGTCGGTACCGGTTAAAGCCGCTGGTGTAACGTTAACCGGGGGGGAATTTAGCGCTGGTGCAACCTTGGCGGTGGATTACCAATGACAAATGCGGGATGAGTCTCATGCAATCTATAAATATGCGCCGATATTGGCATATTCACGCTCTATTGCTGTTGGCTTTGGGGAAGGCTGGGGTGGGGCAGGCAACCGAGATGCAATTTCGGGGCAAACTGATAGAGCCGCCAGTTTGCTCGATTAATGATGGCGGGATTGTGGATGTGAACTTTGGCGATCGGTTGGGTGTGAACAAGGTTGATGGCGTGAACTACCGACAAGCCGTGAATTACCGAATTAGCTGTGAGGGGAGTACCGGCACGGACGGCATGACACTTATCTTTAGTGGCGCTGTCAGCACTTTCGATAAGGCAGCACTGCAAACTAGCATGAGTGATCTGGGCATCCGCATTTATCAGAATGATCAACCGATGGCGCCGGGTAGCAAGATTGCCATTAATCCCTCTAGCCCGCCGCAACTGGAGGCGGTGCCAGTACAGCGTCCCGGTGCGGTGTTGAGCGAAGGCCAGTTTGAGGCCACTGCGACCCTGCAGGTTAATTATCAGTAGCAGAGAAATGCATGATAACCATAAAAATGAAACACCATCCTTTGGTGTGTGTTCTGGGGATGTTGACGGTACTAAGTACAACGAGTGCTCTTGCCGAAAAAGACAACCTTCGTTTTCGTGGCGCGTTGGTGGCAGAACCTTGCGTTATCGCACCGGGGGACGAAGAGGTTCAGTTGGCGTTTGGTGTAATCGTCGATAAATATCTTTACCAGAATGTCCGAACGGTTGGAATGCCCTTCGAGCTGCGTCTGGCACAGTGCGACCTGAGTTTAGCCAAATCCATCTCGGTAACGTTTACGACATCGGAAGAGAGCCGTGAGCTGCCAGGGTTGTTGGTTCCCGTTGGTAACGCGAGGGGAATTGCTATAGGGCTGGAAACAGCATCAGGGCAAACCATTAAGCTTGATAAAGCGAGTGAACTTTACCCGCTGACGCAAGGCAGCAACGTGATACATCTCAAAGCTTATGTGCAGGTGGAACCACTGGCATTGGCTAACAGGTCCGTTGTGCTGGGAGCCTTTACCGCGGTGTCCACTTTTCGGTTGACGTATGAATAAGGTGGACAACATCTCCCCGATATAGGTTTTCAACCATATTCTATATTTCTGACTGGTGTTTTCTACGAGAATAATTATGGAAATAAGAAAAATTTCATTACGTATTGGGTGTCTTTTATTTTGTTTTTATACATCCATTTCTTATGGAATGCCCTCTGACTATGGTAGTGGCTATTTTTATGTGTCATCTTTCAATAATTATGAATGGCATATTGATCAGGATGGGTATGCTGTTGTCGATAAGGCCGACTTGTCGCTGCGTGTAAATACAGTGACCAATCCTTGTCTAAGTGCTTTTAATCTCGTTACTGGTATTGGCCGGTTTGTTTCTTGCCGCGTTGAACGAGAATTGTGCGGAGCCAGATGTGAATATTCAACGTTGTTTGAATCCACTAATATTAATGCGTTGTCAGTGGCCCAATTGAGAAATCTGTTGTCTGCCACGGGTAAGATGGCGTATGTCGGGTCTGCCCAGCAGGGGAGCATGATTTTTATATTGTCAGTGAGCGGCACCTCCGGGAGCTCTAACAACTATCTTCCCAAACAACGTGGAGGAGGAGGCGGTGGTGTTGAAGGTATCCCGATTACACCCGTTGAGCCGCCCACCAGTTGTTTAGCGTCAAGTACGACGCTTGATCATAAGACGTTGAGTGTCGCTGACTTGCAGGGCAATATCGCGACAGGCAACCTGACGATTTCTTGCAATAAAGCAGCCGGAGTGCGACTCAGGATTAATGGCTATAGCCATTCCAGTGGTCTGGCGTTGACTGACGACCGGTCGTTAATATCACACTTAACTCTCAACGGCGCACCGGCAGACAGCGATTTAAATGTCTCGGTACCGAGTTGGCAGGCAGCCACGGTGGTTGTCTATTCGATATTAGAAAAAACTGGAGCGACGGTCACACCAGGCACTTATTCGAAAGCATTGATCGTTTTAATGACTATTGATTAGCACAGATAGAACCGCGAATTAATACTCCTTGGGTTATTAACGCTTTCCCTCATTACAATGAACGGGGATATGTATAGGTTGGGAAAGATATGCGTGTATTATATAAAGTAAAGTATTGTGATAATTATTTGTTTCTACTTTTTCTTGTTGTTTCATTTTTTGTTTTTCGCTACTTCCCAAATATGGGAGGGGTGGGATTAAATCTGCCGGTGAATACATTGGTCTATGCTGCCAGCGCAAGCTTGATATTGCTCATATGGCTGCGGATGGTAAGAAGGCGGTCCATAACCATCACTTCGACGTTCCGCTATTTTTTCTTTGGCGGGATTATGTTGAGTATTCCGCTATTGTTTACGCGCCCAGAATGGTTGCCAGCTGCAGCTTGGCGAATGGCGGCGTTTTTTGCTGGCTTGGTGCTCTATTTCTCTTGGCTGCAACTCCCCTTGAACCGTCACTATCGGCGTACTTTATACGTACTGCTGTTACTGCTCATTGTGCAACAGGCGGGTATGGCGTTATTGCAGCTGTTTGCCCCTGAATGGAGTGGTATGCCGCCGGGAGGACGCCGGGTATCTGGTGTTTTCCAGCAACCTAACGTGCTGGGCAGTTTTATCGCCACCGGGCTGGGGCTAACATTGATGCTCTATCTGCTACCAAGGAAAATGCTGGCGGTTTCGGGTTATGGACGTTATCACCGTTTGGCGCTCGCTTTGCTGCTAGTTTTACTCCCGGCATTACTGATCTGGATACAGTCGAGGGCCGCTTGGTTAGGCTCAGGATTGATGGCGTTGGGTTTCTGTTTGAGTTTCTGGCGGCATCAGCCATTGTTTTGTGCGAAGGCGGTTGGGTTAATGTCTGTGGGGTTGTTGTTGGGGATTATCGTGATGCAGTGGCAGCATAGTGAAATGCTACGCTATATCAGCCATGAGTCATCTAACCACGCGCGATTGTCGATGCTGATGGACACATTGGCAATGATAATCCGGCAACCTTTGAGCGGTTGGGGATACGGTGGTTTCGAATTCAGTTTCCAGCACTTTCGTATTAATCAGAGCCCTCCAACTGCAGTGTTGGAAATCGCTCGGCATCCTCATAACGAAATTTTGTTGTGGTGGGTTGAGGGAGGATTACTTGCTTTAGTGGGCATGGCGATGATCGCTGTGGCGGGAGGACTATTGCTGATACGAGCAATGTATAATGACCGGCAGGCATGGAGGGCTGGGCGAAGTGGAGCCGGAGAAGCAACCGCGCTCTGTTGGGTACTGGTTCCTATCCTGATTCATAGCCAACTTGAATATCCATTTCATATTTCTGCCGCGCATTGGGTACTGTTTTTACTGCTGTTAGCCACATTAGATGGCTTAACGAAAAAGCGTATAGCTTGTCGTCGGGTGGGCAGCGGAATACTGGTAAAAGGGGGAATGCTGGTTATGGCTGTGATGATCATCAGTGTGATGATCGCTGCCTTTCGGGGCGGGATAGAGCTGACGGCGGTTGAACGCAATGGTATGCGCGATATCGAACCACTGAAACAGATGTCACCATTGTCTGCGTGGGTGCATGATGAGCGCAGAGAGTTTGACCTGCAGATTAACGCTTTGATGAGCTATAACCAGACGAATGACGAGTTACTGCTGGTGGAACATGTCACTTGGGCACGGGCCTATTTGTTACGGCGCATTGATGTCAATGTCTACGCCAGCCTGATAGCTATCTTGCGCCACCAGAGGCGAATGGTGTTGGCTGAACGCTACCGTCTGGAGGCCGCCATGCTATTCCCCGCCGATCGACGCTTTTCTGATGAGCCTTGGTATCAGCAACAGTAATATCCAGCGTGGCTTTGAACAAAAAGCTCAGCAGGGGCTTTTATTCCCGTACTCTGGCTTGTCGTGCTTACGACTCTGAGGTTACGCGTCGTTCGCAAGATTAACCCCCCGGTTCTGGCGAGCCGGGGGGCTTTAAACGCTTAGAACGCCACGGAACCCTGCACGAAGAAGGTGCGCGGTTCACCGACGTATTTGCCGAAGTTGTTGTCGTTGGAGCGGGTGAAGTAGCGCTGATCGAACAGGTTTTTCACCCCGGCACCCAGCGTCAGGTTCGACAGCTGCGGCCCGAAGTTATACTCCCCACGCATATTCCACACCATATACCCGGCGATGTTGCCAAACTGGCCGTCGGCGCTTTCCTGCGTGACGTAATCCGGCCCGGTGCCCGGCGAGTGCTGCTTGGACTGGGCATAGCTGTCCAGATTCCACACCCAACTGCCGGTGGCGTAGCGGGTGCCGACGGTATACACCTGGCGCGAATAGAACGGCAAATCCTTACCGGCGAAGTCGCCCTTGTCGGTGCTGGCTTTAGTATAGGTGTAGCTGGTGTAGACGCTTACGCCATCCAGCGCGCGGTTCAGTTCGCTGAGATCGTAGCTGAGCGCCAGCTCGATACCCTTGTGCTTGGTGGCGCCCATGTTGGTCCAGCCGACATCGTTGCTGATGTACTGCAGCTGGTTATCGAAATCGATATAGAACAGCGTGGCCTCGGCTTTGACGATGGTGTCGTCATAACGGGTACCGAATTCATAGGTATGGGCTTTTTCCGCCGTCAGGCCCGGCGCGGGTTGGTTGCCGTTGCCGCCCTTGGTCAGCTGGAAGTACTGCATGCTGCCGAACGAGGTGTTGGCGTTGGCGAACAGCTTCCAGGCGTCGGACATGTGGTACATGACGTTCAGTGACGGCAGCGGTTCGCTGTAGCTCTTCTCGCGGCTGATGTTGTTGAACGAATCATCCACATGGGTGCGGATGCTTTCATAGCGCAGGCCCGGCGTAACCGTCCAGTTGCCGACGTTAATGGTGTCGTCAATGTACAGTGCGTGGGCTGCGGTGCCGCCGGAGGTGTGCTGATAGTAATCCGGCGTTTCCGGCGTAGAACCGATATCTGCCGGGTTGTACCAGGCTGAACGGGACGCTTTTTCATCCATGGTTTCGTTCAGGTAGCGGTAGCCGAGGGTGATCTCGTGCGCCATGTCCCAGAAACGGAAGACCTGCGAGTAGCTGGGTTCGATCGCCCAGGTGGAGTAGTGGCGCGGGTAAGACACCATACGTTTCATCCCGGCGTTTTTACCGGTGCCTTCCGATTCGATGCTGCTGCCACGATAGCTGTCGGTGAAATACGTCAGCACTTCGAACTGCTTGTCGTCTTCCTGGTGCTTATATTTGAACGACATATCCTTGCGGCGGCCTTCGAACTGGTCCCACGGACGGGTCGACTGGAACGGATTTTGCGCATACTGCGCGCTGCTCAGCCCGCCCGGCATACCGGATTTTGCGTCGTAATAGTGGAAATTGGCCAGTAACTCATCGCGATCGGTAAACGCATAGCGCGTTTTCAGCATGAAATCGTCGATGTCGGTATTGTCGTTGTTGTCGCGATAGCCCTGGCCGTGCAGGCCGGAATACAGCAGCTCTGCGCCGAAACCGTTGTCGGCGGTGCCGCCGAGCGAGGTGCTGGTCAGGGTTTTCAGGCCGCCGTGGCTGGCCCCCTGGGTCTGGACGCTGGCCGCGCCACCGAAGGTTTTCGGGATGTCCTTGGTGACGAAGTTAATCACGCCGCCGACGTTTTGCGGCCCGTAACGCACTGCGCCACCACCGCGCACCACGTCAACCGATTGCAGGCTGCCAATCGACAGCGGTGCCATCGACAGCTGTGGCTGACCGTAAGGCGCGACCGCCAAGGGGACGCCGTCCATCAAAATGGTGGAGCGAGGTGAAAGGCGCGAAGTCAGGCCACGTACGCCGACGTTGAGCGAAATATCGCTGCCGCCGGTACCGTTGCTGTCGCGCACCTGCACGCCAGGCACGCCGCGCAGGGTATCGGCAATGGTCTGATCGCCTTGTTCATGCATTTGTTGTTCGGTCACGATGGAACGTGCGCCGGGGTGGTTGAGCAACACCGAACTGGTATCCGGGTTATCCAGCCAGTTGCCGACGACGGTAATAGTGTCGGCAGGCGCATCATTTTGAGATTTATTATCAGCAGCAAGGACTGGCAGCGCCATGGCAACGGAAGCCGCCAACAGCGAAAGACGAAAAAGAATTGACATAATAATGCCTTAAAAGTTTCGAACCCGGATGTGTTTTATTAGAAATGACAATCTTAATGATAATTATTGGCAAGTAAATAGCTTTGTTGCGGAATAATTCAACCGGTAAGCAAGTGGCGGGGAAAGGTGTCGGAGCCCGGCCGGCGGGCCCCGAGCGGGGGATTATTTTGCGGTGACCCAAAACACGCCGCTGTAATCCAGCGCCGTGAATTTATGGTGCACCATTTCAATATCCGCTTGCGGATCAATATCTTTAAATAAGTCCGGATGCAGGAATTTGGCGATGGCCTCGACCGCAATAAAATTCAGCGGCGTGTCATAGAACTGGTGGTAAATCGCCATCACGCGTTTTTCCTTTACCGCCTTCAGCACGTTGAGGCCGGTGCGGTTCATCAGTACCGCCAGCTTTTTCTCTGTGGTGGCGGTATCGGTGGCATAGCCCAAGGGAACCGCCAATGTACCTTTATGACCGCGGCTCCAGTCGGCGCCGGTCATCAGATAGAAATCCGGGTTGCTGGCGATCATCTGTTCCACGTTCACCTCACCGCCCATTTCCGGGAACAGTTTACTGCCGATGTTGTTGCCGCCGGCGGTATCGATAAATTGGCCAAAGCTGCCCTTGCCGAAGGTGTTGCAGCACTGCTCGCCTTTCATGCCGGCGCTGCGTTCGATAAACACGCTGGGGCGCTGTTCCGGCTTCAGCGTAGCCACCCGCTGGCGTACCAGATCCAGACGTTGCTGGTAGAGCTGGATAAAGGCGTCGGCATTTTGCTGCTCGTCAAACACCTTGCCCAACAGTTGCATGCTGGCGACGGTGTTGGTCAGCGGCTGCTGACGGAAGTCGATAATCAGTACCGGGATGCCGATTTTTTCCAACTGGGCCAGCACGCCGCTGTCCTTCAGCTTGCTCAGCAGGCCGATGTCGAAAATGATCAGATCCGGCTTACGGACAACGGCGCTTTCTACGCTGAAATCGCTGACGTAAGGATTATCGAAGGTGGGGATCTGCATCACCTGCGGGAATTTTTTCGCGTAGGCCTCCACCAGATCCGGTGCCTTCACCTTCAGCGAGTTATCCCAGGCGATAATATTTTTCAACGGCTCCTGCGGATGCAGGATATTCAGTGCCAGCAGCGCGCGGGCATCGGCCAGGATCACCCGTTGGGCGGGCTGCTGCAGGGTGACTTCTCGACCCGCGACATCGGTGACGACGATCGGTGCGGCCTGTACGGCGCTGACCATCAGCAGGGCGCAGGCGGCCAGCCAACGGCTGGCTTTGGCAATAAGAACGGCAGGCATGGAGATCCTTGGGCATGGGGTGTTGAATAAAGAGGCTAATGATAATCCATATCCTTTCGCTTTTTGAACACCCCCGTGCGGATATCTTAGGCTTTGCCCATTAGCGGATCGCTGACGCTGTGCTCGCCGTTCTCTAGCCGCCCGGCCATGCGGCGTTGCCAACCGTCAGAAGCCTGCAGTGAAATATCGTACCAACCTCCGCTGGCCCTGGCGTCAAAGGCCTGCTGGTGGCGCTCTCCTGCCGGCAGCTCAATCGACCAGGGGCCGTTTTGCGTATAAGGGCAGCGGGCGATAGTCACGGTTATAGCCTGGTGGGTGGGGTTAGTGAGGGTTAATGACAAGTGGTCGCCTTGCGGCGTCAGGCGGACTTGCGGCTGCGGTTGCCCAGTGGCGCCGCGCAGTTCACGATGAAAGCCGTTCGGGCCCAGCAGCCACAGGTGATACTGGTTCGTCACGGACCAGTTATCGCTGAGCGCTTTGCCGGCCTCGACGGTATAGCGCCGTGGGATCTGGTTCAAATCCAACCGGTCGTAAACGTGAAATACCACCCCCTGCGCCCCGGTGTTGTACAGGTTGAGCGTCAGTAATTGCTGGTCGGGGGAGATAGTTTCTTCAACATGCAATTGGTAAGGCAGGGCGCGTGAAGGGCGTGCCAGTCGTGCCTGATGCGGCAACTGTTGTTTGTCTACTGCCGGCAGAGGCACCTGCGGCAATTGCTCCTGCCGCTGGCGCAGGCTGTCGGCGGAATGGCGGCTGGTGGCGGGCAGGTTGGGCAAGGTTTCCCCGTTGGGATCGACAAAGTTGAAGGCCGAAGTGAGATCGCCACATACCGCGCGTCGCCAGGCGCTGATATTGGGTTCGTGTACCTGGAAGCGCTTCTCGAGAAATTGCAGCACTGAAGTGTGGTCGAACACCTGTGAATTAACCCAGCCACCGCGGCTCCAGGGCGACAGCACCAGCATGGGCACACGAGGGCCGGGGCCATAGATGCGGCCGTCCGGCGGCGGTTGTTCCTGTGAGCCTGGCGGGGCGACATGCTGAAAGATTTCACTGTCGAACGGCACCGTCGATTTACCGGCGAAGGTGCCATCTTCACGCAGTGACGGTGCGGAGGGCGACGGCATATGATCGAAGAAGCCGTCGTTCTCGTCGTAATTGACCAGCAGCACGGTTTTACTCCACACCTCGGGATTCTCCGTCAGCGCATTGAGGATCTCCTGGGTAAACCACCCACCCTGCACCGGGCTGGAAGGCCCGGGGTGTTCCGAGTAGGCCGCCGGAGCGATGATCCAGCTTACCTGCGGCAATTTGCCTTGCTGCACGTCGGCGCGGAAACCGGCCAACATGGCCTCTAAATCGTTGCCGTCCGCCGCCGGCAGCGTATTGCCATTGCCTTTGTATAACGGCGCTTCGGCGTTCAGCTTGTCGCGGTAGGGGACAAAGGCAGTAAAGTCCTTCGGCGGCTGCGCCGGATTGCCCACTTTCACGCTGGCCGCACGGTACTGACGGAACCCCGCCAAAGGGTTGTCGGTGAAGTTATCCGGTAAAAACTGGTAGACCTTCCAACTGACGCCGCTGGCTTCCAGCCGTTCGGGATAGGTTTGCCATTGGTAGCCTACGTCGGGTGGGCCTGGGCTGTCCCATTCGTTGACCACTACGGCGACCTCGGCTGCCGTCGGGCCGTTAGTGCCGGTCCAGTGGAACAAGCGATTGGTGTTAGTGCCGGCGTGGATCGAGCAATGATAGGCGTCGCACAGGGTGAAGGTTTCGGCCAGGGCAAACTGGAAGGGCAGCTCATGCCGACGGTAATAACCCATCGAGGTCGGCGTTTTGTAGGTTGGCCAGGCGCTCATGCGGCCG
Organism: Serratia sp. GW822-FHT06D09; assembly: GCF_058799515.1. NCBI lineage: Bacteria > Pseudomonadati > Pseudomonadota > Gammaproteobacteria > Enterobacterales > Yersiniaceae > Serratia > Serratia sp. GW822-FHT06D09. The sequence goes on from NZ_JBXALO010000004.1 coordinate 383,659, forward strand.
CTGTCCCAGGCCGATTGCTCATCCACCCACGAGTGCGGCGTGCCGCTCACCCGCTGGGCATTGCCACGTTTGCTGTCCAGATGGTAAGGCAGCACCAGTCGATCTTCCCCTTGCTGTTGCCAGACGTGACGGTTGTCGGGCAAAGGAATGGTTATGCGATCGCTAAAGCCGCGTACGCCGGGCAGCGTGCCGAAGTAATGGTCGAAGGAACGGTTTTCCTGCATCAGGATCACCACGTGTTCGACATCGTTGATGGTGCCGGTGCGGTTATTGGCTGGGATCGCCAAGGCTTTGCGGATCGACGCGGGTAACAGTGAAAAAGCCGATCCGATGGCGGCAGCCCGCAGTATTTCTCTGCGCGAAAAGTCAGGCATGCGTCGTTAAACTCCCTGAGGTTTGTTTTGAAGATAGTTGCTAACGACGGTAATAGCGAAAAATAACAAGGAGATGAACAGGGGAAAAATAATGCCCCGCATGGGGGCATTGATGGGGAAGCTTATTGTCGGATCAGACGACCGAGGGTTGGCGCCGTTTCGAAGTCGCTGCGGAACGGGTTGATGTCCAGGCCGCCGCGGCGGGTATAGCGGGCAAAAACGCTGAGCTTTTCCGGTTGGCAGCTTTGCTTGATGTCGTTGAAAATGCGCTCGACACACTGCTCGTGGAACTCGTTATGCTGGCGGAAGGAGATCAGGTAGCGCAGCAGGCGCTCGCGATCGATTTTCCGGCCCTGATAGTGGATCACCACGCTGCCCCAGTCCGGCTGGTTGGTGACCAGACAGTTGGATTTCAGCAGGTTGGACGACAGGGTTTCGGTCACGATGTCCCCTTGTTGGTCTGCTGCACCGTGCAGATATTCCGGCTTAAAGTCGAAATCATCGACGGCAATATCCAGATCGTCGATATTGATGCCTGGCAGGCTATCGATCTGCGGCGAATATCCGTCCAGACCCGGATAGAGCTTAACCCCAACCTGGCCGTTTGCCGCTTGCGACAGGTCTTTTTGCATCGCGGCACTCACCTGTTCCACGCTGTCGAAGCGTGTCTGGTTAAAGCTGTTGAGATAAAGTTTGAATGACTTGGACTCGATCAGGTTGGTGGAAGAATGGGGCAGGGTGAATTCACCAATGCCCACCACCGGCTTGCCTTTGGCGTTGAGCCAGGAAAGCTCGAAGGCGGTCCACAGATCAAAGCCGCTGAACGGCAGGTTTTGTTCATCTACACCGATCAGATCCCGACCGCGTGAGCGTGGCAGGGCCTCGAGCAATTCGGGAGCGTACTGGTCCGGATAATCGGAGTTTGCGCCAAGATGGGTGATTTTATCTTGTTTTTTGATATGCATATTCATTGCTCCTTGCATGATCGGTATTGATATAGCGGTTAAACAGGCTGCGAGCGGCGTAAATCGGCCCGACACCCACCAGGGCGTAGACCACCTTGATCAAGAATTGTGACAGGATCATGGTCTTGATGATATCCCAGCTCAGAACGTTGTAGAACGCCAGCGTGCAAAACACCACGCTATCGATGGCCGAGGCGACCACGGTGCTGGTGATCACGCGCACAAACAGGTAGCGGGAGTTGGTCAGCTCTTTGATTTTGCACAGCAGGTAAGAGTTGACGTTCTCGGAGATTAAATAGGCCGCAGACGACGCCACCAGGACCGCCATGATGCTGTGGACGATGCCGTCATAGGTCTTGCTGAATTCCCATTGCGGAATACTGGGTACCAAGGTGGTGACCCAGACGCCCAGCACGAAAATCAGGTTTGCCATAAACGAGATGATGATGGTGCGCCTGGCCAGTCGCAGCCCGTAAAACTCGTTCAGAATATCCACCAGGATAAAGGTGAGGGGGTAAATAAAAATCGCCGGGGGAGTGATGAGGTTCAATGCGGGAATTTGAATCGGTTTGACGCCACACAGGGTTGAGAAGATATAAATCACGCTGAGTGCGACGGTAATGATCAGGTAGGCGTACCACGATCGTTCATGGCGATCGCTGAGCTCATAGGCGGTTTGCTGCTGATTGTTACCGTAGATTTTGCGGTACAGCGCCTGCAGCTCATGCCGGCTCAGATCTTCCGATATTTCGCTGTCGGCCAGCTCATTGAGCCCCATGGTGATGGTTTTGCCGGTGGCCAATATCATGACATTGGCGGCGAGGGTGCCATGCCGGGTAAAGCCCAATAGCTTGAACTTTTGATTCGGTTCCATTTATAGCCGTTCTCCAAAGATATAACCCAGGAATTGCACGGTATCCTGATGATTTTTTTCCATGCAGTAATCTTCTTTGTCGTTAACCACAAAGAAGCCATTTTTTCCCGAGTGATACAATAAAGGCGAATCGCAAACCAGCACCGGCGGGCGTTTTATAATAATCACCTCGCCTGGAATAAATGAACCTTTTATTTCGGTCTCTATTTTCATTGCTACCATATTTGACTCATCGCCGAAGAAATAAGTCAAAGGGAACTCAGTTACCAACTGGCCGACTTTCCAACCGGCAACCGCTAAAAAACGCGACTGAGGAATAACGGGCACGGCGGAAGGGTTTTTATTGCCTTCGGTAGAGAGCGTTTCATTGAGCAGTTCCAGCTTGGCCAGATCATAATCTTCGATCTCTTCACAGGAAACGCCAAAGAAATCTGAAATCCGGTTGACGGTGGCCTGCTGCACGTTGTTAACCCGGCCGTCGAGAATTTTATAGATGGTGGTACGCGTCAGGCCAGTGCGGTTAGAGAAGGATGCTTTAGTTTCGCCCCGGGTGCGCATCAGATATTCAATATTCTTAATGATGTTGATTTTGCGCTGCGCGTTAGTGGTCTTCATAAGCATTCCTTACAATATTCTGGCCGGCATTACTATATCGCACGCGCCGACATTGTCCAGAACTGACGCTGAGGTTGGGGCGGTAACCGGCTGATTAATCATTGGAAATGGGCTTTGATCTCTCACGTATCATGCCAGCTGATGCTTTTATCATGATGAGTAAAATGTAAAACAAAGGTAATTAAATATAAATCAATTGGTTAGGTTTAAGACTGGAGAAAGTGGACACAAAAGTGGGTTTTGTGTCTACTTTTGTGTTGACCACGGTGGTTTCCGTGAGCTACTGTTCATCCACACTGAAGTGTTTCTTGACGGTCAAAACGGTTAATAAACGATTGTCTGACAACTTCTATAATAAAAAGCTCAGGGAGGGAGGCGTTTCCATTCTCTGGGTATTAAAGGATGTTTTAGCTACCGACACCAGGGATCCCCATTACGTCTTCTGTTTTACCTTCGCAGTAAAAAACCCGCTTTCGTATTGATGCCAGTCGGCTTTTTAGCCGACCGATATCAATTTGTTGCGCCTAAAAAAGGTGGCGACAACTTAATCAAACCCCCTTTCTGTTCCGATTATCCCCACTCCCCAGCGCGGGAGAGTAGGGATATCAATCAGCTTTGCGCAGGCGCAGGTTTCTGAGAACGGCTCATGGCCAACTTAAATACCCAATAGATCAGGCTGGCAGCCAGCAGAGAGTTGATGGTCGGCACGCCCCACTCGGTCACCAAACCGACAATGCTGCCGACGATGCTGGCGATGATCGCCGCCCAGCCGATAGTTGGCGTCTGGTCCGGCAATTTCCCTTCGCGACGGCTCTCGTCGAGAATTTTACGGTGAGTACGCAGCAGATAATAATCTACCAGCATGACGCCGATAATCGGCGGGAACACCACGCCAAGCACCGTCAGGAAGTCGACGAAGCGGTCGAGGATCCCCAGTACCGACAATGTGGTGCCCAGCACGCCGATCACCAGGGTGGTGGCGGTGTACTTCAGTCTTTTGCCCGTCATGCCTTCGACGGCGTTAACGATGCCTAGCGAAGAGGAATACAGGTTGAGGTCGTTAACCCTGAGGGTAGAGAACACCACGACCAGCAGGCCTGCACCACCGGCGACCTGTGACATGATGGTGACCACATCCGCCGTGCCCAGCGTTTTGGCGATCAGTATCGCCAGGCCGTTAACCACGAATTCCCCGGCAATGATGGTGAAAATGGTGACGCCAAAGACATGCTTGCCGTTCCTGGAGTAGCGCGTTAGATCCGGCGTCATCAGGCTGGCGACAATCGCACCGCCGACTACGATAGTGATACCGGCGCTGATCGACAGCGGTTCGCCTGGTGGTACCAGTTGAATAATTTCAGGCAGATTGTGGCCGGTGAGGGTGATGATGGAGATATAGGCCACCAGCATAATAAACATCGGTACCGCAATCCTGGCGGCGATACGCAAGGCTTTAAAGCCGAACGCCACCAGAATGGTCAGCAGGGTGCCGGACAGACCGGCCGCCAGGCCAAAGCCCAGCTTGTTCCCCAACGCGAAATCCAGCGACTTGGCGAAGATGGCGTTTTGAATGCCAAACCAGCCCAGCAGGCTGACGGCCACTACCACCCCGATCAACACCGATCCGAGTCGCCCAAAGCCGCACCAACGGGCCAACAGGCTGCCGGAGATCCCTTCGCGCATGCCCGCCAGGCCCAGGCCATAGGTCACCACGCCAAAGATCAGGCTGCCGATGAAAATGGCGGTAAATGCATCGAGCAGCGTCATGGAGTGGCCGAGTACGGCACCGAGCATAAACTGATCGAGCGCGGTCAGCATGCCCATATGCACTATGGCTACGCTTAAAAACGAGACTCTTTTATCCTGAGGTACCCGGGTTAACGGATAGTCTTCGATTTTGATCACGGTGAGGTATTCCTTGCTATTTAAATAAACTGGATGCCTTTAGCTATCAGGCGATCGGGAATGTAGCTGTCCAGCTGAGCATATTTGCAAAATTCCTCAAACTGCTGCTGTGTGTGGACATCAGATTTTTGATAAATGTTATATATTCTATTTTCTATGGTCTTATTGCTGATGTTATATATTTTGGCGATTTCTTTCACCGACAGCCGTTGCAGCATTAAAAATATAACGTCCAGCTCAGCCCGGGTAAAAATGGTGCTGTTGGTTTCTGTGGTTAGTACGCTGGGTTTTTGATGGTTGATATAGTTAAGCGGGGATAAGGTGTTAAGCGGTTTGGCGTTCCACATTACCCCGAAGACTTCTTTCTTGTCGTTGTAGATAGGCAGTTTTTCGCTGATAAACGGTGTCAGGCTGTCTTTCCCGTACCAATAATGTGTTTCTATCACGGCAACCCGATCCCGCGAGATCTCGGTCATTTTGTCATGTTCAACAAAATCGGCTGCAGATTCGGCCCAGTCGGCGGGGAACTCGTCGTCTCGTTTACCGGCTATATCAAAATTTAATGGCGTATTGGTATAGAGGTAGGCGGCCCGGTTCATGTAAAGATGACGGGATGCCAGGTCCTTGATGCCCCATGGCTCACTTAAGTGCTCCATCATGGCAATCAGGCCTTTCAAATAGAATTCATTACTTTTATCGGGCGAATCCATTCTGACCTCACCGACTGGAATTGGGTTAAATCTTTTTCGCCAGGTAGTGACGCGTATGCTGTTTGGCATAGTCGCCTAAGTTGCCGTAAACCTGATAGCCCAATTTTTCATAAAAGCCGCGGGCCTGAAAATCGAAAGTATCGACATAGGCCATGTGGCAACCGCGTTTCTTGGCCTCTTCTTCGGCCTGTACCATCAGTTGACGGCCATAACCGCTTTTACGGTATTGGTCGCTGACCCAAAGATACTGCACTTCAAGCCCGCCCCACCAGGTTCTGGCAACCAGTCCGGCAACGATTTTACCCTCGTCATCGGTGACGGTCAGGAATAAGGGGTGGATATCGACGGGTTCAATTTTGGCGTTGTGGGCCCAAAGACTGTCAATCACAAATTCTTCGTCTTTCGGGTTCGGTTGGTCGGTAATATTGATATTCATCGTTATAATATAATTCCCTGTGATAATTATTAGGCGGTGCAATCAAACGGAGGTTACTCCAACCGGTTTAACTATCACTTTTCATAATGTATTACAAGGGTGGTTTTCACCCGTTCCCGTCACGTACTCAAGGGGCTATATTAGCTGCGACAGGGCCAGAAAATAACGTAATACGCGGTAATAAATAGCCTTTGGTCCTGCTCAGTCTATCTATTCCTATTGTGCCTCACCAGGGCCCCATCCAGGAAATACATTAGCTATTCAGGCTCCACCGGTAGAGCAAGTTAACTTGCCAAAGGGGAGCCGCCGCGTACAGCCTTTTCCCAGAACCCGCTTTTAAAGCCTTATTTACCCGCCGCCTCGCCTTTGGCTATGCCTTCCAAAGCCGGCGGTATGGCCGCACCGAACATTGTCCCATGGTCTAAACCGGGCCATTCCCGATAGTCAACCTTAAGTCCGTCAAGTGTCGCCAGCCGTGTGGCCAGGCCATGAGCCGCATCTGCGGGTAACTGACTCTGCCTGATAATCGGCGGGGCTTCACGCATTTTCTCCGCACCGCCGTTCCACAACTGCAAATGGGCGGACAAAGACGGATGCCTATCCATAACACGTTGCGCTTCTTGCAGGATAAAGCCTTTCCCCCACCACAGCGAAGGTTCCACCGCGATGTAATTCTGGAAAGTAGCAGGTTGGGTTAACAGAGTATGCAGAACGAAAAGGCCACCATAAGAGTGCCCCCACAGCGTTTGCTGCTGCGGGTTAACGGTGACCTGAGCGGCCACGGCAGGCTTAATCTGGGTTTCGATCAGTTTAAGGAAAGCGTCTGCGCCACCATGGGGCTGCTTTCCTGAACCTTGTTGCGAAGCCGGTGTGTAGTCGTAACTGCGGCCTCTGGAGTCGATACGCAGATCGTTGTCATAGCTGAGTAGCACCAGAACCGGCGGCTGTTTTTGTACGGCAAGCTGAGCCAGCAACTGGGCGTTCAACTCCATCAATACTGCGTTGCCGTCCAGGAAGTAGATAACCGGATAGCCGCCCAAGGGCGGAGCAATGCGCGGTTTTATTATGCGGACACGATAACGGCGCTGACCGTCCGCCGAAGTGAAGCGCAGATCGCTGAATTGATAATCAGGCGATTTTGAATCGACCAGGGTTGTGCCGATTTTACGTTCCAGATCGGGCCTGGCCTGCGCCAGCATGGGGGAGCCAACGCCGATAATCAGCGCGATAACGAGGGTGAGACAGCGACGATAAGACGATGGCATGCTGGATTCTGTTTATCAGGAAAAGGGGATATTAGCATTTATGTTGGGAAGCAAAAAACCTGTCTTTCGACCCTATCTTTGCATAGGAAGCCGACCTTGGACGGCCGGCGTTAGCGGTGGTTGTACCATCATCCTGTAAAAGAGGTGTTGGCCGGGGAGGAAATTCCTTTAAAGAGCTAAACCCCGGCCAACTCTGACATCAGTCAGAAGTGCATTTTAGAAAAGATATTTCACGCCAAGCGCAGCCTGGGTGTCGCTGTAGCCTGTATCCCCCATTTGTTGCCCAATGTTTGCCCACAGATTCAGATTGTTACCGAGTTGCCCTTCCACACCTGTTTTTATTTCGCCGATGTGGCGAGTGCCGGCCATAGAGACCCTGGTGTCATCCAGGGTTACGCCGAAGTTTTTACTGTTATGGAGCCAGTTGGCTTCGACAAAGGGTTGGAATGTCCGATCTTTACCTTCGTCGATAGCGCTGTGCCCTTTAAGGTACGCCTTGACGCCAAGACGGGTACGGATGTTGTTTTGCCCGTCGCCCTGCACGCGAGTGCCATTGGATTCGGTATGTTCCTTCGCTTTCACGCCCATCCAGGTAACCTGAGCCTGAGGTTGTAACCAGAAGGTTCTGATCATGCCCTGGCGGCTCTTGCTTTCACCGAGAAGGAAGCTGTAACCGCTGGCTAATGATGCGGTAAATCCACGGGATTTATATTTCTCGGCGTTGAGGTTATCGCCATTCACTTCGTTGTTAAACCATTGGTATTGCAGCCAGCCATCCATGTAAAGACCAGACTTATTTGCCGCATTCGCATACCAGGTGCTGTAAATGCCGGTGGAGTAGCCATCAATGTTCCCACGTGAGCCGTAGCCGGTAACTGATGAGTGTGTATGGCTTTTCTGGTTGGCATAGCCTGACATTACACCGAGGTGGTAACGATTAAGTCCGTCAGTGCTCCACTGAGCGAGATCGGCACCCAACTGCACCACATAACGGTTGGCCTGAGTCTTGTTCTGACCATCAGCCATCTGGCTGCGTTGATGCCCACCCTGATTACGCAACCACATGCTGGTCACTTTTTTCTCACCGGTAAGCACGTCGGTGTACTGAGTTTCACCCAAACGGTCGTGCAGCGAGAGAGTAAATAGCGTATTGGCGGCCAGCATATTCGTGGCATAGCTGCCTGCTTCTGGGCGGAAGATATGCTCAGTGGGACGTTCTGGTTCCAGAGGGTATACCGGCGAAATCGGTGTTGCGGGGTCCCCCGGTATTACAGGCTCTGCTGGCGTTACAGGTTTTTCCTGCGTCCCAGGGTCTACAGGGGGGATAACAGGTTTTTCTTCCGATATGCCGGGGGAGACAGGGTTTGTCTGCGTGCTGGACAGATACCAGTTTTTGTTTTTCTTCACCAACTCGTAATCATAGGCACCGGCAGCAATACGTCCTGTTTTGGTGAAAACGCCTTCAGACTTTCCGCCGACGGAAATCAGCTCAATGCCTTCGACAGTTTGTGCGCCGCCGCCGCCGGCCTTGTTTACCTGAACGTTTGAATTACCCGCCGAGTCACCGGTGATCACCAGCCGGTCCGTTTGCGACTTATCGTCACCCAGCAGGGTATTGAAGATCAGAGTGCCATTGTTACCGGTGTAGTTTTGGGTGGTGAGTGTTTTAAACTGCCCGCCGGTCGGGGGTGAGAAGGCAAGGGTGCCGGCGTTGCTGACAGATTGTGATACGGTTGAATTACCGGTTACCGTCCATACGCCGCCTTGGTCGAGGGTCATATTAGTGGCATTTTTGGCTGCCCCGGTAAGCGTGGCATCTTCCAGCCTGACCGATACCACGTTTTCTGCGGCGGCCATGATATCACCATAGAGGCTGGATTTTTGTGCAGTGAGATTGACAACGCCATGTTCACCGGGATCTGCGTCAAAGGAGGTAATCAGCAGGCCGCTGCCGGAGCGTGGGGCAATGACATTTTTAAACGTCACATCCAACGCGGCTCCGTAGGAAATCAGAATACTCCCCAGGGAAGACTTCAGCGTGCTGTCAGTTATGCTGACAGTACTGACATCATTATCTTTGGATAGTGTGTCTCTATTGGCAAAAATAACAGCGGCATTTTTCCCTTCTGTCTGGATTTGAGTATTAGTGGTGGTCATCCGGCCGCCGTTATATATGATCAGGCCGTGAGCGAGTTCACCGGTTGTTGTTATACTTCCGCCAACCAGAGTTATTTCTCCTTTGTTGCCGGCACCGGCACCTACAGAATTGAGCCCCTGTGTTTCTATGGCCACATTAATTGCAGATGCAGATGAGCCTTCATCTGCAGCTCCTATCCCGAGGCTTTTGTCACCGAAAGTTTTTATCGTACCGCCGTTGATGGCGACTTTGCCGCTTTTATAGGCCACCGCGCCATATGAGGCATTTCCGGTTGTTTCGGTGTTTACGTTAAACGTCTCAATAGCAGCACTATTATCCTTGGCCAGGATCCCCACGCTTTCTTCACCGGCGGTTTTTATGCTGCTATCACGAACAGTGACTTTGGCATTATTCAGAGCCACTGCCCCTACAGAGTTGTCCCCGGTGATTTCGATGGCTAATTTAGCAACCTCAGCGGATGATCCCGTATCAGTAACGGCAATACCGTGGCTGTTTATATCTGTGGTTTTTATCGTACTGCCGTTGATGATGAGCTTTCCGCTTTGATATGCGGCTACACCATAAGAATCCTTACCTGTTGTTTCTATACTGGCATCGGAGATTTCAATGGATGAATCAGCATCTTTGACATAGCCCCCATAACTTTTGTCTCCTGTGGTTTTTATACTCCCGGCGCTGACGATGGTTTTCCCGCCCTGGTAAGCTGCCGCACCATAGGCTTCTTTACCACTTGTTTCTACGGCGACATCAGATGCCTTAACGGAACTGTCGACGCCAACTGCCTGGAGCCCATCGCTCATCTCACCCGCAGTTTTTATACTGCCGCCGCTCAGGGCTACTGTCGCAGCATCCTGAGCCATAGCCCCTTTTGTGCCATTTCCTCTGATATCCAGCGTGGTGCCCGTGGTGTTGATAGTCGAACCGTTACCAGACGCCATAAGCCCAGACCCCATATTTCCAAGGGTGGTAATACTTCCATCCGTCAGTGATATATGCGACTGGTCAAGGGCAATCACCCCAGTTTTATAATCTGAATTAGCGGTAAGTACAGTTATATTTTTCCCTGTGATAGAACTATCCTTTCCAGAGGAAATAATGCTATCGAATGTTTTGTTCTCTACATCGATTTGCTTACCATTATTGACAATAAGCATTTCTGCCAAAGCATTCGGCAGGCCAGGTAAAAAACACGAAGTGCCTAGTATTAATGCGCCATTAATGGCGTAAGATATTCTTTTAACTTTAAAACTTAACATGGTATTAACGTCCCTTATGTTAACATATATATTATTGATATTTTATTTGATTGAGGGAGAGTTGGCCGAAGAATAGGATGGTAATGCATTTGTTTATTTGAGGCTGATTGTTATCTCTCTCAGTATCTAACATGGCTAAAATAGCTCAGCTTGAAACTGGGGTAAAGCTTTCAGTTCTGATTTTTATTGATTATTGAAGGTGGGTTAGACTTTTTTATGTTATTTGTTTTTGTTATGAATTAATATGTAATGTGCTTACTGCTTATGTTTTTTATTTCCTATGTGTTTTTTTATTTAAAGTCAAAGGGTTGGGGTTTTTGTTTTGGGTTTATGAGAGCCTGGGTTACCGGGGGCTTAACGTTGAAAACTAAAATATCCTGGTATAATTTCAATTGGATTAATAATTAATTGATTTATAAGAAAGTAGAATCACTTATATCATGCTTTAAATAAATAATATGGATGTTTACTACTGTAATTATAATTTTATAGCGCGTGATATATGAGAGGTAATGTAACCATTTAAATAAGCTATTTAAGAATGGTGATTGTTCCTTCCTGTGGGGAAATAAAGCGAAGTTATCGTGAGGGTACTATTGCAGCAGTTCAATGTCCTTACTGATTTTACAGGCGTGTGACATGGATATTATCCACCGGGTTGAGCTACTGGTGAATTGATTGAATTTTTGGTCATTGTCGATTTGTCAGCCCCCACGAGGTTTTTCAGACCCAGCCACCTCCTGTCGTTCAGAAGCCCTATCCTTGAAAAGGTATGGGAATTTTTAGTATTTCAATACTGATTTAAATCAATGAAGGATGGATTTGTTAACAATCACCTGCGCACTTTAACTGTTTCTAGTTAAATGTTTGTTAATTGTATTATCTGTAGTTGATTTTGCTGGTGTGTAAGCGCTATCCAGCATTAACATTTGGCGGTAAATTTTTAATAAATTTCAATTTATGGATTAAAGCTCTGCAAATTTTATCACTGGTAGATCATTATTCTATTATCGGATATGGATAACTGTAGTGTAAAAAGCATACACAGAGATAACGTGAGGGCTGACAGTTTCCAGAATGAAGTGCCAAAGGCACGTATTAATCCAAAGCTTGACCTGCATACGGGTGGGGCAAGCAAGAAAACTGAACTACCCCTGAAATTACGTATTGCGGGCGATTTCATTAATGGTCAGGAGTCCTCACCATTATCAGAGCGTAAAAAGTTAACCTGGATAAAAATAACTTTTATTCCGTGCTTTCCGAATACTCCCCAAAGGTGAATATTACCGTTAAAAACACCCTTGCTGATGATGGCAGTGAAGACACTGTCAGTCTGATATTTCTGAGCGTGAAGGATTTCTCTCCGGAACAGGTCTCCCGGCAAATACCACAGCTGAAGGCTATGCTTTCCATACGCAATTTGTTTCGTGATTTTAAAGCGAACCTTCTTGATAACCAGACTTTCCGAAAAGAACTGGAAAAAATTCTTCTGGTCCTGGCATTAAGCGCAGAAGTCAGAGCCGAACTGTCAGCTTCCTTTTTTAATAAAATAATACCACTATAGGTCATATAAACAAAAAAGCGAATTGAATTGTTCTTTCCGAATATACAAGTCCGACCACTGCATTTCCATCTATTATGGTTTCTCCTCAGCAATGCAGGAGGGACTACAAAATAGCACTCAGGTTTTTTGCAATCCCTTATACACGATACACAGCGGATCACCGAGCCAGTTAAGCATCAACACGCTGAATGTGGCTAATTGATCCAGTTCGGAGCGACGTCCAGAGATGAGTCACCAAGAATTTCTGCCATGTTCATTTTTTACGTTAACTCACGATGTCTGGAATGTTAATGAAAAATTTCACATCGCGATAAATTAAAAAAAGAGATAGTTTCATAAGTTACTTGTTTCTTTTTTGAATTTGACTTGATTGAATTAGGTGTGGTTATATTTCGTTCAATTATTGAATCATGGATGATAACTTATATGAATTTAAATAAGCCAAACCGCCATCAGTGCAAGTGCATCTGAGTAAAATCACAATAGTGATAAATATTAGCTATATAAAATGCAATGGTGAGATTAGACGGTGGTTAATGTGGTTAACTCAAGTGGTATCCATTTGATATCTGATGATGTCTTCTTTTCTTTGGGGTGTGAGGTTATTTTTCAAAAAAATAATTATAAATTAAATAAAATTCCATCTGAGAAAGTTTGGCAAGAAGATTTGACTCAAGAGTTCAGCAAAGGTGATGTCTGCTTGGTTGCTATGCGATCTTACCTTGCATCGAAAATAGTGTTGGAAAAGCTCTCATGTCATAAAGTTAAGATAATGTTGTTTCTTGATATTCCAGAAAAAAAAGAAACAAGACGCTGTGTGCAGGTTTTCAATGTGTGGTTTTTGTCTAAGAAAATGTCGATGAGCTTGTTGATATCTCGCTTTGAAAATTTATTTGAATACCACGACAGCACCGAGAAACTATTGACCAAGCGAGAAATAGAAGTCATGGAGAATATTCTGCAAGGAAAATCATTCGCAGAAGTATCTGTCGCTTTGAATATCGCGTTGAAGACGGTTTATACGCACCGCAGAAACTTGTTCCATAAGATTGGAGTTAGAGATTCCCATGCTATTTACTCTCTAATTATCAAGCTTTTTTCCTGTAATAAACCCACAACATAAAGGATGACAATTGCTTAATTGAAATCATGTGAATTATTTTACAGCTGTAACGCCAATCTATCAGTTCTGTTGGGTAGGATGATATTTTGTTTGCGACAGCTTTGCACTGACATTAAATAAAATACAGTTAATATCAACAACACTCAGGAATAAAACTATGGCCAGTTTATATTATCAGCAAGAGGCTGCGGCTTTATATTATGCGGTTTTAGGAAAGAACGCTTCATCATCTGCTTATGATTACTTTGGTAAAGCTCTTGAAACCGGAAGTTCAACACCGACAAATTTGGTAAAAAGTTTCTTGGCTGGCAATGATGGTCTGGCGCGTTTCGCAAATAAGACGCCAGCAGAAATACTGACGAGAGTCTATACCAACATCCACGGCTCGGCTCCATCGGAGGACGAACTCACATCTTTATTGAATTCTGGAAGTACTGCGGATGCTATTGCAAAAATGGTCGATAGCGTACTTCATTACTCTGGCTTTGATCCTGTGGAATTAGCGGCACATTCTAGCTTCGAAACGACTGTTGGGGCATCTCTATACCCAGCCGTATCGGCAGCTGCGAGTGCTGGCGCCAGCACAGCCCTGGCGATTTACTACGTGATCGGCAGCACCGCGACCACAAGCGGAATTAACTATTGGGGGGAGAAACTGGCCAACGGAGCCGACACTGCTAAAGTTGCGCAAGTTTTTGTCAATGATCACGCTTATTTGACATCACTGAACAATGCCGATTTTGTTACACGACTGTACGAAAAGACCTTCCATCGCGAACCATCGGCCATAGAGTCCTCTGTGTTCCTGGCTAAGTTGGATGAAGGTGCTACCCGCGGTTCCATCGTCGTTGACGTTATAAACCAGATTAAAGGCCGGGTGCCGGTCACTGATGAAGCGGCACAAAATAATTTTTCTCAAGCAATTCATGTGTATAGTCCGGGACAATTGCCTGAGCTAAGTTACCAAGAGCAAGTTGCGTCAATTTATCTGGCTGTCCCAGGACGTGGCGTTGACGCTCAGGCATTGGATGTCTGGAGCAAACAGCTCGCTTCTGGCACAACTTTCACCAAGTTGCTTTCTTCTTTGATCAGTAGCAAGGAGTCCCAGGCCAAAGGAGGTGCCCTGAGCGGTTCCGAATTCGTTACCAAGGTTTTTAACGATGTTTGGGGGACCCCGCCTACGGACAAGCAATTGGCGAACTATACCGCCAAAGGTGATAATACATCCATCGCGCAGGCAATCATCAACGATCTACGAGGGTCCACCGCCACGGATGACGTTACGGTCAGCGCTCAACATGCCTTTGAAGCCGATATTGGCAACAGCCTGTTGTATAAAACCGCCGCCACCCTGAACAGTGCTTCCAGCGACGGCAATGTTGCCGGTACCGTGAATACTGGTAGCGAGCATGTGCTGAGCAATGCAGAAATCGCTGTGTTGAAAAATGTTGTTCTCAACGCAGACAGTGCAACTGTCACCGATCTGAAATTCGCCGACCAGTTGGCTAATCTGACTATTAACGGCAATGCTGCCGCGACGGTCGACCTGTCCAACAACGGTGTCAACAAAGGGGTCGACGCTACCGTCAACAATGCTAACGTCATTCTTAACGCCAGTTCTGGCGCGGACAAGATTGTAGTGACCTCTGTGGCGGCCGAGAACACCGGCACTGGGCAATTCAATCTGGGCGCAGGCAACGACACCTTGCAATGGGCTGGCAACGCGGCTGTCGGCAGCACCAACAGCGTCAGCAATACCATCAAGGCTGACGGCGGCGCAGGTTCCGATGTGTTGTCCGCCAACTTTATCACCAAAAACGTTGACTTCAGCGAAAGCGGTTTTCTGCAGAAGACAGACACAGCTATTATTACCACTAACGCCTCGCAGTTCACGAGCTTCGAGAAAATTGATTTGGCGGGCTATATTGGCAAAGCGACCGTCAGTAAAGGTTCAACCGCAACTGACCATACGTTCGACTTTGGCGTGTTGAACGGTAGTGCGTCCACTGAATCCAGCCGCGACGTCGATCGACTACAGCAGCCGGAAACTACCAGTGACAACGATGGGCTCCTGTCCGCACTGCGCGATTTGTTGGTCATAAGTGCGCCGAAGGACACCGGCTCTCAGGGCTTTGTTCTGTCCGGTCTGGCCGATGGAGTGAAAGTAATCAATGCTGCGGGTGGTAGTGCAGCGCGGTTGGAAGTGACCGGCGACGCCACCGCGGCCAGCAAGCTTAACTTCGCGTTGAACTCACTGGCTCTCACCGACAAGTTCGACATTGTGTTCACCGCGAACAGCGATGCGGACATCAACGCCGGCTCAGTCAGCCTGAACGCGCACCTCACCAACCCCAAATTTAAAATGGAGACTGTAAATGTGGCCTCCGGCGGTAACGGCGACTTTGGCAATATCTTGTCGCTGAGAGACGGTGATAACGATGTTACCAAGATTAACGTCACGGGCGATCATCACTTGGATCTTACCGTTGGCAGCAGCTATAACAACGTCACCATCAACGCCAGCGACAACACTGCTGGAGTCAATATCGATTCTGAGGCCAGTGGAACCGGCAACAATACGTTCGTCCATTCATTGGTAGAAGCCGCTAACAAATGGCCGATTGTGGGGCTGGTAGCCACCTCCTTGGAAGACAAAATGAATGAGGTTCTGGCAGATTATGGTTTGCAAGAATCAACCACCGTTTCGATTACCGGTACTCAAGCGAATGACATCTTCTCGGTGAAAGACAACACCATCGTACATGGCGGGGATGGCAGTGACGTCTTTAACATTGTTTCTAGCAAGCGTGACACCTCTGCCACTATCGACGATTTCGACTATGCCGAGGATACGTTAGTCGATCAAAGATCCAGTTTAGCGTTCTCAGGTCATGACGACGGTATCAAAGTAACTAACTATGGCGAGAAGAACAGCATCGATAATTTAGTGAGTGAGCTGGTGAAAAAGGGCATGGGTACCGGCTTAGAGGCATTAGCAAATGCAGCCATGGGGATAATCGGCCTGGATAGCAATAAACTGTCCGATAAGGTGGGGATTTCCAGCGTCGGCGACAAACATTTCCTGACCATTGATCAGAATGACGATCGCGTGCTGGACAGTAACGACACCATAGTCTTGCTGCAGGGCGGCAGCCACGCGGATCTGGTGAATAACCTGTACTACTCCCCGGTGGAGTTGAACGGCATCAACCTCGCTCAATTCCAGCACGAACCGGTTGCCTGATTAACGGCAGCAATGCGTGTCACCCAGGGGGGCCCCCCCCCCTTTTTTTATTTTTTCTGCGATGTCAGCGCCATAAGAGTGAAATTATCCGCATCAGAGATGAACCTCCCTCCGGATTTTCCTACCAGAGAATGAATTATGCAGTTTGTCGAGCTTTTCCAACCCAATGAGATAGTCAATGCCGTACGCCAACACCGTCGCGCCTTCTGGAGCCTCGGTTGTTTTACCGCAGTCATCAACATCCTGATGTTAGTGCCGTCGTTGTATATGCTGCAGGTCTACGACCGAGCTCTGCCTTCGGGCAACGGCATGACGCTGCTGATGCTCACCCTGATTGTGTTGTTTCTTTTCATAATGATGGGGGTGTTCGAATACGTGCGTAGCATGATGGTGATCCGTATCGGCAAACAACTCGACGCCACGCTCAACGATCGGATTTACACCGCTGCTTTCGAAGCCAATCTCAGGAACAACGCCACCGATGCCGGCCAGATGCTCGGCGATCTGACCACTGTGCGGCAGTTTTTGACCGGCAGCGCCCTGTTTGCCTTCTTCGACGCCCCCTGGTTCCCGATTTACCTGTTGGTGATCTTCTTGTTCAACGGCTGGCTAGGGCTGTTCGCGCTGGCGGCGGTGCTATTACTGATCGCGCTGGCAGTGCTCAACCAGGTCAAGACCAATGAGCCTCTCGCTATGGCCAGTCGTTTCTCTATTGAATCCGGCATTGCCGCCAGCACTGGGCTGCGCAATGCTGAAGTGATTGAAGCAATGGGCATGTTGCCGGCGTTAAGACAACGCTGGAAATCTCTGCATAGCAGGTTTCTCGATGCTCAGCGCATCGCCAGTGAACGAGCAGCCAATATCGGTGCCGTCACCAAGGTGGTACGCATCGCCTTGCAATCGTTGGTACTGGGATTGGGCGGCTGGCTGGCCATTGACGGCCATATCTCCGCCGGCATGATGATCGCCGGCTCGATTTTGCTTGGCCGCACGCTGGCACCTATCGAGCAAGTCATTAACGTTTGGAAGAGCTGGAGCAGCGCCAAACTTGCTTATTTGCGCTTGGTCAAGCTGCTTGACGCCTCGCCGCCGCGTATCCTCGGCATGAGCCTGCCCCGTCCACAGGGGCGCCTGCGCGTCGAGCAGATCGCCGCCGGCACGCCGGCGGCACCAACCTCTTTGATATTACAAGGCATTGACTTCCAACTGACGCCCGGTGAAGTGCTCGGTGTAATTGGCGCCAGTGGTTCCGGGAAATCCACGCTGGCGCGCCTGTTGGTCGGAATCTGGCCGGTGACCGAGGGGCATATTCGGCTCGATGACGCCGATATCTTTCAATGGAACAAAGATCAACTCGGCAGCGCCATCGGGTATCTGCCGCAGGACATCGAATTGTTCGCCGGTACCGTGGCGGAAAATATCGCGCGCTTTCAGGAGGTCAATCCTCAAAAAGTCCTGACCGCCGCAAAACTTGCCGGCGTACATGAGCTGATCCTGCATTTCCCCGCCGGCTACGATACCGTACTCGGCCACGCTGGCAACGGCTTGTCCGGCGGCCAAAAACAGCGCATCGCACTGGCCCGGGCGTTATATGACGATCCGGTGATGCTGGTACTGGACGAACCCAACGCCAATCTCGACGAGACCGGCGAGCTGGCGCTTAACCAGGCGATCATGCAACTGCGTACGGCGGGAAAAACGATAGTGCTGATTAGTCATCGTCCACAGTTGATTGCTACCACCACCCACCTGCTGCTGCTTGATGGCGGCAGCATGCGAGCTTTCGGCCCTACATCCAAGGTGATCGCCGCCATGCAGCAGGTACAGCGTCAACAGCCAGCCGTTAACCACCGTCCAGAGGAGATGCCGGATGGCACTGCCTGAAATTCTGAAAGCACCGGTGCCTGATGATGTGCACCACTATGGCCGGTTTGGCTGGTTGACGCTGTTGCTCGGGCTTGGCGGGTTCCTGCTGTGGGCGCTGTTCGCGCCGCTTGATCAGGGGGTGACCGCGCAAGGTACCGTCCAGGTGATCGGCAACAGCAAAACTGTGCAGGCCGCCGCCGCCGGCTCAATCGCCGCGATTAAAGTCAAAGAAGGCGAACACGTGCTCGCCAACCAGTTACTGATCCAACTCAACTCCGTACAGGCGCAGGCGCAGGTTGACAGCTACCGTGAACGCTACTTGACATCGTATGCTATGGAAGCCCGCCTGTTGGCAGAGCGTGACGGCAAACCGCAGGTCACCTATCCGTGGGATTTGCGCCGACAGGCTCAGGAAAATTCGCGACTGGCAGAAATTATCGCTTTGCAGGATCAGCTATTCTCCTCGCGCCGGGCGGCACTCTACAGCGAGCTGGAAGCCTTCCGCCAGTCGATGGCCGGCGTGCACTTTCAACTGCAGGGCATTGACAACGCCCAAGATAGCCGCCAACTGCAGCTGAAAAGCTTCCGTGAGCAGCTCAACAGTATGCAAAGCCTGGTAAAAGACGGCTACCTGCCGCGCAACCGCTATCTGGAGATGCAACGGCAATATGCGGACGTCCGCAGCGCGCAGGCGCAGGCGCAGGGGCAGCAGGGTCAATTGCGACAACAACTGAGGGAAGGGCAGCAAAACATCGCCCGTCGCCAGGCCGACTACCAAAAAGAGGTCCGTACGCAGTTGACGCAGATCCAACTGGACATCGCCGAATACCGCAGCAAACTGACACAGGCCAATAGCGACCTGCACTTTACCGAAGTGCGAGCGCCGCTGGACGGCACCGTAGTCGGCCTGAAAGTGTTTACCACCGGCGGCGTGGTCGGTATTGGCGAACCGTTGCTGGATATCGTCCCCAGCGAGCGACACCTGGAAGTTGAGGCTCAACTGCCGGTCAACCTGGTCGACAAGGTGAAACCCGGTCTGGAGGTTGAGCTGATGTTTGTTGCCTTTAACCAGAACGCAACGCCCAAGGTACGAGGGGACGTCACGCTGGTCTCCGCGGACCGTCTGATCGATCAGCGCACTGGCGAAGCCTACTACAGCATGAAGGTGGCCGTGCCGCCAGCGCAAATAAAGCGGCTGGGCAAGAACACCATCGTGCCTGGCATGCCGGTTTCAGTCTTCGTACGTACCGGCGAACGCTCGCTGCTCAATTACCTGTTCAAACCGATCATGGATCGCGCGCATATGTCGCTGACGGAGGAATAAGATGGCTCAGCGTATCATTATCGCCGCACTTGCCTTATTACTGGTGGCCTGTTGGCTTCTGGGCACGCCTGCGTATGCCTTGTCGTTAACAGAAGCCTTTGCGCTGGCCATACATAACGATCCCACTCTGCAATCTGCAGTACAGGAGAAGCTCGCGGGTGAAGAGGAGCGAACGATTGGCCGCGCGGGTTTATTACCGCAAGTCTCGGCAAATTATCAGAATGCGCCACGCAACTGGCAAAACCAAAAATATCAGGGGGCGGACATTTTCAACCAGCCAACGGGTGAGCAAAGCGTCAATACGCAGTATCGCAGCAGCTCACTGTCCGTGACCCTCACTCAGCCGCTATTCGATTATGCCGCCTGGGCGCGCTATCAGGCTGGCGTGGCACAGGCTCTGTTGGCGGACGAACGCTATCGGGGCAAACTGCAAGAGATGACGACGCGTCTGGTGGAGGCCTATATCGAGGTGGCATATCGGCGTGAGGCCATCGCGCTGACACAGGCTCAGGTCACTACTTACGCGGAACAACTGGCGCTGAACCAACGACTGTCGAGTCTGGGGGAAGGCACCGTCACCGACGTGGCGGAAACCGAGGCGCGTTATGGCATCGCTCTGACGCAGAGGATTGAAGCACAGGATGCGCTGGATGTGTCCCAAAACACGCTCAGTAACCTCATTGGTGTGCCGGTGGCCAGTTTCGACCCTATCGCGGCGCAGCCCGGGACCTTTTCGCCATTGGTGCTGAAATACCCGACGCTGGAGGCCTGGCAGCGCCAGGCAAAAAGCAATAACCCTGCGTTACGTAGCGCTCAGCAGGGCATCAATGTTGCGCGATATGAGGTAGAGCGCAACCGTGCAGGACATTTGCCTCGTGTAGCACTGTACGCCTCGCATTCGGAGAACGATTCAAGCAGCGACAATACCGTAGGCCAGAAATACCGCACCGATTCGGTCGGCATACAGGTCAGCATTCCACTTTACTCCGGCGGCGGCGTTTCTGCTTCAACTTCACAGGCGGCGGCGCGCTACCAGCAAGCCAAGTACGAGATGGCGGCGCAATCGGACAAAATACTCAATGATCTGCAACAGCAGTACCGTCTGTGCCGCAACGGTGAAGCGAAGCTGAAAGCTTACGAGTTAGCTTTGCAAGCGGCAGATAAACAGGTGGTAGCGACGAGACAGAGCGTTCTGGCCGGCATGCGGGTAAACGTCGACGTGTTGAATGCGGAACAACAGCGTTACACCACGCAAAAAGAGTATGCGGAGGCCAAATACGGTTATCTGAAAGCCTGGGTGGCGCTGCAGAGCCTGGCCGGGACGCTCAATGAAAAGGATATCGCGCAGGTCGCACGCTATTTTCACTAATCGATAACTACGTGAATCTCCAATTAGTCATATAAGGATAGAGTTGTTAAAAAAACGTTGAGCAAGATAAACGCAAGAATTGGCATTGGCGCTTGGTGTTGAAGTGTTTAAAGCCAGAGGGCAGAGAGTGTTGGGTTGATCCGGCAACGCCACATTGTTTGACGACCATGGCGCCGTGGTCCACGATTTAAAAATAAGAAGTGATTGGGGGCCGGATGAAGCAAACACTTACTCCGGCTTGCAAAATTTTGGCCATGATGGGACAACCAGGGGCGGCGTAGTCTATGTTCATATAAATCACGAGATGATGGAGCTGCTTGCTCGCATTCTCAAGATGCAAGGCTTAAGGGGACTCTCGATAAAACAATAAAGAGTATGTGTGATAATGGCTCTAATTCCTGAAAAAACCACTGATTAAGAAGCAAAGACATAAAACAAAAAAAACATAACTTATTGAATAAAGGAAATCTTTCATTTTAAAACCTCACAGTTTTAGAACTATCATCAGAAAATCAACTGAGGATATTAAAAGGGCTTCAATAACCTACGCCTCAACCCTATGAAAATCATTGGTAAACCTAAACGTCGGCTAGTAAATCTACTGTAGGTGCTGTGCAACTACGTTAGGGTAACCGGGAGCCATTCCCTCATTTAGCGGCCCTCTTCGGTTGAGGATCGTTACCGGCGGAGGCCTCAAACATCAACGCATTGCTCTTCTCATTCAGGGTGTGCAATATCGGTTGCAGTTCACGCAACACGTGGTCCAGGTGCTGCATATTGCCCACCATCTTGCTGTAAGCCGGTGAGCCCGGTTGGACCCCTTTCAGACTGAGTCTCAACTCCCGCAACGTTTTCTGCATGTCCTGAGGCAACGTCTTCATCTCTTTGCTGGCGATAATACTACTCAGCGATTTCATGGCCTGCTGCGTCAACTTCATGGTCTTCTGACTTTCCACCAACGTGTTGGTTGCTTCGTTGATCATCGGATTTATTGGAATTGTGTTGATTTTGTCCAGTGTCTGGATCAGTTTCTGTTGAATCTGAGCTAAACCGACGCTGATGGTTGGTACCACGGGATAACCAAATATCGCGTGTGGGCCTTTCCAGGGCTTTGCTTGCGGATAAAAGTCCAAATCGACATACAGCGAACCGGTCAACAAGCTGGCGGGTTTCAGAGACGCACGCATGCCGCGCGACTCAGCAACTAATCTTCTACGTTCAAAATCGGCATTGTCGACATTGGTTTTTTGAAAACGCTCTGGTTCGATACGGATCAGCACAGGAATACGGTAACGGTTGTCTAGCCGCTGTGGTATACCCTCTTTGTAAAAAGGCACCTGCGCCACCGTGCCCAAACGAATGCCACGGAATTCAACTGGTGCGCCCGGTTGCAAGCCGCTAACTGAATCGGTGAAGAACAACAGATAGTCTTTGTGGGCGGTATACAGCGACTCCTGAATGTTGCGCTTATTATCGAAAAGTTGGTATTCCGCTTTTTCTATCGCCAACTCCCCGTGCTCCCAGCCTTCAGGTACGTCAAAACTCACCCCCCCACTGATTAGGGTCGACAGAGACCCCATCTCCATGCGTATCCCTTGTGCTGACAAATCGAACGCCACACCGCTATTTTTCCAGAAGCGTACGTTGGTTGTGATCAACTGGTCGTAAGGTGCGGTGATGAATAGCTGGTAACGCATTAGACGTTCTGCGGGCGTAAAATCGCGAGTTTCCACTGTGCCGACGCGATATCCACGAAATAGCACTGGGTCACCAACATTAAGCTGGCCCGATTTCTCACTGGTTAGCACGATGCGCAGCCCTTTGGTGTCCGGCGAGGTCAGCGGTGGAGTGTCGTGTAACTGATAACTATTCTTGTCGCCTTTGCCTTTGCTGCCCGGCAGTACCTCGATATAGGCTCCGGACAGCATTGTGCCTAGACCTGAGATACCTTCGCGGTCGATCTGCGGTTTTACCACCCAGAAGGCGGAATCTTGCGACAATAACTTATCCATGCCGTCATTAAGGCGTGCCCGTATCCTCACCTGGCCCAAGTCATCACTAAGCGTGACGGTTTCTACTCTGCCGACATCGACGCTACGGCTTTTTATTTTTGTTTTTCCCGCCTCCACTCCATCAGCGGTGGTAGTGACCAACATCACTACTGGTCCTTGATGACTGAAGTGGTAAAACAAGATCCAGGCACCGATCAGCGCGGTCACTATGGGAATTATCCACACCGGTGACCAGCGTTTGATCTGCTCGACATCGGCGACG
The DNA here is from genome assembly GCF_058799515.1 of Serratia sp. GW822-FHT06D09. Classification (NCBI taxonomy): domain Bacteria; kingdom Pseudomonadati; phylum Pseudomonadota; class Gammaproteobacteria; order Enterobacterales; family Yersiniaceae; genus Serratia; species Serratia sp. GW822-FHT06D09. The sequence continues at coordinate 406,981 of NZ_JBXALO010000004.1, forward strand.
CCATAATTATGTTCTTTCACATGAGGCCCTATTCTTTTATTCACTTTATGAGAGCCCTGCTATCAATTAATGACCGATATCTGAGGAGCGAAAGTTGCTCTCTGAATATCATTTGAAAAATCACCATGAATGAAACCCTGTCACGCTCGACTTTTTGTTAAAATAATGGAAGCAATGAGGATTATGCAATTCGGATTTAACGGTATAACTTAATGACACGGGTAACCCTACTGGTTGGGTGGTTAACTTACCTAAGAGGTTAGGGTGGCATTAAATTGCATTACACTAAAAAATGGAAGGCAAATTAATGGGCTTATAGTATTGTGTTTTATATTCAAACACATAAATTAAAGTGAGATCAAATTTAAAATAAAACAAATAACATTTTGTTATTATCTTTATGTTTAATTCTGGTGCGTTTATTTTACCTAAAAATTTGATAAATTTTTTTATAAAAATAATTTTTTAACCCCTGTAACTAATCCATGCAGGGTTAGGATATATGTAAATCGTCGACAGAGTGACAAGCAGACATGCGTGATTATCAGAGGTATGGGTTCCACAGTTTCAACGGAACCTCTTCTAGCAGCAACGGAGCTCGGGAAGGGGGCAACGCTCACCGAAAGGGTCTCTTTTAACGCACGAATTTCTAGACTCAGGTTGGCAACATCTGTTTGAGACGACGGTTTTCGTCCTCAAGATCCTTCATTTTTTGGATATCAGAGGCTTTCATGCCGCCATACTTCGCTTTCCAGTTATAGTATTAAGCCTCAGCTATTGGCAGATATCTTTGACGGTACGTCCGGTTTTAACAGACGTTAGAACGGAGATGATCTGGTGCTCGGAGAATCGGGTTTTACACATGGTGATCTCTCCAAGGGTATAATCAGTATGTCGGAATATCTCTAAAATGAATGGTTCGGTTAAGCAGGTTACTTGCAACACCACAAGCCAATCGAACGACGATGCAAGCTAACCGATAAGGCCGCTGCCAATACCAACCAAGATGATACCCGCCAGGAAATAGTGCGAGGGGGCAATATTGGTTGGCCATTCTCCCATCGGGGGGAAGCCACCGATCTGGGCACGCTCTTTAACATCAGTTGAATGACCACGACGCTGGAGAAAGCATCTCTGGCTTCAACAGAGGGCCTTTTGCCAATGCCGGCCCTTCGTAATGTGGGGGGCCAACGGACGCTTACATCCGGTGTCTGTGCATGAAAAGAAGGATGCGAGCCACCGCAAGGAGTTTCCTCAATTTTGAGGGGCGTTTAACGACGCCGAAAGTGGCGCTGTCGACATGGCTGGCAAGATGAGTGAGTAACCGCCGGAAACTGTCGATCTGACGAGTCAGCGCTTCAATGTCTACCAAGTCCGCATCCGTTTCCGCAAGAAGATACATTGGGCCGGTGACGAGTGCGATGGCAGGTATCCCTTGCTCGAAGAGGGGTTCGCCTTCGCCCAGGTGAACTAATGCGCCCGGTTTTACGGGAATGATCGCATTCATGCCTGCTCCCTTCCAGGTGGTCAGGGCCAATTGTGTCAACTCTGGAGTCGTGGTATAGAGTAATTCAGGTTGTAAGGTGCCGTCGGGGCCGTATTGCCCGCTGCTTGGGTCAACACAGAAATGTTTTGCGCCCAAGTGCTCGATGACAAGGCCTGCAACCACCGTGAGCCCTTTGTGCGAAGGGGACCAATATTCAGGATGCGCTGCAAGCCATGCCGTGGTGGCTTGACCATGCTTCGTGACGCTGGGGATGCGCAGGTGCCCTGCTGTGTAGACAAAAACGATCGTGCGATTATGAGGGATTACTGCCGCATCCCGGGCGAGCGCAAGCAATCCCAGGTGGCCGTTCTCCTCAACGCTATTCCCGCCATCGCTGTGCGTGACGACCATGACAGCTTCCTCTGCCTGCGGACCGGTGCCACGAGAGACGGCCCACAAGGTATCCATCGTTGCTCCCTTGGTTTTCCGGGCATTAAGGATGAGCGTCGCTCCTTTCCCGCATTCGGCGGCGGTGAGAAGAGTGCTTCGTTGCGATTCGGGAACCCACACCGCAGGAATGCCCTGATAATCACGAGTGAAAGGCAGGTACTGACCACTTGCCGCTTCATCGGCTATGCTGCCCCAGACCACGACGACACCCAGTACCCCTGCTTCGCGAGCCTTTGTTAATTCGATATTGGCGAATTCGCTCCCGATGACCGGATTGGCTATGGTGTCGAAGGGCAGTTTGCCCCCCCAGTTGCCAAAGAGCAGTCGAGCCGGCACGTCAATATTGTGCACTTCGATAACCGCAATCTTGCCTGCCGCCTTTTTCCACTTTTTCCGCCGGCCCTGTAACAATATGAGAGGCGCGCTGACGCCGAGAGGGCCGGTTTCCCCGGAGTACGGCCAGATAGACGAGAGTGGGATATCAACTCCTCCAATGTGTAATGTGGTGTTATTTGGCAATGCATCCCAGCGCTCGAAGGTGTGTTTATCACGTTGCACGTCATAACCGAGTTCGCTCAACTCGGTTGCGACTTCCGAGATAAGCGCGCGGTGGGCGTCATTGCCTGAGGTGCGAGGGCCAAGTTCTTTCAGGCGTCTGATTTGTTCAGCATAGTTGGTCACGGGATCTCCAAAAAACGTGTTGAATCACTAGGTATTTCCTGTTGTTCATTGTTGTAAGCCACATTGCGGTTGCGCGGGCAAGTTAGCTTAGCGCTGCTGGCTTCAACGTTGATGTCGGAGCAGCAACGTTTGGCGTCGGTGGCGTGGGTTTGAATTTGTCCGCCCACCCACCCAAGATAATCGGTATGGATCGTCATACGATTTACCGGTTTCTCGATCAAGCATGAGCTATAAAAAGTAAAATGTTTTCATCATTAATATTGGGTTATATTAAAATTTTTTAAGAAATTTTTTTATCAATTTTCAAGATGATTTCCTGTTGTTATTTTTTTGATGTTAACGTTGGCGTGGTTGATTGGGGGGCGTCGGTGGGTTTCCGTAGTATTCGTCTGGGTTCGGTAGTGCAGGTTCCCTTCTATAAAGACGGTATGAAGCAGCGAATAGACTAAAATTATTGCATCCCAGTGCTGATCCGTATCGAGCCGGAGCGTTATCGAGAAACGCAGACCGACAATGCCGATATGGAGAATCGGAGACTGCTTGCCGAGAACCGCGGTATGGGAGCGTCACTAAAGCCAGCCAACTCGTGAAAGTTTGGCAAGTCAACGATCAACATGACTTCAACACTATTGCCTGAAAGGTATTTCAGGGTTTTTAGTGTTTGAGTATCTGAACTCAAGGCGACCAAAACAACGTCACCACGTTGGTTTTTTATATAAACTAAAATACTGTAGTTCTTTGAAGTGAATCCTATTTTCCTGATGGTTATTTTAAAGTGGCCTCACAACCTAAAGATAAAAGTTGTCATCAGGGATTGTGTGAATGTTTATTTGCTGGTTTTTCCGTTCTTTTATAAAAGTTTACTCATTGGCATAGCTTCAAAAACTTAATATTAAAAATGAACCTTGCGGCTTACAAACATCAAAATCATAGTTAACGTTTCTGCAGTCAGCTTTTTCCATGGTTTTTATTTCATTGATTATCGTTTGAATTTTAACCACAACAACATTGGTGGGGTTTTTAGCCAAAAACAAATGATAAACAAATAACGTAAAGTTAATTGTTTATAGAAAAACTAAATGGAGTATTTTTTTCTGTAAAAAGGTAGATACAATTCTGAATTGTTAAAAATGGCCAGGCTATCCTTTCGTTAATGCTGCCTGAAAAGAGTGGCTAAGGTGGTAGGAAAAAATGTGCTGGCTGCGAGTGGGGGGCTTTTCCCATGTTAATCAATAGGACGGCGGCATCTCCGCGCCGAGAGAGCGCTTTTCGGGATGTTTAAAGAATTGTCCATAAGTCTGTAAATTGGCGTTTTTTGCGAAAATACCCGTTTGTGTATAAAATGTAAGCATACGCGTGTGGTGATGGTTGAGTAAGGTGAGTGCTATAAATAGATTTAATGAAATCATAGAGATACAAGTAAGTATACAAAACCATAAAGACTTCAGTCTGATGACTCAGGTATTTGCCGAAGGGCTTTGGGAGATGTGTGCTTCTAACTCATCGTTTTATAACTACTTTTTTAAGAAAGAAAGAATCATTACATTTAACTTATTGATGAGTCTTGTTCTCTCAAACGGTATTTCCTCGCTGAGCGAGTTTTATACTCTATGTGGTAAAAACAAAATTTCAGGTAAAAATAACACTATAGGTTTTGTGGACTATATGGTGCGTACCGGGAGAGTCGTTTTCATAAGAGGTGGTGATCGAAGAAGAAAAACACTGGCGCTAACTGAGAAGGGGCGAAAAGATTTAGATTACCTGTTTCTAAAAAAGTTGGCACCTCTGAGCATTTATGACTCGACTATTGATTGTAGCTCATTATTAACCGATGATTTTTATAGAAATTATTATAACAAAAAGAATCTTGTATGGGTGACTTCATCGCGACATAATTTTGATTCGACCTTTGTTGATTCACAGCACTTTTTGGAAATACAATCTAAATCGGCAGGATTGTTTTTTTTAATGAAAATATTGATGGATGTCAGAAAGTGTAACGTGAAAGTTGGGGAGCGGTTGAGCGGTTCATACTTTAAAACCATTTCCAGTAAAGTTGGAGTGTCGCCTTCACATTCTTTAAACTTGATTGCCCTCTTGGTTGAAGGCGGCGCGGTTGAAAAAATTGGCGTTGATTACGTAATCAGAGATGAACTGCTGAAAGGGGTTGAACATATAATATCACTAAACTTGGCTGTAAACTATCTTATAATAAAGAAGGACTTAGATGATGATAAAGTCTGAGCATTGTTTGCAAATTTTCTATGGTTTAATTTTCTTATAGGTTCTTAGATGCGTGGTGGAAATCATTGGCGAAATAATGCGTGAGCGCCTTGGCCTTTTCATTAAGTCGCCACGCATGGTTTTTTCATAATGGTATTAATGATCCGCACCGTTAGGATGGTCGAGGATCAATAGCCATGTGCCATCAGGTTGACGCTGTACTATTGTGTTGCTTTCGCCTTTCACCATCATTGATGGTTCCGTCCTCAACTTTGATCCAGGCAGACCAGGATGTTCGGGTAAATGCGATATCCCGTTTGGTGCTGAGAAAAGCAATGGGCTCCGTTGTTAATTTAAAATAATCGACCTTCATATAGGGTTTCAAAGCCTCCGCAATTGAACTATGTCCGGTTATCTTTTGGTTATCACAAAGTATTAGCACACCATCCGCTTCAAACAAAAATAATGCCTCGTCTATATTTTTATTTTTAAATTCGTGAGCCAAACAGATCACATTTTTTGTGAGGCATCGCGAGAATACTTTAATCCTTAGTGGCAACGATTTTTAATTTTGTTATTAAGTAATGACCAGCGTCTGAGCGCTGGCATACGTTTTTTTACCGACAGTTATGGCGATTGACGTTACTTGTAAACATTATTAATGAAAATTATCTGATATAATAAAATAGTCACTCTGGTTAATTTAAATTGAAAATAAATAATATTTCGAAGCTATGTTCGCATTGTAGATATAAGGCAGCGTTCTGCGTTAAAACAGAGTTACGGTACTGATGACGTATCGCTGTTTGCGTTACCGCTATCCCATGCTCTTGGGACAGCACCTCGAACAGCGTGTCGATCTCGCCTTGGGTGTTGTAGTGCATCATGCCGATGTGTAGCACGCCGCTCTCTTGCAGCCCAGTTGTTGAATCAGGTCCAGCACATAGAAATTCGCGCTGTCGGCGCAGATGTTGCGCTGCCCGAAGTGACGGGCGATCGCGTCAGGCGTATGATCGCTGAAGGTCAGGGTGAAGGTCGGCATGCGCTGCCCGTCAGGGTCACTCAGAAAGCAAAAAACCCGCCATAGGCGGGTTCTTCTAAATAGGGTGCCGGACTCGGACAACCGGTGCTTGCACCGGATTGAACAACGCTTTAGCGTTGGCCCGCAGGGTGAGGCCTCTGGCCGAATAATCGAACGTATTCGATGAAGAGTCCTATCCCCAGAAAAGCAAAAACCCGCCTTTCGGGCGGGTTCTTTAGAATAGTGGTGCCCGGACTCGGACAACCGGTGCTTGCACCGGATTGAACAACGCTTTAGCGTTGGCCCGCAGGGTGAGGCCTCCGGCCGAATAATCGAACGTGTTCGATGAAGAGTCCTGTCTCGAAAAGCAAAAAACCCGCCATAGGCGGGTTCTTCTAAATAGGGTGCCCGGACTCGGACAACCGGTGCTTGCACCGGATTGAACAACGCTTTAGCGTTGGCCCGTAGGGTGAGGCCTTTGGCCGAATAATCGAACGTGTTCGATGAGGAGTCCTGTCTCGAAAAGCAAAAAACCCGCCATAGGCGGGTTCTTCTAAATATGGTGCCCGGACTCGGACAACCGGTGCTTGCACCGGATTGAACAACGCTTTAGCGTTGGCCCGCAGGGTGAGGCCTCC
>NZ_JBXALO010000004.1:413577-509825 GCF_058799515.1 Serratia sp. GW822-FHT06D09
CCGAATAATCGAACGTGTTCGATGAAGAGTCCTGTCTCGAAAAGCAAAAAACCCGCCATAGGCGGGTTCTTCTAAATATGGTGCCCGGACTCGGAATCGAACCAAGGACACGGGGATTTTCAATCCCCTGCTCTACCGACTGAGCTATCCGGGCAACGGGGCGCATTTAACCCTATTGGCCGGATATCGTCAATCGGTTTCTATCACAAAGCCGATCGGTTGCTCTATTTTCATGCAGTGGCGGGTAAGGTTCGTGGGGCATGGAGGAGGGGGGGAAGTGATAAATATGCAAAGAATCCGTGTATTTATACCGTTTTGGTTTTTCTAATGGTTATTATTATATGTTTTATAACAATTGGTTATGCTTAAATTATTATGTAATTAATCGACATAATAGTTACTTGAACCACATAAAAAAACATGCAATCATTGCGCAAATTTTAGCACTCTACGTCCCCTAACGGCGTTTCCGCTCATTTAAGTCAGAGGGTTGCAGGCATGACTGGTATGGCTACTCAAGCGCTACTGCGCACCAGACATCTGATGATGCCGCTACTCCGCCGCGATCTTTCCCGAACGTCGTCCTCCAGACACGCCCAGCCCAGCATGCGGTAAGGCAACTTCATGCTCGCTGTTAGGCATTATTAAAAATAGAGCTGTGGCTCTGATTTTACTGATGTCTATCGGACGCTGCCGATACCAGTTCCCGATAGTGGCCTGATAATCTTAAGAGAGTCAGCCGGTCACGCATGCGCTCTATGCTGCCACCCCGGACATCAAGTTGCCGGGATAACCTTTGTTATCTCATCACCGTGCCTTGTGGCACAGCCTCATCCTTAACCGTTTGAGAGTTAGCACTATGAAAGAATTGAAGATAGCCACCAGCGCCAGCCTGGTCGCCGCCATTGAAACGCTGCGCCAGATTGTCCGCGTCGAGCAGACGGATTATACCGACGTTGCGGCATTGGTCGTGTCGGTTGATGACGTCAACGCCGGCATCCTGGCACAGCTTAAAGCCACCGGGTTCGAGATCCCCACCTTTGTGGCGGTGGCCGGAGATGAGCATCTCTCGCCGGACTACCTGCCGTTTATCAGCGGTGTTTTCGCGCTGGACGGTGCCAGCAAGGCGTTTTATATGGCGCAGTTGGAAGCCGCGGCGGATGCTTACGAGCAGGCGCTGCTGCCGCCGTTTTTCAAAACCTTGAAAACCTATGTGGAAATGGAGAACTCGACCTTTGCCTGTCCGGGGCATCAGGGCGGGGAGTTTTTCCGCAAGCATCCGGCGGGCCGCAAGTTTTTCGAGTTTTACGGTGAAACGCTTTTTCGTTCCGACATGTGCAACGCCGACGTTAAATTGGGCGATTTGCTGATCCACGAAGGCTCGGCCAAGGACGCCCAAAAGCATGCGGCACGGGTGTTCAACGCCGATAAAACCTATTTTGTGCTCAACGGCACCTCGGCCGCCAACAAGGTGGTAACCAACGCGCTGCTGACCCGTGGCGATCTGGTGCTGTTCGACCGTAACAACCATAAGTCCAACCATCATGGTGCGTTGATCCAGGCCGGAGCGACGCCGGTGTATCTGGAAACCGCGCGCAACCCGTTTGGCTTTATCGGCGGTATCGATTCCCGCTGCTTTGACGAGCGTTATCTGCGCGAACAAATTCGTCAGGTAGCGCCGGAGAAAGCCGAGGCAGCGCGTCCTTTCCGCCTGGCAATCATTCAGCTCGGCACCTACGACGGCACTATTTATAATGCGCGTCAGGTGATCGACACCATTGGTCACCTGTGCGACTACATCCTGTTTGATTCGGCCTGGGTGGGTTACGAAGGGTTTATCCCGATGCTGAAAGAGTGTTCACCGCTGCTGTTGGAGCTGGACGAGCTTGACCCGGGCATCTTTGTTACCCAGTCGGTACACAAGCAGCAGGCCGGCTTCTCGCAAACCTCGCAGATCCACAAGAAAGACGACCATATCAAGGGCCAGAAGCGTCACTGCAACCACAAGCACCTGAACAACGCTTTCATGCTGCACGCCTCTACCAGCCCGTTCTATCCGCTGTTTGCGGCGCTGGACGTCAACGCCAAGATGCATGCCGGGGCCGCCGGTCGCCGTATGTGGATGGACTGCGTGAGGCTTGGTATCGAGACGCGCAAGCAACTGCTGGAACGCTGTTCGCAGCTCAGGCCGTTTGTCCCCCTGCAGATCTCGGGGAAGAACTGGCAGGATTACGACACCGATTTGATCGCCAACGACGCCCGTTTCTTCAATTTTGTGCCGGATGAGAAATGGCACGGTTTTGAAGGTTACGCGCAGGACCAGTATTTGGTCGATCCGTGCAAACTGCTGCTGACCACGCCGGGTATTGATGCCGCCACCGGCCAATACACCGAGTTTGGCGTGCCGGCCACCATTCTGGCCAATTTCCTGCGCGAGAACGGTATCGTGCCGGAGAAGTGCGATCTTAACTCGATCCTGTTCCTGCTGACGCCTGCGGAAAACCCGGCCAAGATGCAACAACTGGTGGATATGCTGGTGCAGTTCGAACGTTACGTGGAAGAGGACGCGCCGCTGAGCCAGGTGCTGCCAACGGTATATCGCAAGAACGAGCAGCGTTATCGCGGCTATACCCTGCGCCAGCTGTGCCAGGAGATGCACGATTTATACGTCAGCTTCGACGTTAAGCAGCTGCAAAAAGAGATGTTCCGTCAGCGTCATTTCCCGCAGGTGATGATGAACCCGCAGGACGCCAACGTGGAGTTTATCCGTGACAACGTTGAACTGGTGCCGATCGGGCAGGCCGAAGGGCGCATTGCGGCAGAGGGCGCGTTGCCTTACCCACCGGGCGTGCTATGCGTAGTGCCGGGCGAAGTCTGGGGCGGGGCGGTACAGCGTTATTTCATGGCGCTGGAAGAGGGCATCAACCGGCTGCCGGGCTTCTCCCCGGAGTTGCAGGGCGTTTATATCGAGAAAAAGGATCACGGCTGGAAACGCATTTTCGGCTATATGATCAAGCAATAGAAAATAAGGGCCGGTTTGCACCGGCCCTTTTCATTGATAACGCCACCGCAAATTATCTTCTGCGGTAACTCTTCTGGGCGTTGTTCACCTTCACCAGGTAACGGCGAGATTCGCCGGCCGGATGCTTGGTGGTCAGCGTCTGATAGACGTCGCCCGGCTGCATGCCGTTGATGATGCTCACCGCACGGGTCCTGTCGCTAGAGAACACGCGCAGCACGCTGCCGGCGCCGCCGTTATAGGCAGTGATAACCGCGTAGCGGCGTGAGGTCGGGTTTTGAATCCCTCCCAAATAGTTATTCTGCAAAATGGCCAGATAAGCCGTACCGGTATCGATGTTGTTTTCCGGGTCGAACAGGTAACTGCGGCTTGGTTTGCCCCATTTCCCACGCATCTGGAACACATCCTTACCGGCAGTGTGCTGCACCACCTGCATCAGGCCCAACGCATCTGAACCGCTCACCGCATACGGGTTAAAGCTCGATTCGGTCTGCATGATCGCCAGGATCAGCGACTCTTCCACGCCGTATTTCTCCGACGCCTTGCGAACCATCGGCAGGTATTTGTGGGCACGTTTGTCCAGGTGGTTTGGCACCAGCTGAATAGTGACCGAGTAAATTACGTGCAGGCCGGAGGTGCGTTTTTGCAGCTTGGTCTGCAACAGATAGTCGGCGAAGTGCGCCGCACGCCATTCCCAACGGATCGGCGCACCTTTGTTATCCAGTACCTGGCCGTACAGGAACGGCTCTTTACTGATCTGGATATCGTTGACGTCGGAATAGAGATCGATAGAACCCGGGTCGTCCCCCATCAGCAAGGTGCTGATAATCGCCTGACGCAGGTGAGCGGCAGGATCGGTGGTGGCGATGGTTTCAATAGTGATGGCACCAGAATCAAAGTTGATGTGGCTACGGGTTTGATACTGGTCGGTGTATTTAACGTAATCTTTCGGCCCGGCGATCAGAACTTCGTTCAGACCCCAGATATTCTCGATGTTGTGGGCGAACTGACCCATCAGGATTTCGAAGCCGTTGGTGTCTTTGACCCAGGCTTCGTTGACTTCAGTGCTTTTTTTGCCGGAACAGGATATCAGCAGGGGCGCTATCACTAGCAAAGCTAAAATTTTCTTCATCTTAAAGCCGTATACGAGAAGTATTGGAAGGGCCAGCGCCTGGCCCCAACAGCATTATTCGCTTGGTGGCGTATAGCCTTCGATATGGACGTCATGCCCTTCGAACAGGAATTTGATCATTTCCGCTTCCAGCAATTTGCGGTCGTCAACGTTCATCATGTTCAGTTTTTTCTCGTTGATCAGCATGGTTTGTTTTTTCATCCATTCTGCCCAGGCTTCTTTCGAGATCTCGTTATAGATGCGTTTGCCGACTTCCCCTGGATAAAGCTGGAAGTCCTGCCCTTCGGCGTCACGCTGCAGGAAGGTACAAAAAATGGTTCTGCTCATGCTAATTCCTCATCAATGGCGCTATTGCCAATAAACCCGTCATACTTTGAGCTGCAGGTGTGTTGGCTGCCTTTTCTCACCCGAATCACTTACCTCAGTAAGCTCATCGGGACTCGCTCAGTTGCCGCCTTCCTGCAACTCGAATTATTTAGGCTATAAACCCTGTCGGCGCGGGGACTGTTTTGCCAACTGTTGCAACAGGCGGTCAACCGGTGCGGCCAGCCCGACCGATGGCGGCTGCGCTAAGTTATACCAGAGACCGGCGCCCTCATCCATGCTGCTGCCTGCGGCGTCCATTTCCAGCCATATTGGCACGATATCAAGATGGAAATGACTGAAAGTATGACGAAATGCGGTCAGTTGCTCCCGGCGATTGTTTTTCAGACCGCGCTGTTGCAGCCAGAGTTCCATCTCTTCACGTTCGCTGAACTGCGGGAAGCAGAACAGACCACCCCACAGACCGACGGCGGGGCGCTGCTCCAGCCAGGCGCGTTCGCCGTGCTGCAGCAATAAAAAGTAGGCGGTTTTTTCCGGCAGGGTCTGCTTGGGCTTTTTACCCGGATATTTTGCCCAACTATGGTGGGCATAGGCGATGCAGCCGAGGCTGAGTGGGCACAGTTCGCATTTCGGCTTGGAGCGGGTGCAGACCATCGCCCCCAGATCCATCATCGCCTGATTGAACTGGCCAACGCCCTTGGCCGGGGTAACGTTTTCGCTGATTTCCCACAGTCGGTTTTCTACTTCTTTCTTGCCCGGCCAGCCTTCGACGGCATAGCAGCGGGCCAGGACGCGTTTTACGTTGCCGTCGAGGATTGGGTAGTGTTGGCCGAGCGCCAGCGACAGCACTGCGCCTGCCGTTGAACGGCCAATCCCGGGCAGGGCGTGGATTTCTTCAAAGGTTGTCGGGAACTCACCGCCGTGCTGTGCGACAATAGCCTGCGCCGCCTTATGCAGATTGCGCGCACGGGCGTAGTAGCCCAGGCCGGTCCACAGGTGCAGCACTTCGTCCAGCGGCGCTTCAGCCAGCGCACGCACGTTGGGAAAACGTGCCATAAAGCGCTGGAAGTAAGGGATCACGGTGGCAACCTGAGTTTGTTGCAACATGACCTCAGAGAGCCATACTTGATAGGCGGTCTTATCAAGCTGCCACGGCAGGGTCTTACGGCCGTAACGCTGGTACCAGTCAAGCACCACCTGTGCGAACTGCTGTGCTTGCATCATAAGCTGATTCGATATCCGGCAGAAAATGAAGCGCGATTGCAGCATAGAGTCATGATGCTGTAAACCGGAACTTTCCGACGTCGCACGGCAGGTACATTAGATGAACACTTGCTAAACCAATGTATCTTTGCATAATGCGCGTTTCCCTAATTGGCAGCCAAACAGACAGAAAGCACTATGATTAATGACGTCATCTCCCCGGAATTTGATGAGAACGGCCGCGCGATGCGCCGTATCCGCAGTTTTGTCCGCCGCCAGGGGCGGTTGACCAAAGGCCAACAGCACGCGTTGGACAACTATTGGCCGGTGATGGGCGTGGAGTATCAGGCTGAACCTGTCGATATCGCCGCACTGTTCGGGCGCGACGCGCCGACCGTGCTGGAGATCGGTTTTGGCATGGGCGCCTCGCTGGTGACCATGGCGGGCAATAACCCGCAGCAGAATTTCTTGGGGATAGAAGTCCATTCGCCGGGCGTGGGTGCCTGCCTGGCCGACGCTACCGAAGCGGAACTGAGCAACCTGCGCGTAATGTGTCACGACGCGGTTGAGGTGCTGGAGAATATGATCCCGGACGGCTCGCTGGACATGGTTCAGCTGTTTTTCCCCGATCCGTGGCACAAAGCGCGCCACAACAAACGCCGCATCGTACAGACGCCGTTTGTTGAACTGGTGCGTCGCAAACTGAAAGTCGGCGGCGTCTTCCACATGGCCACCGACTGGCAACCTTATGCAGAACATATGTTAGAGGTTATGAACGGGATCTCAGGCTATCGCAATCTTTCCAGCGATAATGATTATGTGCCGCGTCCGGATTCACGCCCACTGACAAAATTTGAATTACGCGGCCAGCGTCTGGGACATGGCGTTTGGGACTTGATGTTTGAGAGGAAAGAATAATGGCTAAGAACCGCAGTCGTCGTTTACGTAAAAAGTTACACATTGAAGAGTTTCAGGAGCTGGGCTTCTCCGTTGCATGGCGCTTTGCCGAAGGCACCGCGGTTGAAGATATCGACAGCACGCTGGACGCTTTTATCGACGAAGTGATTGAGCCGAACGGCATGGCCTTTGACGGTAGCGGCTACCTGCAGTGGGAAGGCTTGATCTGTCTGCAGACCATCGGTCACTGCACTGACGAGCAACGCGAACTGGTCAAAAAATGGCTGGAAGCGCGTAAACTGACCGACGTTAAGGTCAGCGATCTGTTCGATATCTGGTGGGACTGATTTTCCTGCCTGATAAGCGCGGCCTGGCGTCGCGCTGAATCTATTGATTTAAGGTGCCTTTACGGCACCTTTATTTTGTCCGGAGTGTGACCGCGGTGGTAACAACATTGGATAACGCGTTGCTGGATGAGATCCTGCAACAGGTGCGCCCGCTGATTGGCCAGGGCAAGGTGGCGGACTATATACCGGCGCTGGCGGAAGTGGCGGCCGATCGTCTGGCGATCGCCGTTTGCACCGTCGACGGCGAAATGTTCCAGGCCGGTAACGCCGACGAGCGTTTCTCTATTCAGTCGATCTCCAAGGTGTTGAGCCTGACGCTGGCGCTGACGCGCTACCAGGAGGCGGAGATCTGGCGTCGGGTTGGCAAGGAGCCTTCCGGTCTGCCGTTCAACTCGCTGTTGCAGCTGGAGATGGAGCAGGGCAAACCGCGCAATCCGTTTATCAACCCCGGTGCGCTGGTGGTGTGCGACATGCTGCAAACCCGGCTCAGCGCGCCCAAGCAGCGAATGCTGGAAGTGGTGCGTCAACTGGCCGGTGAAGATGACCTGGCCTATGATTCGCGGGTGGCCCGTTCCGAGTTCGAACACTCCGATCGCAATGCGGCGATAGCCTACCTGATGAAGTCGTTCGGCAATTTCGAAAACGACGTGCTTACCGTGCTGCAAACCTATTTCCACTATTGCGCGCTGCGAATGAGCTGTGAGGAGCTGGCTCGCAGCTTTGTTTATCTGGCCAATCACGGTCGTGATCTTAGCGGACGCGAGGTGATAAGCCCCCTGCAGGCGCGCCAGATTAATGCGCTGATGATGACCAGCGGCATGTACGACGGCGCGGGGGAATTTGCCTATCGCGTGGGCATGCCGGGCAAGTCCGGCGTGGGTGGCGGTATTGTCGCTATCGTCCCCGACGAGCTGTCGATCGCCGTCTGGTCGCCGGAACTGGATGCTTCCGGTAACTCATTGGCGGGAACTGCGGCGCTGGAACTGTTGTCTCAACGGATTAGCCGTTCGATTTTTTAGCCCCACCACGGAAGGGCGTCAGGAGAATATATGTTAAAGAAAACCGGGTTAGCCTTACTGCTGTTGACTGCTTCACAGGCCCATGCCGAGTATCAGTGCAACGTTAAACCCCAGGACGACGTGATTATCAGCCCGCAGAACGTACAGGTGACCGGGGCCAGCGGCAATCTGCAGATTTCACCGGATGGCGATGTAACCCGTAATGGCCAGGCGTTGAGCCTGACAGACAGCCAGCGACAGAAGGCCTTCAGTTACCAGAGCGCATTGCGCAAAGAGTTGCCGTGGATCGACAACGGCGCTCAGCAACATCTGGAAAAAGCGCGGGTGGCGTTGGACAAGGTGATCGTCAAAGAGTTGGGCAGCGACAGCAACGTGCGTAACCGCCTGACCACGTTGAACGGTCAGCTTAAGCAACAGATGAACCGTATCATTGAGCACCGCAGCGACGGCCTGACCTTCCATCACAAGGCGATTGATCAGGTTGAGCAGGATGGCCGCAATATCGTCCAGCAGAGCATGGGCGGCGTATTGCAGGACAGCCTGAATGAGATGGGCGTCAAGCAGGCAGCTAATAGCGGCGGCAACCCGCTGCAGGCGATCATGGGCAATCTGGGCGGCCTGCAGAAGGCGATTCAGAACGAATGGAATAACCAGGAGCAGGATTTCCAGAACTTCGGCCACGACGTGTGCAACCGCGTTACCGGCCTGGAAACCCAGCGCAAAGATTT
Organism: Serratia sp. GW822-FHT06D09; assembly: GCF_058799515.1. Lineage (NCBI taxonomy): Bacteria > Pseudomonadati > Pseudomonadota > Gammaproteobacteria > Enterobacterales > Yersiniaceae > Serratia > Serratia sp. GW822-FHT06D09. The sequence continues at coordinate 422,247 of NZ_JBXALO010000004.1, forward strand.
GCTTAATGCATTGAAGTAACATGAAATCACAGTGGATAGCGTGTTTTTTGACCTCCTGACGGTTATCTGACAGACTGGTTAAACTACGTACAGATTCATGGGTGTTTACGGAGAACGCTATGAGCCATACTCGCTACGAAACTGATGTTGTCGCCTGGGCAAATGAACAGGCAGCTCTTTTGCGCTCCGGAAAATTGTCTGAGATCGATGTTGAAAAGATCGCCGAGGAGATTGAGGACGTGGGAAAGAGCGAGCAAAGGGAACTTGCGAGCCGAATGACGGTGCTGATAGCACACTTGCTGAAATGGAAATACCAGCCGGCTCGGCGCGGAACCAGTTGGGAAAGAACGATTAAGGCACAGCGTAAAGAGGTGCTTTATAGCTTGAAAGAGTCGCCCAGCTTAAAAAGCAAACTCGGCGATGCAGACTGGCTGGATGTGGTATGGTCAAAAGCAGTCGCCTTTGCCACCACGGAGACCGGATTGGATGTTTATCCGGAAAACGGTATTTGGGACATTCAGCAAGTCCTTGCTCAAGATTTTTACCCAGATTGATTCAAATAAAAAAGCGCTGAAAACTCAGCGCTTTTTTTCATTCATCCGCCAGGAACAACTCCAGTAGCGAATTAAGGAACAGTTTGCCTTTCTCGGTGATCTGCCAATATTCCGGCGTTTCTACCAGATAACCTTTCGCCAGCGCTTCGTCCAGCGCAGCACGGATCGCGCTTTCATCCAGCCCGGTGTAGTTGACGAATTCAGCACGCGGTGCGGCTTCCAGCAGGCGGAAGCGGTTCATAAAGAATTCGAACGGCCGGTCCGCCGCCGTCACCTCATGCTGCTTGTCCATATACTTGCCCTGCATAAAACCACGCGGATGCTTGGTTTTCGCGGTGCGCAGAATGCGGCCGTCGCTGAAGGTTAACTTGCCGTGCGCGCCGCAGCCAATCCCCAGATAGTCGCCAAAGCGCCAGTAGTTGAGGTTATGTTGGCACTGATAGCCCGGTTTGGCGTAGGCCGAAGTTTCATACTGCTGATAGCCGGCGGCGCTCAGCAATTCATGGCCCCGCTCGAAAATGTCCCACAGCGCGTCGTCGTCCGGTAGCACCGGCGGGCGTGAACTGAAAAGCGTATTGGGCTCGATAGTCAGTTGATACCACGACAGATGCGGTGGATTGAGGGCAATGGCCTGGCGCAGATCGTCCAGCGCCTCTTCCAGCGACTGGTCCGGCAGGCCGTGCATCAGATCTAGGTTAAAACTGCGCAAACCCAGGCCGGTAGCCAGGTGAGCTGCGCGTTTGGCCTCTTCCGGGCCGTGAATGCGACCCAGGCGAGTCAATTTCTCGGCGCTGAAGCTCTGCACGCCGATAGAAATGCGGTTCACACCGGCGCGCTGATAGCCGCTGAAGCGATCGGCCTCCACGGTACCCGGGTTGGCCTCCATGGTGATCTCGGCGCCGTCAATCACCGGAATGCGTGCCCGCACGCCGTCCAGCAGCGATTGCATCGCTTCGGCACTCAACAGGCTGGGGGTGCCGCCGCCGATAAAAATGGTGCTGATTTCGCGACCACTGACCAGCGGCAGATCGGCATCCAGATCCGCCAGCAGGTGATCGACGTATTCCTGATGCGGCACTTCGCCCTTCAACGCATGCGAGTTGAAGTCGCAGTACGGGCATTTCTGCACGCACCACGGAATATGAATGTACAAACTCAGCGGGGGCAACTTAAGCATTGCGCATCGCTTCCAGCATCAGCTTCAGGGCTTTACCACGGTGTGATACGGCGCGCTTTTCGTCACGGCTCAGCTCGGCAGCGGTGCGGCCCAGCTCCGGAACGTAGAAGATAGGATCATAGCCAAAACCGCCTTCACCGGCGGCGGCATCGGTGATTTCACCGGCCCAGCTGCCGTGGAACACCAGCGGTGTCGGATCTTCCGCGTGGCGCATATACACCAGCACGCAGTGGAACTGTGCGCCACGGCTGTCCTTGGGCACGTCTTTCAGCGCAACCAGCAGCTTGTCGAGGTTTTGCTGGTCAGAGGCGTCTACACCCGCGTAACGTGCAGAATAGATGCCTGGCGCGCCGCCCAGCGCATCAACCGCCAGACCCGAGTCGTCGGCGATCGCCGGCAGACCGGTGATTTGCGCCGCATGGCGGGCTTTCAGAATGGCATTTTCGATAAACGTCAGGCCGGTTTCCTCGGCGGACTCCACGCCCAATTCGGTTTGAGCGACCACGTTCAGGCCGAAATCGGCCAACAGGTCGGCGAGTTCGCGCACTTTACCCGGGTTACCGGTGGCAAGAACGACTTTTTGCATGATGACTACCTTGAAATTTATTCGATTAGCGCCGCGACCACGGCGGGGATCTGTTGCGGATTAACGATGCGTAACTGTTTATGCCGCCCCAGCTCGCCTTTCTCTATGGTGACGTTGCTTTTCGCCACTTTGAACTGCTTGGCGAGAAACTTGATCAGATGAGCGTTGGCCTGGCCGTCTACCGGCGGGGCGGTAATGGCGACTTTAAGTTCGTCGCCATGCAAACCGACAATCTGGTCGCGGCTGGCTTTCGGCTGAATATATAGCCTGATTGCCAGCCCGTCCAGCACGGGGGTGACTGCACTCACAGCAGGAACCAGATCTCACCGAACAGATCCATACCCAGGTAGTTGATCAGATACAGGATCAGGATCACTACCATCGCTGAAAAATCAATGCCGCCCATTGCCGGAAGAATACGGCGGATTGGCGCCATCAACGGTTCGGTCAGTTGATACATCAACTGATCAATCGGGCTGCGGCCCTGACTTATCCAGCTCATCAGCGCGCGGATAATCATCACCCAGAAGATCAGATAACCGGCCGACTTTACCAGAGAGATCAAGCCAAACAGCAGGTTATACGGGCTGAGTGACATCGCGCCGCCCTGAATCAGCAGCAACAGCGGGTACTTGATGGTCATCAGCAGGAAAGCCAACAGCAGGGATGCGCTGTCAATAGGTCCCATTGACGGGATAATACGGCGCAGCGGGCCAATCACCGGCTGGGTGATCTTCACGATAAACTGCGCGAATGGGTTGTAAAAGTCAGCGCGTGTCCACTGCATCCAGATGCGCAGCAGCAGTACCATGACGTAAAGATCAATAACGGTTTTGACCAAAAAAGTCAGCGTTAGCATGAAGTCGTCCTTCTCCTTAACTCTCGATTATTTAAAATGATTTTTCCATTTCCTGCGCACGGGAAACTGCTGCCTGCATGGCTTTGGCCACGGTTGCCGGCAGCTGTTGTTCGTTGAATACCCGCAGCGCCTCGGCGGTGGTGCCGCCTTTGGACGTTACCTGCTCACGCAAGGTCGACAACGGCGTCTCCGGGTTGGCTTCCACCAGCGCAGCGGCGCCGGATGCCGCTTGTTGCACCAGCGTACGGGCAGTCTGGCTGTCGAAGCCCATACGTTCGGCTTCCTGCTGCATGGCTTCCATAAACAGGAAGAAATAGGCCGGGGCACTGCCCGCAGCGGCGATCACGCTGTTGATGCCGTTTTCGTCATCCACCCAACATACCTTGCCAACTGACGCCATCAAATCACTGGTGTAGTCACGATCCTGTTGGCTGACCTGCTGCGGCGCATACAGGCCACTCATGCCTTTACCCACAAGCGATGGCGTGTTTGGCATAATGCGTACGATATTCAGATTGTCGGCCAGCAGCTGGTAAAAACGGCTGACCTGAATGCCTGCGGCGATCGACAGCACCAGTTTGCCGCTGAAATCGATCTGATCGCGCAACGGCTGGCAAACATCTGCCATCATCTGTGGCTTCACCGCCAGTACGATGACGTCGGCCTCGCGTGCGCAGGCAAGATTATCGCCGCTGCTAACGATGCCGTAGTCGGCAGCCAGCGCATCGCGGTTTTTAGCTGAAGGCGCGCAGACGCTGATGGATTTGGCCGGGTAACCGCCCGCCACCAGGCCGGCGATGATTGCGCGGGCCATGTTGCCGGCGCCAATGAAGGTAATCTTACGGTGTTGCATTAAAATTCCTCGTCAGTGTGTCAGGACTGCGAATAATCTCGCGCGCCAAAAATGGCGGTACCGATACGAACCAGAGTGCTGCCTGCGGCAATGGCCGCCGTCATGTCATCGGTCATGCCCATCGACAGCGTGTCTACCTGTGGATAATGCTGTTGCAGCGCCAGGAAGGCGTCGTGCATCTGGCGGAATACCGCTAATTGGCTCTGGTAGTCTTCTTGCGGAGCCGGAATCGCCATCAGCCCGCGTAAACGAACGTTCGGCAAGGCGACAACCGCTTCTGCCAGCGCCGGCAGTTCAGCCAGTACAATGCCAGATTTACTCTGTTCATCGCTGATATTTATTTGGATCAGAACGTTAAGCGGCGGCATGTCTGCCGGGCGCTGGTCGCTTAACCGCTGGGCGATACGCAGCCGATCGACGGTATGGCACCAGGCAAAGTGCTCTGCCACCAGCCGGCTCTTATTGGATTGCAAAGGGCCGATAAAGTGCCAATCCAGCGTTGCGCCTTCCGGCAGCTCGGCAAAATGCTGAACCTTATCCACGCCTTCCTGTACATAGTTTTCCCCGAAGGTTCGCTGGCCTGCCGCGATGGCTTCTGCGATCGCCGCCACAGGTTTGGTTTTACTCACTGCAAGCAGCGTCACTTCTTCTGGAGCGCGAGCGCAGCCTTGAGCGGCCGCGGTAATGCGGTTTCTGACATCCTGCAGATTCTGTTGGATAGTGCTCATCATTGACCCAGGAGATTGATATGGATATCGGTGAATTCGTGGCCCTTAGTGTAAAGCATAATGCTTCCGATCTGCACCTTTGTACGGGGCATCAGCCGATGTTGCGCATCGATGGTGAATTACAGCCGCTGGCAGGTACGGAAAAACTGACCGAGACCAAGATGCATCGCTTGTGCAATGCGCTGCTGCAACCCCAGCAGCGGCAGCAATTGCAACAGCAGGGGCAGCTTGATCTGGCGCTGACGCTTGCGGGCGATATTCGGCTGCGCGCCAATTTCTTTCTGCAAAGCCTCGGGGTTTCGCTTGCCTTGCGGCTGATTGCCGGCGAGTGTCCGACGCTGGCGGCGTTGGCAGCACCAGACATCATTCCGGCCCTGGTGCGCAGGGAAGATGGCCTGATTTTGGTGACCGGCGCGACCGGCAGCGGTAAATCCACCACCTTGGCGGCAATGATTGACGACATCAATCAGCACCAGCGGCGGCATATCCTTACGCTGGAGGATCCGATCGAATTTATTCACCGCAGTCGACACTCCTTAATTCAGCAGCGCGAATTGGGCCGGGACAGCCACAGCTTTGACGACGCATTACGTGCTGCCCTGCGTGAAGATCCAGACGTCATCTTGCTGGGGGAGCTGCGTGACACCGCAACCATCAGGCTGGCGCTTACCGCTGCGGAAACCGGCCATCTGGTACTGGCGACGCTGCATACCCGTAGCGCGACGCAGGCGGTCGATCGGCTGGTGGATGTTTTCCCGGCGGAAGAAAAGCCCTACGTGCGTGCACAGTTGGCCGGTAGCCTGCAGGCGGTGATTGCACAGAAGCTGTTGAGTCGGCCCGGGGGCGGCAGGGTGGCGATTTTTGAGGTGCTGACGGCGACGGCGGCGGTCAGCAGCATGATCCGCGAGGGCAAAACCCATCAGCTTGCCAGCGTGCTGCAAACCGGTGGGCAGTCCGGCATGCAGACCTTTGAGCAAGGTCTGCAACAGCGGATCTGTGCGGGATTACTGGGCGGCGCGGAGGGGACTTTGCCAAGGGATTAACCCAATTGCCGTTCGAACCAACTTTCCAGGATTACCACCGCCGAGGCGGAATCCACGCTGCCCTTGTCCAGGGCGCGGAAGCCGCCGCGATCGAACAGGTTGGCGCGGGCTTCGACGGTACTGAGACGCTCATCATGCAGCGCGATCTGCACGCCAAAGCGGCCGTGCAGGCGGTTGGCGAACTTGCGCGCTTGCTCGGTGACCGGCTGTTCGGTGCCGTCCATGTTCAGCGGCAGACCGACTACCACCAGATCCGGTTGCCACTCTTTCAGCAACTTCTCGATCTTCTGCCAGTCCGGCGAGCCGTCCTGCGCTTTGAAAGCCGCCAGCGCACGGGCGCTGCCGGTTAGCTCCTGGCCAATGGCCGCGCCAATGCTTTTGGTGCCGAAGTCGAAGGCGATAATGGTGCGGTTGGTCATCAGGCGTGTCCTGCGTGGTTGGCAATGCTGCGGATATCAATGCCAAGGCGATTGGCGGCCTCGCGCCAGCGGCTGGCGATCGGCGTATGGAACAAAATGTCGGTGTCGGCTTCGATGGTCAGCCAGGCGTTTTCCAGCACTTCCTGTTCCAACTGGCCTTTCTCCCAGCCGGCATAGCCGAGCGCGACCAGTACGTCCTCCGGCTGTTCCGGCGTGCCCAAGGTTTCCAGTACGTCTTTCGAGGTGGTGATCATGGTATCCGGCGAGATCTGGATACTGGAGCCGAAGCCTTTGCACGGCGTATGCAGGATAAAACCGCGATCGTCAGCCAGCGGGCCGCCGGCAAACACCGGTTTATCCAGACTGATGGCCGGATCGCGCGCCTGTGGCATGATCTTCAGTTTGCTCAGCACTGTTTCCACCGTGAACTGTTCCACCGGTTTATTGATCACCAGGCCCATGGCGCCGTCTTCATTGTGCTCGCAGACGTAAATCACCGAGCGTTTGAAGCGAGGATCCTGAAGTGATGGCATAGCGATAAGAAAATGGTGTTGTAAATTCATGGTGTTATTTAAGGTATTTGATTGGTGAGAAGTTAAACAGCCGCCAGTATGCGGCTATCCCCATCGCCTTTCAAGCCGCGACTCGGTTGACGCGGGCTGACAGCGTCATTCAGGGAGGTCGGGAAGGCGGGCGACGCAAGTCACCCGCATTTCGATTACTTCGCTGCCAGACGCTTCTCGATTGCATCCATCAGCATACCGGTGATGGAAACCGGGAAGGCCGCTTCTATTTCACGCGCACAGGTTGGGCTGGTGACGTTGATTTCAGTCAGGCGATCGCCAATCACGTCCAGGCCCACAAAGATCAGCCCTTTTTCTTTCAGCGTCGGGGCTACCGCACGCGCAATTTTCCAGTCGCTTTCGCTCAGTGGACGCGCTTCACCACGGCCGCCGGCCGCCAGGTTGCCACGGGTCTCGCCCTGCGCCGGGATGCGCGCCAGGCAGTAAGGTACTGGCTCACCGTCAACCACCAGAATGCGCTTATCGCCCTCTTTGATTGCCGGCAAGAAGTTCTGCGCCATGCAGAAACGGCTACCGTGCTCGGTCAGGGTTTCGATAATCACCGACAGGTTAGGGTCGTCCTGCTTCACGCGGAAGATAGACGCGCCGCCCATGCCGTCCAGCGGTTTGAGAATAATGTCGCCGTGCTGCTGGTGGAATTTGCGGATGTGCGCCGCGCTGCGGCTGACCAGGGTGTCCGGCGTCAGTTCCGGGAACCAGGCGGTGAACAGCTTTTCGTTGCAGTCACGCAGGCTCTGCGGCTTGTTAACTACCAGCGTGCCTTTGACCTCTGCGCGTTCCAGAATATAGGTCGCGTAGATGTATTCGGTATCGAAAGGGGGATCTTTACGCATCAGGATCACGTCCAGATCATGCAGCGCCAGATCCTGCTCGCTGCCAAAGCTGAACCAGCTCTCTTTATCTTCCTTCACGCTCAGCAGGCGAGTGCGGGCGCGGCCGTCACCGGCGTGCAGATAGAGATCGTCCATCTCCATGTAGTGCAGTTCCCAGCCACGGCGCTGCGCTTCGAGCAGCATGGCGAAGCTGGTGTCTTTCTTGATGTTGATGGAGGCGATAGGGTCCATCACGATGCCGAGCTTAATCATCTTTTCTCCTTTAACCCAGATCGCCGAAACGTACCTGCAAAGCGGTAATTGCGGTGAGCGCTGTGGTTTCTGTACGCAGAACGCGTGGCCCAAGCAGGATATCAGTAAATCCGTGGCCTGTGGTCATCGCAATTTCGTCGGCGGATAAACCGCCTTCCGGCCCAATCAGCAGGCGGACATGTTCCACCGGCAGCGGCAGGGTATTGATACTGTGGTTGGCGCGTGGATGCAGGTTGAGTTTCAGGCTGCCATCTTGCTCGGCGCACCAGTCTTCCAGTTTCATCGCCTCGCGAATTTCCGGAATCCGGTTGCGGCCACATTGTTCGCAGGCGGCGATGGCAATCTTCTGCCATTGCTGGATTTTTTTCGCCAGACGCTCGCCGTCCAACTTCACACCGCAGCGCTCGGAAAACAGCGGAGTAATGACATTGACCCCGAGCTCGATGGATTTCTGAATGGTGAATTCCATCTTCTCACCGCGAGAAATCACCTGGCCCAGATGCAGATTGAGTGGCGATTCACGGTCTTCCGGTTGGCCGGCGGCTAGCCGCACCAGCACGTTTTTTTTGTCGACCTTGGTGATCTCGGCGTCAAATACCTGGTTGCTGCCGTCGAAGAGCTGCAGTGCCTGGCCGGCGCTCATACGCAGTACACGCCCGATGTGGTTGGCGGCGTCTTCGCTCAGTGCGATTTCTGCATGGTCGATTAACGGCTGCGGGTGATAAATACGGGGTATACGCATTGAATATTCGATCCTGACTAATATGCAGTCATCAGTGCTGCAGCTTGAAAAAAAAGAGTATATACCCAAAGTAATTGAAGCTGCAGCAAGGCGGCAAGTAAGTGCATCCCGATGAGCTTACTTAAGTAAGTGATTCGGGGGCGCTCACGCAGTCAACACCGCTGCAGTTTTAAGTACGAAGGGGATTTAGCCCTTTCGTTGCTGGCAAGCCTGTTGAATATAGGGATTATGGTTGCCCTGTACCTTAGCGATGCGTGCTTCGCGCAGACATTCCCACTGGCTGACCGGATACTGACGGTTCCACACCTCGAAAAGCTGGGTCTGTTGGCGGGAAAGCCGTAGTTGATAGCGATCGCGCATATAAAAATAGGTGCGGGCGATCGCGCCGCGAGCGCGTGCGGGCGGTTCGGCCTGCTTATTTTTAAAGTCCACTTTCATTGGGCACTGGCCATACTGACCTTCGCCGCCTTTCCATTGGCTGTACATGAAATTATTGCGATCGCCGTTCACTTCGCCAATCGCCGGCTGCAGGTTGTGCAGGTCAGTTTCGATTTGGCGGTAGCTCGCGTCTTTGTTGCAGTTTTTGCGGCCACCCTGTTGCCAGCACTGCAATTGGTGGCCGAACTGCCAGGCCGGTACCACATGTTCCCATTCGATACGCTGTGCGCGTTGGGCGTTCTTGCGTGGTTGATAGCCACAACTGTTTAAATCTGGGATGCCTTTCTTGCCCTGCCAGGTGATCTGGCAGCCGCAGTAGAAAGAACCGGGCGCATCTTGGTTGATTTTGGCCGCTGCCGCCTTGGCCTGAGAAAAATTATTGATGCCGTGCGCCTGTGCGGCGCCGGTGGTGAAAATAACCGTAAACAAAATTTTGCGAAGCATATTCCAAAACTGCTCAAAATTGGAAAGGCAGGCAGGGTAGCGGAAGTCAACGGCAGTGGCAAACGACGGGCGTTAACCCCGTGACTTTTCAAGCCAGCGCCGGAGTCTGGCTGTAACTTGGGACGTAGGGAGCAGAGGTTGGATTTTTCGCTTAAACAGGCTCACCGGCGATAAATTTCAATTTTTCGCCGCACTGACGGCAGCGGTATTCGCTTTCTCCGCGAAGCACCCGATTATGCCGACGTACGGTGAGCTGATGCTGTTGGCAACGACAGAGGTAGGGGAAGGTTTTGCTTTGCACCGAGGCAATTTCAAACTGGTGGGTGCGGCTGGCCGGTACCTGCAACACGCTTTCCATCATCCAGCGCCATTCGCGCCCATGTGGGGCCACGCGGCCAAACTGGCGGAAGACTAACAGATGCGCCAGTTCGTGCGGCACCACTTCGTCGATAAACGGCTGTTGGTTTTCCATCAGCAAAACCGGATTCAGCCGAATTTCCCAGGCTTGCAGCCAGGCGGTGCCCGCACTGGTTCCGCGTTGCTGGTAAACGACTTTGGGTTCCGGAAACTCGACGGAAAAATGCTGACGCGCCAGCAGAAGTTTTTCACGCAGGCAGCGCATCACCGCCTGTTGCAGCGCTATGGGGATTCTTACTTTGTTCATTGCGGCTAGCTTAAGCAATGGCGCGACGGCTGGCAATAAGACGAAAAACTAATTCTCATCCCGCCTGCCGGGCCGGTTTTTCATCGCATTGATAACCCGATCGACGCTGATGGATTGTAATCAATGTGTTAACTGCGGGATAATAAACCGTACATGCTGAGTCTGTACCCGCAGCGCTCACAGAAAAGATTGAAAAGCATCCCGAGAGAATACCTTTCTAACGCAGGGGTTATTATGCGATTTAGCGCAATAACCGACTGATTAAAAATACGTAAGGTGTGGGAAGTTTTTTGACGCGGCCTGCCCCGAGCTGGCTGAGTAATTGTGAATTTAACGCAGCTGATGTTGCAAGTGAGAGATCAATGTCGAATAAACCGTTCCATTATCAAGATCCGTTCCCGCTGAAGAAAGACGATACCGAATACTATCTGTTAAGCCGCGATCACGTTTCCGTGAGCGAATTTGAAGGCCAGGAAGTTCTGAAAGTAGCCCCTGAAGCGTTAACCCTCCTTGCCCAGCACGCGTTTCATGACGCCTCATTTATGCTGCGCCCGGCGCACCAGCAGCAGGTTGCCGATATCCTCAAGGATCCGGACGCCAGCGAAAACGACAAATACGTTGCGCTGCAATTTTTGCGTAACTCAGAAATCGCCGCCAAAGGTATTTTGCCGACCTGTCAGGACACCGGTACCGCCATTATCGTCGGTAAAAAGGGCCAGCGCGTCTGGACCGGTGGCGGCGACGAAGAAGCGTTGTCACGCGGGGTGTACAACACCTTTATCGAAGACAACCTGCGCTATTCGCAAAACGCCGCGCTGGATATGTATAAAGAGGTTAACACCGGCAGCAACCTGCCGGCGCAGATCGACCTCTACAGCGTCGACGGTGAAGAATACAAATTCCTGTGTATTGCTAAAGGCGGCGGTTCTGCCAACAAAACCTACCTTTATCAGGAAACCAAAGCGCTGCTGTCTCCGGGCAAGCTGAAGGATTATCTGGTCGAGAAAATGCGTACGCTGGGCACCGCGGCTTGCCCGCCGTACCACGTGGCGTTCGTTATCGGCGGCACCTCGGCGGAAGCAACCCTGAAAACCGTAAAACTGGCGTCGACCAAGTACTATGACGGTCTGCCGACCGAAGGCAATGAGCACGGTCAGGCATTCCGCGACGTGGCGCTGGAAGAAGAGTTGCTGAAAGAAGCGCAGAACCTGGGATTGGGCGCGCAGTTTGGCGGTAAATACTTTGCGCATGACGTTCGCGTGGTGCGTCTGCCGCGCCATGGCGCATCCTGCCCGGTCGGAATGGGGGTTTCCTGCTCCGCTGACCGTAACATTAAAGGCAAGATCAACCGTGACGGCATCTGGCTGGAGAAGCTGGAGCATAATCCTGGCAAATTTATCCCGCAGGAGCTGCGTCAGGCCGGTGAGGGCGAGGCAATCAAGATTGACCTTAACCGCCCGATGGCCGAGATCCTCAAGCAGCTGTCGCAATACCCGGTATCCACCCGCCTGTCCTTGAGCGGCACCATCATCGTGGGCCGCGACATTGCGCATGCCAAGCTGAAAGAGCGTCTGGACAGAGGGGAAGGTCTGCCGCAATACGTTAAGGATCATCCGATTTATTACGCGGGCCCGGCCAAAACGCCGGACGGCTACGCCTCTGGTTCACTGGGGCCAACCACTGCCGGGCGCATGGATTCTTACGTCGACCTGCTGCAGTCTCATGGCGGTAGCATGATCATGCTGGCGAAAGGCAACCGCAGCCAGCAGGTGACCGACGCCTGCCACAAGCACGGCGGCTTCTACCTCGGCAGCATCGGTGGCCCGGCGGCGGTACTGGCGCAGCAGAGCATCAAGAGCCTGACCTGCGTCGAATACCCGGAGCTGGGTATGGAAGCGATCTGGAAAATCGAAGTGGAAGATTTCCCGGCGTTTATTCTGGTGGATGATAAAGGCAATGACTTCTTCCAGAAGATCCAGTCTGGCCAGTGTTCTCGCTGCGTGAAGTAACCGCCGAAAGGATTTGCCGCCCGCAGTGGGGCGGCAAATTTCAGGTTTTATCAACCCCTGTGTAAATTACTGTAGCCCGCTGGACGCGATGTTTTAACCTGTATACCCTACGCGCAAAGCACTAATACGCGCATAAAGGCATATTTGGAACAGAAGGTTCGGCAAACTCATGGAAACGCAGGAAAGTCATATCAGGGAATTGCTGGTCTGGATTGAAGACAACCTAACCAATCCCTTGTCATTGGATATCGTTTCTGCCAAATCAGGCTACTCGAAATGGTATCTGCAGCGAATGTTCAAAAAGCAGACCAGTTTGTCGCTGGCTTCCTATATTCGCGCGCGCCGCTTGTACCTCGCCGCTTTCGCCTTGCGTTATACGCAAAAAAGCATTCTTGATATTTCTATTGAATATCAATTCGATAACCAACAAACCTTTTCTCGCTGCTTCAAAAAGCACTTTGCCGAATCTCCCAGTGTTTATCGCCATGCGCGTAAACAGGACTTCAGCCATCTGGTTCGCTCGCTGTCGGTGAATCAGCCGGGGGATATTAAGGTCGATCGCATCAAGGTCGCCAAGGGGCAGTATGCTATCCGAGGGAAGAGTTACCCTTACCATCTGGACATTACCGATCTGGATAAGTCGCACCTTCCCATCCGCAGCAAAATCAAAGAGACGTTCTATGCTCTGCTGGGTGAGCGCCCTGCATTGACCTATTCGCTGGCCCAGTTTGTGCCAGATGGGGAACGAGTGCGGGTGGATTATACCCTGGGCGTTGCGGCAGACTGCCCGGTCAATGACGGTGCCGGGCTTGAAGCGCTGCCGGATATCTCCGGTGATTTTTGTCGTTTTTGCTATGCCGGCAAGCCAGTGGCCCTGAACGATCATATTGTGCAGATGTACACTCAGGTCTTGCCGCAACTTGGCCTGGCTCGCCGGGAAGGGCCTGACCTGACGATGTTCAACTATTCGCTAAATGAGCGGGAGGAGCTGCATCTTGAGCTCCAACACCTGGTGCCGGTGACTCCCCTTGACTGAGCGGGGTGGCAGAGCGGTTCTTTTGCTGCACGATATCTGCCATCACCGCCAGCGCGATTTCAGCCGGGGTCTTGCTGCCGAGCGGTAAGCCAATCGGGGCATGAATTCGCTCCAGCTCTTGTGGGCTGAATTCGGCAATCTGCTGCAGGCGTTGGCGACGACGCGCGCTGTTGCGCAACGATCCCATGGCGCCGATATAAAACGCCGGGGTATGGATAGCCTCCATTAGCGTCAGATCGTCCATGCGGGGATCGTGCGTCAGCGCGACAATCGCGGTATTGGCGTGACAGCCGCCGTCTTCAATAAACTTGGCCGGAAACTGACGCAGTAGCGTCACGTTGGATCTCAGCTGCGGGGCGAAATTTTCCAGCGCCTCCGGACGGTTCTCGCACACCAACACTTCAAACCCCAGCGAACTGGCGAAATCGGCGCAGTACAATGCCACGCTGGAAAGACCGGCGATCAGCAAACGCGGGGCTGCGGCAATATGCAGGGTAATTTGCGGGCCGCGGCGTTCCACCTGGGTCGCACTGGCGAAATCGGTCAACGTCAGGCTGCCGCAGGCATCCGGCAGAGTGAGGCGTTTGACCAGCGCATGGTGTCCGTTTAACGCGCCGGCGAGGGTTGTCAGATAATCGATGCTCTCGTCGCCCGCCGGTAAATACTCAATCAGCACCTCCAGCACGCCGCCGCAGGGCAGCGCTACGTTGGGCTCCAGACCGCCCTCACCGTAACGAATGACCTGGCTGGCAGCCTGATACTCCCCGGCCGCCAGGCGCCGCAGAAAGTCTTCTTCCACGCATCCTCCGGACAGCGAGCCGCAATAATGTCCGTCCTGCGTGGCGGCCAACAGCGCCCCCGGCGATCGCGGTGAGGAGCCGTAAGTGCTCAGCACGGTGCACAGCCACACCGGTTGTTGTTTCAGCCAGTTTATCGCCTGGCTGACCACGGTGATATCGAGATGTTGCATAGATGAGTTACTCGCTGACCGGTAGCTGTGACGGAAGATCTATATCCTGCACGACAGTGGGTTGATCAAGATTAAGCCAGTGTACCGCCTGCTCTTTAAGCAGATCGCGTGCACCATTATCGCCACGTAATTGGCTCAGTTGTTTGCGCAATAGAGCGGAAAACCCAACCGGGTGACCCGGCTGTTGTTCAAAACGGGGACGGACAATGGCGTGGTGCTGCAACGCGCTGGCTACCTGCTGGAAAACCGCCGGGGTAACGAACGGCATATCCGCCAAATGAACCAACCAGCCTTGCCAGTGCGGCGTGGCGTTAACGCCGGCGGCAATGGAATCGCCAAGGCCGACGCTGGCCAGCAGCGTGACCGGAACCTGATAGGCGGCGCAAATCTGTTGAACCTGGCGGTTGTCTGGCCGGGTGACCACCCATAGGGGCAGGCCGGAAGCCAACGCTTGACGCAGCGTCTGTTCAAACAGCGAGCGTTGGCGGCCTGTGGCATCCGCAAACTCGGCATTTAATTTATTGCCTGCGCCACCGGCTTGAGAGAAGCGTTCTCCACGTCCTGCAGCGGCGATCACTATGCCTGTTGTCATCTTATCCGCCCGAATTTGCGCAACTTCTAATTACCTTACTAAAAATATGTGTTGTTGAGATGTGTTTTTATTGAAAATCGCATGTTAATCATCACATAATTTTGGTTATAAGCATATGCTTATGACGTCTACGGCAAGGTCGTCAGCGTTTGCGCAACACCACCGCTGAACACAAAACTACAATAAAGATGCAAAGGACTTTTTATGAGCAATTTCAACCCGTCGCGGCGTCGCTTTATCAAAAGCGCCGTGATAGCGGGGGTCTCCGTGTACCTCGCGCCCCTGTACAGCCGTGCCTATGCCGCGCTGTTTGAGCAGAAGATCCTCCAGTCCCCGAACTGGGATGCCCACGAGAAACGTATACGCTTTCGTATCGATGGCCGTGCCAAGGTCATGGGGCAGAAGGTCTTTGCCCGTGATATTCGCGCGGTGGATATGCCGCACTGGCCACAGCAGCAGGCGCACGCCTTTATTTTGCGCGTCACTCAAGCAGACAAGCTGTTCGAAGGTATCGATCTCTCATTGCTGGGCGACGACCTGCAGCCCGATCGGCTGGTAACCGCCGAGGATTTGGCGCGCGACGGTTTGGCTTTCCCGGCATTTTACGGCGACGACATGCTGCTGCCGATTGGCAAAACCCCGGCTTACCTGGGCCAGGCGGTGGCAATCCTGATTTATCACGATTTTGCCCGTTTCCGCTTTGCCAAAGACAAGCTGAAATTCCGCGAAGGCACGATTAAATACGGGGCGCAAACCGGTCCGCTGCAGCGCGACCCTTGGGGCACTTTCCGCTATGTGCGGGTGGGGGGAGACAAGCCGTTCGATGACGACCGTTTTTCCAGCCTGAAGGATACTCCGATTTTCCCGGTTTCGATGAAGAAACACCTGCCGGTCTGGCCGGAAGGACGCGAAGGCGGCAAGCTGGATCAGGAAGGCATGTATTACGCCGGCATGATTGCCGATGAGTTGAAAACGCCGCCGGATGAGTGGCTGGTGATGTCACGCCGCTATACCACGCAGTCCGTCGACACCTCCGCGCTGGAGCCGGACAACGCCAACGGCTGGTTCGATGCCGAGACGCAAACGCTGCATCTGGTGGTGCCGACTCAATCGCCGCAGGAAGTGGCCGATGAAATGCCGCGCATGCTGGCAAAACGCAATCCGCCGGTTAAACAGCTGATTCTGCACCCATGCTACACCGTCGGTTACGGCTCGAAAGATCACTTTAATTTCCCGTATTACGGCGCGGTGGCGGCGATGTACGGCGACGGGCACCCGGTTCGGCTGGCCAACGACCGTTTCGAACAGTTCCAGACTGCGCTGAAACGCCACGCCTTCGACATGAATTACCGCATTGCGGTAAACCGCCAAACCGGCGTGCTGCAGTCATTCCATGGTGAGATGACGGCAGACGGCGGTGGCCGCAGCAACTTTACGCCTTCGGTGGTGATGGTGGCGGCGACCGCGGCGCAGTCGATTTATTACTTCCCGAAAAGCGATTTGTCTGCGGTGGGGCTGGCTTCGCGCGCTATCGACGCAGGGTCGGCACGGGGTTACGGCACGCTGCAAAGCATGGCCGCCACCGAGATGATGGTCGATGAGCTGGCTGCCGAACTGAAGATTGACCCGATTGAATTCCGTTTGCGCAACGTACTGAAATCCGGCATGAAAAATACGCAGGGGGCCATTCCTGCCGGGGCTATTCGCGCCGATGAAGTGCTGGAGAAGGCGGCGAAGCATGAGATGTGGCTGCAACGCGCCAAGCGTAAGGCGGAGTTTGAAAGCCAGCATCCGGGCAAACGCTATGGCGTAGGCTTTGGCTGCGTGCAAAAAGACTTCGGTACCGGTGCCGAAACTTCATTCGCCCGCGTCGAACTGGGAGAAGACGGGCGCATTATGCTGCATCACAGCGGTGCCGAGATGGGCACCGGCATGTCGACCTCACAATCGGTGTTGTGCGCTCAGTGGCTGGGCAAACCGGCAGACGAGGCTCACTTCTCGGTGACCGACTGGTCTGTGCTGCCGATGGTCACCAGTGGCGATCCCTACGTTATGTCGCAGGCCGATCAGGATCGGTTGCAAACCAATCCGGCCTGGACGCCAAGCTACTGCTCACCTTCCAGCGCCAGCAACTCGGCGTATTACTTCTCGCACAGTACGCGCGAAGCGGCGCGGCTGATATTCGATCATGGCCTGTGGCCGGCAGCGATGGCCATTTGGCAATCCGGCCCCGGTGGCGGCCAGGCGGCACCTTTAGTGGTGCGCCGAGAGGATGCGCGTTGGGTGGAGGGGGGATTGACCGCTGCCGGTATGGAGGTGTTGAGCCTGGAGCGGCTGGCAAAACAACTTTACCAGATGGGCGGGATCGCAGGCGCAGCGGTGCACGTATTCAACCGCTGGCAGTGGGCGGAAGCGGACTTTACCCTGAGCGGCAATAGCGAACGCCTGCCGATTGATGGCCTGGCTGTGCGCAACGCCGGTGGCGAGTTCAAAACGCTGCCACGTAATCAGGTCTATTATCCCCCGACTCAACGCAATAACGCGGCGGTGACCTATTACAGTGCCGTCGGAACCCTGGCGGAAGTGGCGGTGGATATCGCCACCGGCCAGGTAGAACTGCTGAATCACCATTCGATCATGGAGTGCGGCAACCTGATTGTGCCGGAACTGGTTTCCGGCCAGTTGCAGGGCGGGTTGGCGATGGGAATTGGTCATGCACTGCACGAATATTTACCGCTGTACGAAGACGGGCCCGGTAACGGTACCTGGAACTTTAACCGCTACCACCTGCCACGCGCCAGCGATGTGGCGGTCTGGAAACAGACCGATGACATCCTGCCCGCGCTGTCGGAAACCGATCCGCCCAAAGGCATGGCCGAAGTGGTGATGATCCCGGTGGTCGCGGCCCTGGTCAACGCCATCGCCGACGCCACTGGCCACCGTTTCCGTGATTTGCCCGTTCGTGCAGAAAATATTCGTGAGGTATTACAATGAGCATCAAAACCCAGCCGATTTCCCTGACCATCAACGAAAAGCAATACGGCCCGATCGACGTACCTGAAGGGCTGATGATGATCGATTTCCTGCACGAGTATCTCGACCTGACCGGATCGCGTCTTGGCTGCGGGCAGGGTATCTGCCACGCCTGCGTAGCAATTGTCGATCACCCAAGCGGTACCAGCGAAGAGGTGCGTACCTGTATCACCGGCGCGCACTTCTTCAGCGGCAAAAAAGTCCGCACCGTAGAGGGGCATGCCAAGGTGGACGCGCAGGGCGAAGTGGTGGAGTTGTCACCTATCCAGAAGGCGTTTCTGGAGCATTACAGCTTCCAGTGCGGCTACTGCACGCCGGGCTTTGTCAACGCCGCCACCATTTTTGTGGAAAAACTCAAGCGTGAACCCATTGCCCGTGAGCAACTGGAAAGCGCCATTGAACAGGCGCTGGACAGTCATATCTGCCGCTGTACCGGCTATGTTCGTTACTATGAAGCGGTTCGTGACGTGGTGCTCAAAACCCCGGGCCTGCTGAAGGAGACGGCGCAATGAAAAAACGTCTCGCACTGTTGATCCTGCTGGTGGTCATCATCGTCATCGCCGTGCTGTGGTGGCGGGAAAACCGCCGTTACGATGGCCCGGTGCTGCAGGTAACCGCCAGCACGGAACAGGTTGCCCGCGGTCGCTATCTGGCGCAGGCCGCCGACTGCGCCGCCTGCCATACCGCCAGCGGCGGCGCGCCCTTGGCCGGGGGCTATCCGCTGGAGACGCCGTTCGGCACTATCTATGGCAGTAACCTGACGCCTTCGGCCGATCATGGCATTGGCCGCTGGACCAAAGACGATTTCTTCCTTGCGCTGACTCAGGGTGTGGCACCGGGCGGGCGTCATCTGTACCCGGCGATGCCCTATACTTCGTATAAAGGTATTTCACGCCAGGATGCCGATGACATCTACGCCTATCTGATGACCCGACCTGCGGTGGACGTCGCCATTCCTGAAAACGACATGCCGTTCCCGTTTAATCAACGCATGGCGCTGATCGGTTGGAACCTGCTGTTCCGCAGCCAGGCGCCGTTGCCAGCCAGTTCACAAGGCAATTCGGCGCAGTGGCAACGCGGCCGTTACCTGGCGGATACGCTGGGTCACTGCGGGGAATGCCATACGCCACGCGGTATGCTGGGGCAGATGAATCTTGGCAAGACGATGCAGGGGGGCGATTTGGGGCGCTTTATGGCGCCGGACATCACGCCGCACGGATTGGCCCAGCGCGGCTGGACGCCGGATGACCTCAACCGTTTCCTGGCAACCGGGATGGCACCTCAGGGATCTGCGTTCAGTGAGATGCACATGGTGGTGGATCTCAGCACCCGTCATCTGACGCCGGAAGACCATCAAGCACTGGCGACCTATCTGATGGGTGAACAGCCGCCGGCCGCAGTGCCGGTTAAAATCGGCCAGGGCAGCGATGCCGGGCGTATCAGCTATCTGGATCAGTGCTCCGGCTGCCATGCGCGTGAAGGTGAGGGCAAGCCGCACGTAGCGGTGGCGATGCGCGATAACGCCACGCTGCGCCAACCGGATGCCAAGAATCTGATTGTCTCGGTGCTGGACGGTTTACCGGCGCAGCAATTCCCCAACGGCGAAAGTATGCAGAGCATGCCGGCCTTTGGCGAACGTCTGGACGATGCGCAAGTGGCGGAGCTGGTGAACTATCTGCGCGTAACCTGGGGTGGCTTACCGGCGGATATCACCGCCGAGCAGGTGAAGGCCCTGCGCAAGAAGTAGCCTAAGTCAGGCTAAAAAAATGGCCCGCAGTGTAAAACTGCGGGCCATTTTGTTTTTGGCGTGAACTAGCTGCGGCTGGTTGCGCTCATTGCACGCTGGCTACGTTGCTTGACGATATAGCCAATGGCCAAAATTGCCACCCAAACCGGGATCAGCAACACCGAGATTTGAATGCCCGGCGTCAGATACATGATCACCAAGATACCGGCCATAAACACCAGGCACAGGTAGTTGCTGAACGGATACCAGAAGGCCTTGAA
Source organism: Serratia sp. GW822-FHT06D09 (assembly GCF_058799515.1). Classification (NCBI taxonomy): domain Bacteria; kingdom Pseudomonadati; phylum Pseudomonadota; class Gammaproteobacteria; order Enterobacterales; family Yersiniaceae; genus Serratia; species Serratia sp. GW822-FHT06D09. Next base: position 442,070 of record NZ_JBXALO010000004.1, read on the forward strand.
CTTCGGCTCTACGCCTTCGCGGTTCTTGGCTGCGCGGAACTTCAGGTGCGCCAGGCTGATCATCGCCCAGTTGATCACCAGCGCCGAGACCACCAGCGCCATCAGCAATTCGAATGCGCGACCGGGGATCAGGTAGTTAATCAGCACGCAGAACGCGGTGGCCGTGGCGGAGACGGCGATAGCGATAACCGGTACGCCGCGGCCGTCCACCTTCAGCAGGCTCTTCGGACCGTTGCCTTGCTTCGCCAGGCCGTACAGCATGCGGCTGTTGCAGTAAACGCAGCTGTTGTACACCGACAGGGCGGCGGTCAACACCACGATGTTCAGCACGGTTGCTACCAGGTTGCTGTTCAGCGCGTGGAAGATCAGCACGAACGGGCTGCCGCCTTCCACCACTTTGCCCCAAGGGTACAGCGACAGCAAAATGGTCAGTGAGCCGATATAGAACAGCAGGATGCGGTAGATCACCTGGTTGGTGGCTTTGGGAATGCTTTTCTGCGGGTTGTCGGCCTCCGCGGCGGTAATACCCACCAGCTCGAGCCCACCAAACGAGAACATGATCACCGCCATTGCCATCACCAGCCCCATGATGCCGTTCGGGAAGAACCCGCCCTGTGCCCACAGGTTGGTTACGGTGGCTTCCGGGCCGCCCAGGCCGCTGAACAGCAGGTAGGCACCGAACACGATCATGCCGATAATCGCCACGACTTTGATGATGGCAAACCAGAATTCCATCTCGCCGTAGACCTTAACATTCGCCAGGTTGATGGCATTGATGGCCAGGAAGAACACCGCCGCCGATACCCAGGTTGGGATCTCCGGCCACCAGTACTGCACATAGATACCGACCGCGGTCAGTTCCGCCATCGCCACCAATACATACAGCACCCAGTAGTTCCAGCCGGAAGCAAAGCCGGCAAAGTTGCCCCAGTATTTATAGGCGAAGTGGCTAAACGAACCGGCAACCGGCTCTTCCACTACCATTTCACCCAGCTGGCGCATGATCAGAAATGCGATAAAGCCGCCAATGGCATAGCCGAGAATGACCGAAGGACCGGCCATTTTTATTGTTTGCGCGATACCGAGAAATAGCCCGGTACCAATAGCGCCCCCTAGAGCAATAAGCTGAATATGGCGGTTTTTCAGGCCGCGCTTCAGCTGGTCGCCATGCTGTTGACCATCCATCAATGAAACCCTCTGTCGTTGCAGAATTACTCACATGCTGTAAAGCAGTGGTTACGATGTGTGTTTTATTTTATTTACGGCGTTATATCTATTAATTCCACGGAGCCGCTACCGTTTGGCAAAGAATAATGTTATGCGCGTCAGTTTGCACCTGCTTTATAGGATGAGTGATTAAGATTTCAGCAGTTTAGGAAACAAAATGCGGGTTGTGTGACGGCAGGGGGGATTCAGTGCATGAAATAAGCAGCAAATCACATAATGCGCAAAAATAATTTAGCGCTGGTCGCTTTGGTTCGGCGAAATATTGACCGGTTGAGCGCACCTTATGCGCTGCAAATAGCTATTCGTTAAAGCTTAATAAACATGCAATAAAATCCTGCCTTTGATGCTTCAGTCTGCCTGACGGCAGGTTTCGCAAAAGTTAAATCAAAAACCTACCTCGTAAATGGTATTACCAAGCGTGCGTTAGCGGTTTGCAGCAGCTCTGGTATTGAGGTGTTAAAATGTGCGGGTAACCTGATTTCGATCAAGGCCCATATGGACAGGAGGTGAATACTTTGTTACTTTACCGTCACGTTTTTGAAATTGGTATTACCAATTGACTCCGCGCCATTCGCAGAGAAGAATTCACCCATGGCCTACAGCAAAATCCGCCAACCCAAGTTGTCAGATGTTATCGAGCAGCAGCTCGAACACCTGATCCTCGAGGGAACACTGCGTCCAGGCGAAAAACTGCCACCGGAGCGCGAGCTGGCGAAACAATTTGATGTTTCCCGTCCTTCTCTGAGAGAGGCCATCCAGCGCCTGGAAGCCAAAGGGCTGCTCCTGCGCCGTCAGGGCGGTGGTACCTTTGTGCAAACTAATCTGTGGCAGAGCTTCAGCGATCCTCTGGCTGAACTGTTGGCCGACCACCCTGAATCACAATTCGATCTGTTGGAAACCCGTCATGCCCTCGAAGGCATTGCTGCCTATTACGCGGCGTTGCGCGGCACCGACGAAGATCTGGCGCGCATCCGCGATTGCCACATAGTGATCCAGCAGGCCCAGGAAAGCGGCGATCTCGACGCCGAAGCCGACGCGGTCATGCAGTACCAAATCGCCGTGACCGAAGCTGCCCACAACGTTGTGTTACTTCACCTGCTACGCTGCATGGGGCCGATGCTGGAACAGAACGTACGTCAGAACTTTGAATTGCTCTACTCGCGCCGTGAGATGTTGGCAAAGGTGAGCAGCCACCGCGCCGGAATTTTTGAGGCGATTGTGGCACGCGAGCCGGAAAAGGCCCGTGAAGCCTCGCACCGCCATTTGGCGTTTATCGAGGAAATCTTGCTGGATCTCAGCCGGGAGCATACTCGGCGCGAGAGATCGCTACGGCGTCTCCAGCAACGCAAGGATTAAGAGCGTTCTCTTCAGGGCACACCAGCCTGCGGAGCTTTCGTTCGAAGTGCTTAGTTAAGCATTTAAGCGGCAACTAAACTGATGGGCCTGTCTTCGTGTGTTTTGCCTCAGAACACAGGAAGACAGGCTCCAAAACAAACCATTAGACAGATAAGGAATACCACCATGTCAGAACGTTTAAACAATGACGTGGATCCGATCGAAACCCGCGACTGGCTGCAGGCGATCGAATCGGTCATCCGTGAAGAGGGTGTTGAGCGAGCTCAGTTTCTGATTGATCAGGTATTGGGTGAAGCCCGTAAAGGCGGTGTTAGCGTTGCAGCCGGTGCTGCGGCCCACAACTACGTCAACACCATCGCGGTGGAAGACGAACCTGCTTACCCTGGTAACCTGGATCTTGAGCGTCGTATCCGCAGCGCTATCCGCTGGAACGCGGTAATGACCGTGCTGCGCGCTTCCAAGAAAGATCTGGACCTGGGCGGCCACATGGCTTCCTTCCAATCTTCCGCGACCTTCTATGAAGTCTGCTTCAACCACTTCTTCCGTGCACGCAACGAGCAAGACGGCGGCGATCTGGTTTACTTCCAGGGCCACATCTCTCCGGGCGTTTACGCACGTGCCTTCCTTGAAGGCCGCTTGACCGAAGACCAAATGAACAACTTCCGTCAGGAAGTTCACGGTAAAGGCCTGTCTTCTTACCCGCATCCTAAACTGATGCCTGAATTCTGGCAGTTCCCGACCGTTTCCATGGGCCTGGGCCCAATCAGCGCCATCTACCAGGCGAAGTTCCTGAAATATCTGGAACACCGTGGCCTGAAGAACACCTCTGCTCAAACCGTTTACGCCTTCCTGGGCGACGGTGAGATGGATGAGCCGGAATCCAAAGGTGCGATCACTATCGCCACCCGTGAGAAACTGGACAACCTGGTGTTCGTCATCAACTGTAACCTGCAACGTCTGGACGGCCCAGTCACCGGTAACGGCAAGATCATCAATGAACTGGAAGGTATCTTCTCCGGCGCAGGCTGGCAGGTACTGAAAGTGATTTGGGGCGGTCGTTGGGACGAACTGCTGCGTAAAGACACCAGCGGCAAGCTGATCCAGCTGATGAACGAAACCCTGGACGGCGACTACCAGACCTTCAAATCCAAAGACGGCGCTTACGTACGTGAGCACTTCTTCGGCCGCTTCCCGGAAACCGCCGCTCTGGTCAAAGACATGACCGACGACGAAATCTGGGCGCTGAACCGCGGTGGTCACGATCCGAAGAAAGTCTTCGCTGCACTGAAAAAAGCGCAGGACACCCAAGGCAAACCAACCGTTATCCTGGCCCATACCATTAAAGGTTACGGCATGGGTGAAACCGCGGAAGGTAAAAACATTGCTCACCAGGTGAAGAAAATGAACATGGAAGGGGTTCACCACTTCCGCGATCGTTTCAATGTGCCAGTTGCCGATGCCGACATCGAAAAACTGCCGTACATCACCTTCGAGAAAGACTCTGAAGAGTACAAATACCTGCACGAACGCCGTCAGGCGCTGAAAGGTTATGTACCGACCCGTCTGCCAGCCTTCACCCAGAAGCTGGAAATGCCGGCTCTGGAAGACTTCAGCTCACTGCTGGAAGAGCAGAACAAAGAAATCTCCACCACCATCGCCTTCGTGCGTGCCCTGAACGTGATGCTGAAGAACAAGTCGATCAAAGATCGTCTGGTTCCAATCATCGCTGACGAAGCGCGTACCTTCGGTATGGAAGGTCTGTTCCGTCAGATCGGTATCTACAGCCCGAACGGTCAGCAATATACCCCGCAGGACCGTGAGCAGGTTGCTTACTACAAAGAAGACGAAAAAGGTCAGATCCTGCAGGAAGGCATCAACGAACTGGGCGCAGCATCTTCATGGCTGGCCGCAGCGACTTCCTACAGCACCAACGATCTGCCGATGATTCCGTTCTACATCTACTACTCGATGTTCGGTTTCCAGCGTATCGGTGACCTGTGCTGGGCAGCAGGCGACCAACAGGCGCGCGGCTTCCTGATCGGCGGTACTTCAGGCCGTACCACCCTGAACGGTGAAGGTCTGCAGCACGAAGACGGCCACAGCCACATTCAGTCTCTGACTATCCCTAACTGTATCTCTTACGATCCAGCTTATGCATACGAAGTGGCAGTGATCATGCATGACGGTCTGGTCCGCATGTACGGCGACGCGCAAGAAAACGTCTACTACTACATCACCACGCTGAACGAAAACTACCACATGCCGGCCATGCCGCAGGGCGCAGAAGAAGGTATCCGCAAAGGTATCTACAAGCTGGACACTCTGGCAGGCAGCAAAGGCAAGGTTCAGTTGCTGGGTTCAGGTTCTATCCTGCGTCACGTACGTGAAGCGGCGAAGATCCTGGCAGACGATTACGGCGTGGGTTCTGACATCTACAGCGTGACTTCCTTCACTGAACTGGCGCGTGATGGCCAGGACTGCGAGCGTTGGAACATGCTGCACCCAACCGAAACTCCACGTGTACCGTACATTGCTCAGGTGATGAACGATGCGCCGGCGGTTGCGTCTACCGACTACATGAAGCTGTTTGCAGAACAGGTTCGTACTTACGTTCCAGCCAGCGACTATCGCGTTCTGGGTACTGACGGCTTCGGTCGTTCAGACAGCCGCGAAAACCTGCGCCACCACTTTGAAGTTGACGCTTCTTACGTTGTGGTTGCTGCACTGGGTGAACTGGCTAAACGCGGTGAAATTGAAGCTTCTGTGGTAGCTGATGCGATTAAGAAATTCGACATCAACCCAGAAAAAGTTAACCCGCGTCTGGCATAAGAGGTACAGAAGAAATGTCTATCGAAATCAAAGTACCGGACATCGGTGCAGACGAAGTGGAAATCACCGAGATTCTGGTGAAAGTGGGCGATAAAGTTGAAGCTGAACAATCGCTGATCACCGTTGAAGGTGACAAAGCTTCCATGGAAGTCCCTTCCCCGCAGGCGGGTGTGGTTAAAGAGATCAAAGTTGCCGTCGGTGATAAAACCGAAACCGGCAAACTGCTGATGATCTTTGAAGCGGAAGGGGCGGCTCAGGCCGCACCTGCTGCCAAGGCTGAAGAAAAACCGGCTGCGGCACCTGCTGCTCCGGCTGCCGCGGCTGCCAAAGACGTTGCCGTACCGGACATCGGTGCTGACGAAGTGGAAGTGACCGAGATCCTGGTGAAAGTGGGCGACAAGGTGGAAGCCGAGCAGTCCCTGATCACCGTTGAAGGCGACAAGGCTTCCATGGAAGTCCCTGCACCGTTCGCAGGCACCGTGAAAGAGATCAAAATCGGCACTGGCGACAAAGTCACCACCGGTTCTCTGATCATGGTATTCGAAGTGGCTGGCGCAGCTTCTGCTGCCGCTCCGGCTGCGACTGAAACGCCTGCTGCTCCAGCGGCACCGGCTGCCTCTGCGGCCAAAGACGTTGCCGTACCGGATATCGGTGGCGATGAAGTAGAAGTGACCGAAGTGATGGTGAAAGTGGGCGACAAAGTTGCCGCTGAGCAGTCACTGATCACCGTTGAAGGTGACAAGGCTTCTATGGAAGTGCCGGCACCGTTCGCAGGTACCGTGAAAGAAATCAAAATCAGCGCCGGCGACAAAGTGAAAACCGGCTCCCTGATCATGGTGTTCGAAGTTGAAGGCGCTGCACCAGCGGCTGCTCCTGCTCAAAAAGCAGAAGCAGCGCCGGCACCGGCTGCCAGCGCGGCACCAGCCAAACAGGCTGCTCCAGCTGCCAAAGGTGAGTTCGCCGAGAACGACGCTTATGTGCATGCTACCCCGGTCATCCGCCGTCTGGCGCGTGAGTTCGGCGTAAACCTGGCGAAAGTGAAAGGTACCGGTCGTAAAGGCCGTATCCTGCGCGAAGACGTTCAGACTTACGTGAAAGACGCGGTCAAACGTGCAGAAGCGGCGCCAGCTGCTGCTGCCGGTGGCGGTCTGCCAGGCATGCTGCCATGGCCGAAAGTGGACTTCAGCAAGTTCGGTGAGATCGAAGAAGTTGAACTGGGCCGCATCCAGAAAATCTCGGGTGCCAACCTGAGCCGTAACTGGGTGATGATCCCGCACGTGACTCACTTCGACAAAACCGACATCACCGATCTGGAAGCTTTCCGCAAGCAGCAGAACGAAGAAGCGGCCAAGCGTAAGCTGGATGTGAAGTTCACCCCGGTGGTGTTCATCATGAAAGCCGTTGCTGCCGCTCTGGAGCAGATGCCGCGTTTCAACAGCTCTCTGTCCGAAGATGGTCAGAAGCTGACGCTGAAAAAGTACATCAACGTCGGTGTTGCGGTTGATACGCCAAACGGCCTGGTAGTTCCGGTATTCAAAGATGTGAACAAGAAGAGCATCACCGAACTGTCCCGTGAGCTGATGGCTATCTCCAAAAAAGCGCGTGACGGTAAACTGACCGCCGGCGAAATGCAGGGTGGCTGTTTCACCATCTCCAGCCTGGGCGGTATCGGGACAACTCACTTCGCGCCGATTGTGAACGCGCCGGAAGTGGCTATCCTGGGTGTCTCCAAGTCTGCTATGGAGCCGGTCTGGAACGGTAAAGAGTTCGTGCCGCGCCTGATGATGCCAATGTCGCTCTCCTTCGACCACCGTGTTATCGATGGTGCAGATGGTGCGCGCTTTATTACCATCATCAACAACATGCTGGCTGATATCCGCCGTATGGTGATGTAATGAAAAAAGGGCGCAGCATGCTGCGCCCTTATCGCTTCTGTAGCAGTTTTGTCGGTTTTTGCACGACTCGACAAAATTGTTGAGACACGGGTCACTCGAACACGCTTTGCAGATTATTAACAATTCTGTAAACTGCTCGCGGTGTAAGCGTCCCGGTGGATGAAGGGCGTTATGAGATCGATTAGCAATAAAAATGACGTCTGACCCGCCGGACAATCAATTAAGAGGTCATGATGAGTACTGAAATTAAAACTCAGGTCGTGGTACTTGGGGCGGGCCCGGCAGGTTACTCTGCTGCCTTTCGTTGCGCTGACTTAGGTCTTGAAACCGTTCTGGTTGAACGTTATTCCACGCTGGGCGGTGTTTGCCTGAACGTGGGATGTATCCCTTCCAAAGCACTGCTGCACGTAGCCAAAGTGATCGAAGAAGCCAAGGCGCTGGCCGAGCACGGCATCGTTTTCGGCGAGCCGAAAACTGACATCGACAAAGTGCGCGTCTGGAAAGAAAAAGTCATCAATCAGCTGACCGGCGGTCTGGCTGGCATGGCTAAAGGCCGTAAAGTGAAAGTGGTTAACGGCCTGGGCAAGTTCACCGGCGCTAACACCCTGGTTGTTGAAGGCGAAAATGGTCCAACCACCATCAACTTCGACAATGCCATCATCGCTGCAGGTTCTCGTCCGATCCAACTGCCATTCATTCCTCATGAAGATCCACGCGTGTGGGACTCTACCGATGCACTGGAGCTGAAAACTGTCCCAGAGCGTCTGCTGGTTATGGGCGGCGGTATCATCGGCCTGGAAATGGGCACCGTATACCATGCGCTGGGTTCACAGATCGACGTTGTCGAAATGTTTGACCAGGTGATCCCGGCGGCTGACAAAGACGTGGTGAAAGTCTTCACCAAGCGCATCAGCAAGCAGTTCAACCTGATGCTGGAAACCAAAGTGACCGCGGTAGAAGCCAAAGAAGACGGCATCTATGTCACTATGGAAGGCAAAAAAGCGCCTGCAGAACCACAGCGTTATGACGCGGTGCTGGTGGCTATCGGCCGCGTGCCGAACGGTAAGCTGCTGGAAGCGGGTAAAGCCGGTGTGGAAGTTGACGAGCGTGGCTTCATCAACGTCGACAAACAGCTGCGTACCAACGTGCCGCACATCTTCGCTATCGGCGACATCGTCGGTCAACCGATGCTGGCGCACAAAGGCGTGCATGAAGGCCACGTTGCCGCTGAAGTTATTGCCGGCATGAAGCACTACTTCGACCCGAAAGTGATCCCATCGATCGCTTACACCGAGCCGGAAGTTGCCTGGGTGGGTCTGACCGAGAAAGAAGCGAAAGAAAAAGGCATCAGCTACGAAACTTCCACCTTCCCGTGGGCAGCTTCTGGCCGTGCTATCGCTTCCGACTGCGCAGACGGCATGACCAAACTGATTTTCGACAAAGAAACTCATCGTATCATCGGTGGCGCGATTGTCGGCACCAACGGTGGCGAGCTGCTGGGTGAAATCGGTCTGGCTATCGAGATGGGTTGCGACGCAGAAGACATCGCGCTGACTATCCATGCTCACCCAACCCTGCACGAATCCGTAGGCTTGGCGGCAGAGATCTTTGAAGGCAGCATCACCGATCTGCCTAACCCGAAAGCCAAGAAGAAGTAATTCTGCTGGTTTGAAAGGTGAATAAGCGGCTCCTGAAAAGGGGCCGTTTTTTTATGCGCGGCATCTAGGTAAAAGGCCGCTCGATGAGCGGCCAGTAGCTTACTTGTTCTGGAATATCACGTTGAACGTGAGGCTGTTGCCGTTAACCGACCAACCGCCTTTGCTCACGCCAAACGCCGATCCCAGTACAATGAGCAGGATAAACATGGAACTCCCTTTCATTGCGCGATCCTTGTGGAACCACGACCACCGCGACTTCACCGGAAAAATCCCGGCGGAACAAGCGCCCGGTAGCGCCTGTATCGCAGTTGTTGCAGCACTGTTCTCAAGCCCGATGACCAACTGCTAAATTGGCAGAACAGACCCGGATAAATATTACGTTGAAATGAATGTTCAGACATTCTTTTTGTTGATTTTTTAATCATCATTGCGCACAATGTTTTGGCTCGGTAGCGCTTGTATCGTTCTTAACGATGTAAGAAATCCGTGAGGTGCCTGCTAACACCGAACGGAACAACAGAACCGCCTTAATGGCGGTTTTTTTGTGCCTTCCGCTCTCAAATTTTACAATTCGCGACTAATAGCCATTGTAAGTGAGTGGGTATTATGTTGTGCTCGTCAGGCTGATGTATGTTGGGAACGGAACCTCTCTGTAGCCCCGTCGGGCCTATGTCGCAGCCGATTACACTGCGCTCAACGATTCAGCAAAGATTTAATGTTGCTTTTATGTGAACGAATTAACAACCAATTCAAATCCTGATATGCTGGCTGAGCGGAACCGGGCACTGTACTTACAGTCCAGGACATCGACAGCAGTGCCCCGTCAGGATCAATGGCATCAACACCGTGCGCTAAACCCGGTTTGAATAGAGAACGCCAGGCACAATAAATGACAATGAGAGCGAGGAGAATGTCGTGCTAGAAGAATACCGTAAGCACGTAGCCGAGCGTGCTGCAGAGGGCATCGTCCCTAAGCCGTTAGACGCCACCCAAATGGCAGCGCTGGTTGAATCATTAAAGAATCCGCCAAAAGGCGAAGAAGAATTCCTGTTAGACCTGCTGATTAACCGTGTGCCACCGGGCGTCGACGAAGCCGCCTATGTAAAAGCCGGTTTCCTGGCAGCCATCGCCAAAGGCGAAGCGACCTCCCCCCTGATTACCCCCGAGAAAGCCGTAGAGCTGTTAGGCACCATGCAAGGTGGCTATAACATTCATCCGCTGATCGACGCGCTGGATAACGAAAAATTGGCTGCGATTGCCGCCAAAGCGCTGTCCCATACGCTGCTGATGTTCGACAACTTCTACGACGTGGAAGAAAAAGCCAAGGCGGGTAACCCGCACGCCAAGCAGATTATGCAGTCCTGGGCCGATGCCGAGTGGTATCTGTCTCGTCCGCAACTGGCGGAAAAAATCACCGTTACCGTATTCAAAGTCACCGGTGAAACCAACACCGATGACCTGTCGCCGGCACCGGATGCCTGGTCACGCCCGGATATCCCACTGCACGCCCTGGCGATGCTGAAAAACGAACGTGAAGGCATAGTGCCGGATCAGCCGGGCAGCGTTGGGCCTATCAAGCAAATCGAACTGCTGAACAAGAAAGGTTTCCCGCTGGCTTACGTCGGTGACGTTGTCGGCACCGGTTCTTCTCGTAAATCCGCCACCAACTCGGTGCTGTGGTTTATGGGCGACGATATCCCTTACGTGCCTAACAAGCGCGGTGGCGGTGTAGTGCTGGGCGGTAAAATCGCGCCTATCTTCTTCAACACCATGGAAGATGCCGGTGCATTGCCGATTGAAGTGGACGTCAATGACCTGAACATGGGCGACGTGATCGACATTTACCCGTACAAGGGTGAAGTGCGCAACCACGAAACCGGTGAACTGATTGCCAACTTCGAACTGAAGACCGACGTACTGCTCGACGAAGTGCGTGCCGGTGGCCGTATTCCGCTGATCATCGGTCGCGGTCTGACCACCAAAGCGCGTGAAGCGCTGGGCCTGCCGCACAGCGACGTGTTCCGCATTGCCAAAGAAGTGGCTGTCAGCAGCAAAGGCTTCTCCCTGGCGCAGAAAATGGTTGGCCGCGCCTGTGGCGTTGCCGGCGTGCGCCCGGGCGAATACTGCGAACCCAAGATGACCTCTGTCGGTTCACAGGACACTACCGGCCCGATGACCCGTGACGAGCTGAAAGATCTGGCTTGCCTGGGCTTCTCCGCCGATCTGGTGATGCAGTCGTTCTGTCACACCGCTGCGTACCCGAAACCGGTTGACGTGACGACCCACCACACGCTGCCGGACTTCATCATGAACCGTGGCGGCGTGTCGCTGCGTCCGGGTGATGGCGTTATTCACTCCTGGCTGAACCGTATGCTGCTGCCGGATACCGTAGGCACCGGCGGTGACTCCCACACCCGTTTCCCAATCGGTATCTCCTTCCCGGCGGGTTCCGGCCTGGTTGCCTTTGCCGCCGCTACCGGCGTGATGCCGCTGGATATGCCAGAGTCTGTCCTGGTGCGCTTCAAAGGCAAGATGCAGCCTGGCATTACTCTGCGTGACCTGGTACACGCAATCCCTTACTACGCCATCCAGCAGGGCCTGCTGACCGTAGAGAAGAAGGGCAAGAAGAACATCTTCTCCGGCCGCATTCTGGAGATCGAAGGCTTGCCGGATCTGAAAGTCGAGCAGGCATTCGAACTGACTGACGCTTCGGCCGAACGTTCCGCTGCCGGCTGTACCATCAAGCTGGATAAGGCACCGATTGAAGAGTATCTGAACTCTAACATCGTGCTGCTCAAGTGGATGATCTCCGAAGGCTACGGCGATCGTCGTACCCTGGAGCGTCGTATTCAGGGCATGCAAAAATGGCTGGCGGATCCGCAACTGCTGGAAGGCGATGCGGATGCAGAATACGCTGCGGTGATCGACATCGATCTGGCAGAGATCACTCAGCCAATCCTGTGTGCACCAAACGATCCGGATGACGCGCGTCTGCTGTCCGACGTGGCCAACAGCAAGATCGATGAAGTGTTTATCGGTTCCTGCATGACCAACATCGGCCACTTCCGCGCGGCCGGCAAGCTGCTGGATCAGCACAAAGGCCAGTTGCCGACCCGTCTGTGGGTGGCTCCGCCAACCAAGATGGATGCGGCTCAGTTGACCGAAGAAGGCTACTACAGCGTATTCGGCAAGAGCGGTGCACGTATCGAGATCCCGGGTTGTTCACTGTGCATGGGTAACCAGGCGCGCGTGGCCGACGGTGCGACGGTGGTTTCCACCTCGACCCGTAACTTCCCGAACCGTCTGGGGACCGGTGCCAACGTGTATCTGGCTTCTGCAGAACTGGCGGCGGTGGCTTCGCTGCTGGGTCGTCTGCCAACGCCGGACGAGTACCAGACGTACATGGCACAGGTCGATAAGTCAGCGGCGGATACCTACCGTTATCTGAACTTTGACCAACTGGGTCAGTACACGGAAAAAGCCGACGGCGTGATCTTCCAAACCGCTGTTTAAGTCGCTATATTGCGCAACTGTTTAACGGGAGGCCTTGGCCTCCCGTTTTATTTTTCTCAGTTGCCAACTTTGCGAGCGCTCACTGAGTTAGTCATGAATTAATGTTTACACTAAGAGAAAGGGCTCAGGAGGGCGTGCTATGGATTACGAATTTCTGCGTGACGTTACCGGTCAGGTAGTGGTCAGATTTTCGATGGGGCATGAGGCGATTGGCCACTGGATCAACGAAGAACTCAAAGGCGACTTCAACCTGCTCGATCGCATCGAAGCCGGGGCGGCGCAAGTGAAGGGCAGCGAGCGTCAATGGCAGCTGGAAGGCCATGAATACACGTTGCTGATGGACGGGGAAGAAGTGATGATCCGCGCTAACCTGCTGGAGTTCGAGGGCGACGAGATGGAGGAGGGGATGAATTACTATGACGAAGAAAGCCTCTCATTCTGCGGCGTCGAAGACTTTTTGCAGGTATTGAAGGCCTACCGTTCTTTTATGCTGAAATACTGAACGTAAGGGCGCGGCGTGCCGCGCCCGATACAGATTACAGATGCGGAATATTGCGGCCGTAATAGATTTCCTGCATCTCTTTCCACAGCAGATCGGTAATCTCTTTACGCTCGGCTTCGCTCAGCGCGTCCGGTTTGGCATTAAACAGGTAGTGCTTCAGATCGAAATCCTTCAGCAACATCTTGGTATGGAAGATGTTTTCCTGATAAACATTCACGTCCATCATATGGTACAGCGCCTTCATATCATCAGACATAAAGTTCTGGATCGAGTTGATCTCATGATCGATGTAATGCTTCAAGCCGTTTACGTCGCGGGTAAAACCGCGCACGCGGTAATCCATGGTGACGATGTCAGATTCCAACTGGTGGATCAGATAATTCAACGCTTTAAGCGGTGAAATCACGCCGCAGGTGGACACTTCGATATCGGCGCGGAAGGTGCAAAGACCGCCTTCCGGATGGCTCTCCGGATAGGTATGAACGCAGATGTGGCTCTTGTCCAGATGTGCGACTACCGTCTTTGACAGTGGGCCCGGGTGTTCTGAAGTATCGACATCGTCCGGGTCGACCGGCTCTTCGCTGACCAGAATGGTGACGCTGGCGCCCTGAGGCTCGTAGTCCTGACGTGCGATGTTGAGAATATTGGCGCCAATGATCGAGCAGGTCTCGCTGAGGATCTCGGTCAGGCGGTTGGCGTTGTATTGTTCGTCAATGTAGGCGATATAGCCAGCGCGGTCGTCCGCGGTTTTGGCGTAACAAATATCGTAAATACAAAAACTCAGGCTTTTGGTCAGGTTGTTGAAGCCGTGCAGTTTTAGCTTATGCAATTTGGTTCACCTCCTTTATCTTCTCGCTTAACGTGAAACGTTCAGTGCGTCGAGCAAATACTGCGGCAGTGCAAAGCTGCCCGCGTGAATTGCCGGGTTATAATAACGACAGTTTAAGCCGCTTTGATGAAAGCGATGTTGCAGCGTTGGCAAGTCGAGCTGACGCAGCGCCGGATTTTGGCTGGCCCAGGCGAAAGTCATAATGCCGCCGTAATAGGTCGGGATCGCCGCCTGGTAGAAACTGACGTCCTTGAAGTATTGGCTCAGCTTGGTGTGGCTATTGACCGCTTCGTCTTGCTGCAGGAAGCACACGCCGTTCTGCGCAACAAAAATGCCGCCCTCGTTCAGGCAGCGTGCGCAGCCTTCGTAGAATGCCGAGGTGAACAGGCTTTCGCCGGGGCCGATAGGATCGGTGCAGTCAGAGATAATCACATCGAATTTTTCATCGGTCTGATTAACAAAGTTGACGCCGTCGTCGATCACCAGCTTAAAGCGTGGATCGTCGTAAGCACCGGCATTGTGATTAGGCAGGTATTGGCGGCAGAATTCCACCACGCCGGCGTCGATCTCGACCATGGTGATTTGTTCAACGCCCTGATGACGGCTGACTTCGCGCAGCATAGCGCCGTCACCACCGCCGATGATCAGGATTTTCTTCGCCTGGCCGTGAGCCAGCAGCGGTATGTGGGTCATCATCTCGTGATAGATGAACTCATCGCGCTCGGTGGTTTGCACCACGCCGTCGAGCGCCATAACGCGCCCCAGAACCGGGTTTTCAAAAATCACCAAATCCTGATGCTCGGTCTTCTCACGATACAGCACGTTCTCTACCGAGAAGTACTGGCCGAAGTTGGCATGCAGTGTTTCATACCAAATTTCTTTCTGGGTCATGTGCGGGAACTCCGTAATAACAGCCATGAAAAATTGGCGCAACATCATAGCTAACTCTGCCTGGTGATGCACGGCTGAATTTCAAACAGAGATAGCGGAAGGCGGGGGATTAGTTAGCGTAGGCCAGCAGGCTTAGCGAGTCGCGTGCCAGAGATTTGCATTTGTTCGGGGTAGGAATGGCGATACCACTGAGATCGCGATAGCTGTCTTCACCCAGAGCCTTCATATTAAAACTATTATAGTTGGTCAGATCCCAACGGTTTTGCTGCGCGAAATAAACGATGGCGCGTTTGATTTGTGCATTGGGCAAGTCGTTGTAGCCGCAATCGTTTTTCAAATAAATAAACACCGCCGTCAGATCGGCCAGATCTTCCGCTTCGGACTCATTCAGCGCCAGACTGGCGTTGGAGAACCCCAGCATGGTGAGCAACAGCACCAGTAAACTTGTTTTTTTCATCATGAAAATAGACCTGTTTGTTGTCTACAGACGTTATCACACTTGCCTGTAAAGGCACCAAATTTTATTACTCGCAGGTAGCATAACCGGCAGCAAAGGCTTGACCTTCCGCTAAGGGGAGGGTTTAGGCTGACGATTAGATGAGTTAGATCACTGAGAAAAGGGAGTCAGCGATGTTACGCCGTGATTTTATCAAACTGACCGCTGCGCTGGGCGCGGCAAGCGCTTTACCGTTGTGGAGCCGGGGCGCGTGGGCGGCTGAATTGCCGGCGTTACCGATCCCGCCACTGCTGATGCCGGACGCACAAGGGAACATTGCTCTGGCGCTGCAGACCGGTGAGGTGAACTGGCTGCCGGGCAAGGCGACCCAAACCTGGGGCTTTAATGGCGCGTTGCTGGGGCCGGCGGTGCGCCTGCAGCGTGGCAAACCGGTCACGGTGGATATCCGCAATGCGTTGCCGGAAGCCAGCACCGTTCACTGGCACGGTCTGGAAATCCCCGGTGACGTAGACGGTGGACCGCAGGCGCTGATTCAGCCAGGCGCAACGCGCAGGGTGCAGTTCACTATCGAGCAGCCTGCAGCTACCTGCTGGTTCCATCCGCACACCCACGGCAAGACCGGTCAGCAGGTGATGAAGGGCTTGGCCGGGCTGGTGCTGCTCGAAGATGACGAAAGCAGTAAGCTGCCGCTGCCGAAAACCTGGGGGCAGGATGATATTCCGGTGATCCTGCAGGACAAGCGGCTGGGTAAGGACGCGCAAATTGAATACCAACTGGACGTGATGAGTGCTGCCGTTGGTTGGTTTGGCGACCGCATGTTCACCAACGGCGCTCAGTATCCGCGCCACGTGGCCCCTCGCGGCTGGCTGCGTCTGCGTTTCCTCAATGGCTGTAATGCACGCTCGCTAAACCTGGCCGCCAGCGATAACCGTCCACTTTATGTGATTGCCAGCGACGGCGGTTTTCTGGCCGAGCCGGTCAAACTAACCGAATTGCCGATGCTGATGGGCGAACGTTTCGAAGTGTTGGTGGATGCCTCTGACGGCAAAGCTTTCGATATCGTCACGCTGCCGGTCAAACAGATGGGCATGACGCTGGCACCGTTCGACCAGCCGCTGCCGGTATTGCATATCCAGCCTTCGCTGGCGCAGGGCATCAAGACGATGCCGGACAGCCTGGTGAAACTGCCAGCGCTGCCTGCGGTGACCGGCATTCAGGAGCGTTGGCTGCAGCTGATGATGAACCCGCAGTTGGATAAGCTGGGTATGCAGGCGCTGATGGATCGCTATGGCCATCAGGCCATGGCCGGCATGAGTATGGATCACGGTGGCATGGGCAAAGGCGACAGCGGTGATATGTCCGGTATGCAAGGGATGGATCACGGCAGCATGAAGGGTATGGATCACGGCAGTATGAAGGGCATGGACCACGGCAATATGAAAGGCATGGATCACGGCGCGAAGCCGTTCGATTTCAGCCATGGCAATATGATCAACGGCAAGGCCTTCGACATGACCAAGCCGATGTTTGAAGCCAAACGCGGCAAGTACGAAAAGTGGACCCTTTCCGGCGAAGGCGACATGATGCTGCACCCGTTCCATATTCACGGCACCCAATTCCGCATCCTGTCGGAAAACGGTAAACCGCCGGCGGCCCATCGCAGCGGCTGGAAAGATACGGTGCGCGTAGAAGGTTGGCGCAGTGAAGTGTTGGTGCGCTTCGATCACCTGGCCAATAGCGATCACGCCTATATGGCTCACTGTCATCTGCTGGAACACGAAGATACCGGCATGATGATGGGCTTTACGGTAGCTGACTGATCTCCTCGTTGTCTTTCAAGTGGCGGCGCACTCGCGTCGCCACCGGCTTCAGGCTATGCTAAACTCTGCGCCCTTCTTCCGGCAACTGACCTGAAAACTATGAAACACACTGTAGACGTAATGATTTCCGAGCAGGAAGTTAAGACCCGTATTGCCGAACTTGGCCGCCAGATCACCGAACATTACCGCGACAGCGGCAGTGATATGGTGCTGGTCGGGCTGCTGCGCGGCTCCTTCATGTTCATGGCTGACCTGTGTCGCACCATCGAAGTGCCGCATGAGGTCGACTTTATGACCGCTTCCAGCTACGGCAGCGGCATGTCCACGACTCGCGACGTGAAAATCCTTAAGGATTTGGATGAAGATATCCGCGGCAAAGACGTGCTGATCGTGGAAGACATCATCGACTCCGGCAATACGCTGAACAAAGTGCGTGAAATTCTGGCGCTGCGTGGGCCGAAATCCCTGGCGATTTGCACCCTGTTGGACAAGCCTGAACGCCGTGAAGTGGAAGTGCCGGTTGAGTACGTCGGTTTCTCAATCCCGGACGAATTCGTGGTGGGTTACGGCATTGACTACGCTCAGCGCTACCGCCATTTGCCGTACGTCGGCAAAGTGGTGCTGCTGGACGAGTAAACTGCTGTGGGCGCGGCATGCCGCGCCCTATGAGCTTTAGATGCCTTTATCCTGTTGCAGCGTGGCCATGGCTTTGCGATAGCCCATTTCCAGGCTTTCGCGGCTGGTCGCAGCCACTTCCAAATCGCGCAGGCGGCCGTCCTGGATCCCGTACACCCAACCGTGAATCATCACTTTCTGGCCGCGTTTCCATGCTGATTGCATGATGGTGGAATGGCCCAGGTTGTAGACCTGCTCAATAACGTTGATTTCACACAGCACGTCGAGACGTTGTTCCGGTTCCAGTTCACCCAGCAGTGAGCTGTGTTTGTACCACAGGTCGCGAATGTGCAGCAGCCAGTTATTGATCAGCCCCAGTTCCGGGTTCTCGACCGCCGCTTCCACGCCGCCGCAGCCCAGGTGACCGCAGATAATAATATGCTCGACTTCCAACACGTCAACGGCGTATTGCACCACCGACAGGCAGTTTAAATCGGTGTGGATCACCAGGTTCGCCACGTTACGGTGAACAAACAGTTCACCCGGCTCCAATCCGGTCAGTCTTTCCGCCGGTACGCGGCTATCAGAACAACCTATCCATAAAAAACGGGGCTTTTGCGCCTGTGCTAAGCGTTCAAAAAAGTTTGGGTCTTCCTTGCTGATGTTAGCTGACCAGGTGTGGTTATTGGCGATAAGCTTTTCGATCTCTTTCATGGCGGTTATAGGCCTGTAACGAACAGATTGCGTTGGGGTAATATAGGACAAGCGTCACAATTTGGATATCGGAACAGTGGCGCCGGGCGATATTCGGCCACTTTTTATTCAATATGGCGGGATGGAACCTGAATATACCGCACGGATTTGCCTCAGTGAAAACGCTGCTGATGATAAGATCATCTTCATTACAAAAACGCAGCAGCATACTCATCGTCACAAGGTACTTTTTAACTTATGAATTATGCACTGGAATTAGCGCAGTTAACCAAGACTTACGCCGGTGGCGTCAAGGCGTTGCGCGGGATCGATCTCAATGTCGAAGCGGGGGATTTCTACGCCCTGCTGGGGCCGAATGGCGCCGGAAAATCCACGACCATCGGCATCATCAGTTCGTTGGTTAACAAAACCTCCGGCAGCGTACGGGTGTTCGGCTACGACATCGACAAGGACATCGTTAACGCCAAGCGTCAGCTCGGGCTGGTACCGCAGGAGTTCAACTTTAACCCGTTCGAAACCGTGATGCAGATTGTGGTCAATCAGGCGGGCTACTATGGCGTGACCCGCCGCGAAGCCTTGGCTCGTGCGGAAAAATACCTGACTCAGCTGGATTTGTGGGGCAAGCGCGAAGAACGCGCTCGCATGTTGTCCGGCGGCATGAAGCGCCGCTTGATGATCGCCCGGGCCTTGATGCATCAGCCAAAACTGCTGATCCTCGATGAACCGACTGCCGGGGTGGATATCGAGCTGCGTCGCTCGATGTGGGGCTTCCTGAAAGAGCTTAACGCCCAGGGCACCACCATTATTCTCACCACTCACTATCTGGAAGAAGCAGAAATGCTGTGCCGCAATATCGGTATTATCCAGAACGGTGATCTGGTGGAGAACACCTCGATGAAAGGCCTGCTGGCCAAGCTGAAGTCCGAAACCTTTATCCTCGATCTGGCGGCGAAAAGCCCGCTGCCGAAGCTGGACGGCTACCGTCATCGCCTGACGGACACCTCGACGCTGGAGGTGGAAGTGATGCGCGAGCAGGGCCTGAACGGCCTGTTTACCCAACTTAGCGCACAGGGCGTCCAGGTCCTGAGCATGCGTAACAAGGCCAACCGGCTGGAAGAGCTGTTTGTCACCCTGGTTAACGGTAATGGAGAAAAAGCATGACGCGTTTGTATTGGGTGGCTTTGCAGAGCATTTGGGCTAAAGAGATCAACCGATTTGCCCGTATCTGGATCCAGACCCTGGTGCCGCCGGTGATCACCATGACGCTGTATTTCATCATCTTCGGCAACCTGATTGGTTCACGTATCGGCGAAATGCACGGTTTCGATTACATGCAGTTTATCGTTCCCGGCCTGATCATGATGGCGGTGATCACCAACTCGTACGCCAACGTGGCCTCGTCGTTCTTCAGCGCCAAATTCCAGCGCAATATTGAAGAACTGCTGGTGGCTCCGGTGCCGACGCACGTGGTGATTGCCGGTTACGTCGGCGGCGGCGTGGCGCGGGGTATCTGCGTCGGCGTGTTGGTGACCGTGATCTCGCTGTTCTTTGTGCCGCTGCAGGTGCATGCCTGGTGGGTGATTGTGGTCACGCTGCTACTGACGGCGATCTTGTTCTCGTTGGCGGGCCTGATTAACGCGGTGTTTGCCACCACCTTTGACGATATCAGCCTGATCCCGACCTTCGTGCTGACGCCGTTGACCTACCTGGGCGGGGTATTCTACTCGCTGACGCTGCTGCCGCCGTTCTGGCAGGCGGTGTCCAAGCTGAACCCGATCGTCTACATGATCAGCGGTTTCCGCTACGGTTTCCTGGGTATCAGCGATGTACCGTTGGCGTTCACCATGGCGGTGCTGGTGGCGTTTATCGCGGTGTTCTATCTGCTGGTCTGGTTCCTGATCGAGCGCGGCCGCGGTTTGCGCACCTGATAGTATGGCGTCCCCGGGCAGACGTACGGGGACGCGTTTATCAATCTGCGGCAAGCATCCCGTAAATCAATAAAATTGCTCGAATAACCCCTTTCTCCCCGCTGTTCAAATCGTGCTATGCTGACGCTCCACATTTTCTCCATTTTGTTATATACCCTATGAATTTCAAGTTGCAGCCAGGCGGCCAGCTCACTCATCCTCAGGTAAATCATGAGATGATCGAGTGCAGGTAACAACGCTGCAGTCTGAAATACGACGGGTATTACGTACTCGTAAGTAGAATATAACCATGCGGTCTACACACAAGATAGCGGCTGGAGTACTCGGCATCCTGTTGTCGTTTGCTTCCCCGGCCGGCCTGGCAAGTTTGTTGTCGGAAGACAGCGCCGTTAAATCCGAATATATGGAAGCGCAGCGCGACAGCGAGGTTTATTCGCTGATTGGCGAACACGTTATTCCGGTCGGCGAAGTGAAGCAGGGGCAACTGATTCAGGTGTTCCCGGCGGATGCGGAGTATTACGAGTTCAAATTCGGTCACGGCACCGGGTTTATCGATAAAGACGATGTGCGCGATCTTAAAAAATCGCGCAAGGTGAAGGACGATCTTGGCGAACTGAATAAGCCGCTGACCAACCAGAACCTGATCACTCAAAAGGCGATCAACGTCTATACCGATGCGGATAACACCAGTGATGTGTTTGGCGTGCTGGAAGAGAATCTGCGCTACCCGATTATCGGCAAGCTGAAGGATCGGCTCAACAATACCTGGTATGAGATCAACATTGGCGATCGTCTGGGTTATGTCAGTGAGCTGGACTGCGAGATCGACACCGGTATTCCGGTGCTTACCTACCATCACCTGCTGAAAAACGAAGAGAACAAGCGTTTCCGCCATACCTCGACCACCACTTCCGACGTGGCGTTCAGCAATCAGATGACCTACCTGAAGCAGGCGGGCTACGACACGATTTCCCTGTATCAGTTGGAAGCCTATCTGAACAACCAGATCAACCTGCCCGGCAAGGCCGTGGTGCTGACGTTTGATGACGGGCTGAAATCGGTCTACCGTTACGCTTACCCGGTATTGAAGAATTACGGCTTCCGCGCCACGGCGTTTATTATTTCCTCACGCATCAAGCGCCACCCGCAAAAGTGGAATCCTGATTCGCTGCAGTTTATGAGCATTTCCGAACTGAAGCAGATCCAGGACGTGTTCGACGTGCAGTCGCATACGCATTTCCTGCATCGCACCGACGGTAATCGTCAACCGATCCTGCTGAGCCGTTCGCTGCACAACATAGAATTCGATTTTGAGCACTCGCGCCGCGCGCTGTCGCAGTTTAATCCGCATGTGCTGTATGTGTCATACCCGTTTGGCGGCTATAACCAACGGGCGATACAGGCGGCGAAGGATGCCGGTTTCCATATGGCGGTGACCACGGTGCAGGGCAAAGTGAAGCCGGGAGATAACCCCTATACGCTGAAGCGGTTGTACATTCTGCGTACCGACTCGATTCAGACCATGGCGGACAGAATCGCCAACAAGCCGGGAACGCTGGTGGTGCAGTAATCAGGAAGAAACGGGCGCCGACGGCGCCCGTTCAGATTATTGACAAAGGGGGATAAAAGCGTGGTTTTTCCCCCTTTGTGGTATCAGCCGAAAATCAATAAATTGATTTTCCTGATTTATTATCAAAACTGTTAGCGCCTGCCGCCAAACATTATAGGTTTGTCAGCAGTCACAACGGGCGCCGACGGCGCCCGTTGTGACTTTTAGGCGACCTGAACCGGCACGGCTTTCGCCTTGCGCTGCAGGTTATTGTCGCCTTCGAAGTAGGCCACTTTCGGATGGTGTTGACGGGCATCGGCATCGCTCATCTGCACGTAAGAACAGATGATCAGTTTGTCGCCGACGCAGGCGCAACGCGCTGCCGCCCCGTTGACCGAAATAATGCGCGAGCCGCGTTCGGCGGCGATGGCATAGGTTGAGAAACGCTGACCGTTATCAACGTTATAAATATCGATAGCTTCATATTCCAGAATGCCTGCGGCCTCCAGGAAGTCCTGATCGATGGCGCAGGAGCCTTCGTAGTGCAAGTCGGCCTGAGTCACTTTCACCCGATGCAGCTTGCCTTGCAGCATAGTACGTATCATAACTTTACCTAACTGAGTATCCGCCTTCACAGGCGATTGAGGTTGAACATCCATCCGGCGTTTATCGTCACCGATAAGTCCCTCCATGTCTACTTTCAGAGGGGCTGTAACAGTGACGACTGCACAAAAAGTAGCTTACAGCGTCAGATCAACCTGCTGGTTGTCAATCAAGCGCGCCTTGCCGAGCCAGGCGGCCATCAGCACCACTGCCCGTTGGCTTTCCACGCCCAGCGGTTGCAGGCTGTCGGCGTCACGGATAAACAGTTCGTCCGGTGTGAAACCAGCGCTGCGCAACTGAGCGGCGGTGTGTTCCAGCAACTCGTCGACATGGCGTTCGCCGTTGCTGAGCTGTTCTGCCAGCGCATTCATGATCTTGCTGAGTTGAGGGGCGATTTTACGCTCTTCGGCGGTCAGGTAGCCGTTGCGTGAACTGAGCGCCAGGCCATCTTTAGCGCGTACGGTAGGCACGCCGACGATGTCGATGTCGTAACCCATGTCCGCCACCATTTTGCGGATCAACGCCAGTTGCTGATAATCCTTCTCGCCAAAACAGGCCAGGTCCGGCTGCACCAGGTTGAACAGCTTGCTGACAATGGTCGCGACGCCGCGGAAGTGGCCCGGACGGCTGGCCCCTTCCAATATGGAGGACAGGCCAGGTACGTCGACATAGGTTTGTTGCTCCAGTCCCTGAGGGTAGATATCGGCCGGCGCGGGTGCGAACACCAATTCTACGCCGCGACGGGTCAGCTTCTCGCTGTCCTCTTGCAGGGTGCGCGGGTAGCGCGCCAAATCGTCAGGGCGTTCGAACTGCATCGGGTTGACAAAAATACTGACCACCACGACATCGGCACGTGCACGTGCTTCATCGACCAGCGTCATATGGCCTTCGTGCAGGTTGCCCATGGTCGGCACCAGCGCGATGCGTTTACCCTCTTGACGCCAGCGGCGGATCTGCTGACGCAACAGAGGCAGGGTTTCGATAATTACCATTCCATAACTCCTTGATAGGCTATTTTGCTTGCCTGATTGCGATTGGGCAGTGCTCGTTCTCCTCACGTACTAGGTGTACGCTTCGGGAACTGCGCGCTGGCCGCACTCAACCAGGCGGCGCCAATCACGCCTATTTAAACCATGCCGTTAATTAAATGAGTGCTCTTCAGCGGGGTAAATTCCTTGCTCCACGTCCTGAATATAGTGTTGCACCGCCGAGCGGATATCGCCGCTTTGCGCCAGGAAGTTTTTAGCGAATTTAGGCGTGTGGCCGCCGGTGATGCCGAACGCGTCGTGCATCACCAGGATTTGGCCATCGGTGGCATTGCCGGCACCGATGCCAATCACCGGAATGGTCAGTTCTTCGGTGATCTTACGCGCCAATTCGGTTGGCACGCATTCCAGCACCAGTAGCTGCATGCCGGCCAGCTCCAGATTTTTGGCATCTTCCAGCAGTTGCTTGGCGGCAAGCTCATCACGGCCTTGCACTTTGTAGCCGCCAAACACGTTAACGGATTGCGGTGTCAGGCCAAGGTGGCCGCACACCGGCACGGCACGTTCGGTCAGCATTTTCACCGTTTCGCACAGCCAGCTGCCGCCTTCCAGCTTCACCATGTTAGCGCCGGCCTGCATCAGCTCGGCGGCATTGGCACAGGCCGATTGCGGCGTGGCGTAACTCATAAAAGGCATATCGGCCAGCAACAGACAGGCTGGCGCGCCGCGGCGGACGGCGCGAGTATGATAGGCAACGTCGGCGACGGTGACCGGCAGCGTGGAGTCGTGGCCCTGCAGCGTCATCCCCAGCGAGTCGCCTACCAGCAACACTTTAACGCCTTGCTCTTCAAACAGTTTGGCAAAGCTGGCATCGTAGGCGGTGAGGGAAGCAAACTTGCGTTGTTCCTGCTTCCACTGGCGCAAATGGGTCACGGTGGTGGGTTTCATCACTACGTCTCCTGAATAGGGCCGAGCGGTATGCGCAGGGCCCTGGCTGCAAAAAAGTGCTGTCATTCTACTGTAACCCTAACGGGGTGGGTAGCGCAGATCATCATGCTTAAGAGCTTCTTAAGAACCTTGTGGTGTAATGGGCGGCAATGGCTAAAAAAGGACGCACATGCGAATTTTGCTGATAGAAGATGACAAGTTAATTGGCGACGGCATCAAGGCCGGCTTGACCAAACTTGGCTTTAATCTGGACTGGTTTACCGATGGTCTGGTGGGGAAAAACGCGCTGGAAAGCGCGCCTTACGACGCGGTTATTCTCGATCTCAGCCTGCCGGGTCTCGACGGTTTGGATCTGCTGCGACAGTGGCGGCAGGCTGGCCACGACGTGCCGGTGCTGATCCTCACCGCGCGTGATGCGTTGGAGCAGCGGGTCAGCGGCTTGCAGAGCGGCGCTGACGATTACCTGTGCAAGCCTTTTGCCCTGGCGGAAGTTGCGGCTCGCCTGCAGGCGTTGATCCGTCGTCGCCACGGCCAACTGATGCCGCAACTGGTGCATGGCAATGTGGTATTTGACGCCGCCACCCGCAGCGTGAGCTGTAACGGTGAACCGGTCACGCTGACACCGCGCGAGCTGGCGGTGCTGGAACTGTTTCTGCACAACAAGGGGCGGGTGCTGGCGCGGCCGCTGATCCAGGAAAAATTGTACAACTGGGACGATGAGGTCAGCAGCAACGCGGTAGAAGTGCATATTCACCACCTGCGACGCAAGTTGGGCAATAGTTTTATCCGCACCATTCACGGCGTGGGTTATACCCTGGGGGATGTGCCGTGAAACATCTTAGTCTGCGGTTGCGGCTGATCCTGATCTTCAGCCTGCTGGCATTATTGACCTGGTGCTCCGCCAGTTTGGTGGCGTGGATGATGACGCGCAACAACATCAACGAAGTGTTCGATACCCAACAGATGTTGTTCGCCAAACGCCTGGCGACCGCCAATCTGGGGGATCTTTTGGCCGACGAAAATGCACGCAGCCTGCCGAAAACCAAGAAGCTGGTGCATCACGGTAAACGCGGCGAGCAGGACGACGACGCGCTGGCGTTCGCCATTTTCGACCGTAACGGCAAGATGTTGCTCAATGATGGCGAGAACGGTGCGGATTTCCTGTTTGATGGCGAGCGAGAAGGCTTTACCGATGGTGAACGCAAAGGTGATGACGACAGTTGGCGGCTGCTGTGGCTGACCAGCCCGGACGGGCGTTATCGCATCGTCGTGGGGCAGGAGTGGGACTATCGACGCGATATGGCGTTGGGCATGGTGACTGGGCAACTGGTGCCCTGGCTGGTGACGCTGCCGATCCTGATGCTGCTGATTGCCTTGATGGTCGGGCGAGAACTGAAGCCATTGCGCACGGTCGCCGCTGGACTGCGCAAGCGCGCTCCGGATGACGCCACACCGCTGGACGCGCGCCAGGTACCTACCGAAGTGCGCCCACTGGTGGATGCGCTTAACGCGCTGTTTGCCCGCATTAATGCGCTATTGGTGCGTGAGCGGCGCTTTACCTCCGATGCGGCCCATGAGCTGCGCAGCCCGCTGGCGGCGCTGCGGGTGCAGACGGAAGTGGTGCAACTGGCGGGTGATGACGAACAGATGCGCGAGCATGCGCTGGAAAACCTGACGGTGAGTATCGATCGCGCGACCCGGCTGGTGGATCAGCTGCTGACGCTTTCGCGGCTGGATTCACTGTCTGATCTGGCCGAACTGGAAGCGGTCGACTGGG
The DNA here is from genome assembly GCF_058799515.1 of Serratia sp. GW822-FHT06D09. Lineage (NCBI taxonomy): Bacteria > Pseudomonadati > Pseudomonadota > Gammaproteobacteria > Enterobacterales > Yersiniaceae > Serratia > Serratia sp. GW822-FHT06D09. The sequence goes on from NZ_JBXALO010000004.1 coordinate 468,167, forward strand.
GGCAACTGGTGCCGATGACCCTGGCCGAACAGGATCGTCATGCCCATGCCGCAGGTGTCACGCTGCGCTATGAACAGCAGGGCACACCACCGCCGTTACAGGGGCAAGCGCTGCTGCTGTCGCTGCTGGTGCGCAATCTGGTGGATAACGCAGTGCGTTACACACCGGCAGGCGGCACCGTTACGGTGAAGCTGACAGAGCGGATGCTGAGGGTCGAAGACGATGGTCCGGGCGTGACGGAGGAACACCTGACAAGGCTGGGGGAACGTTTTTATCGCCCACCAGGACAGGAACAAACCGGCAGCGGGCTGGGATTATCCATAGTGCAGCGTATCGCCAGTTTGCACGGTCTGCGCGTCAGCTTTGCCAATCGGCCGGAAGGGGGATTTGTCGCGCAGGTGGTGCTGTGAGGGCGCCGTATATGAACTGCGCACGACGCTGGCGTTTACTTGGGTTTATGCCACAGTTCCATGCCGTTTTCCGGCACGCGCTTCAGGCAACTGGTCAGCGATTCGCCGTCCGGGAAAATCAGGTCAGGGGCGATTTCCGCCAGCGGGTAGAGCATGAACTCGCGTTCTTTCAGGCCGTAATGCGGCACCGTTAGGCGATCGGTATGAATAACCTGATCGCCGTACAGCATGATGTCTAAATCGAGGGAGCGTGGGCCCCAGCGCTCATCTTTGCGCACGCGGCCCTGATTGCGTTCTATCGCCTGGGTATGATCCAGCAGCTGTTCCGCAGGCAGCAAGGTATCCAGCGCCACCACCGCATTGAGAAAGTCCGGCTGGTTTTGCGGCCCCAGCGGCTTGGTGCGATAAAACGAAGAACAAAGGATCAACCGGGTGCGCGGGAGATGCTCCAGCGCTTCCAGTGCGGCCTTGACCTGTTGCAACGGGTGCGCCAGGTTACTGCCCAGCGCGATATAAACGCGGATCATTATTCCCCTTCTTTACGCGGCGTCCGACGGCGAGGGCGGCGTTGACGCGTGCGGCGCGGCGCCGGATCGTCACCCAAGGTACTCAACATGTTCTTTTGGCGCGCCGGGGTGGCTTCCTGGAACTCGCCCCACCATTCGGTCAGACGCAACATCTCCTGGTTTTCTTCCACTTCGGCACGCAGCGCCAGCAGATCGTAAGCGGCGCGGAATTTCGGGTGTTCCATCAGCTTGTGCGCGCGCTTGCCCTGGCGGCGAGACAGACGGAGCTGCAACTGCCAGATATCGCGAACCAGCGTGGTAATGCGTTTCGGGATCGCCAATGAACGGCATTGCTCGTCCAGCACGTCATTCATGGCCAGTGCGAAGGCGTCGTAGTACGCCAGACCGCTTTCCTGCGCCAGTTTCTGCGCATGTTCCAGCAGCGGATACCAAAGCATAGCAGCAAACAGGAATGCCGGATTGACGCGCATGTCGTTTTGCAGACGGTAGTCGGTGTTCTTCAGCACCTGAACCAGAATACGCTCCATTGGCGTGTCATGGGTCGGGGTGAAGTGACGTGCGATCTGCGGGAACAACGGCTGGAACAGCTGGTATTCACACAGCTTCAGATAGGTTGGGTAACCGTAGCCTGCCTGCAGCAGTTTCAGCGACTCTTCAAACAGGCGCGCCGGTGGGATCTCATGCAGCAGCGAGGCCAGACGCGGGATCGGCTCGGCGGTTTCGTCACTGATGGTCATGTCCAGCTTGGCGGCAAAGCGCACTGCACGCAGCATGCGTACCGGGTCTTCGCGGTAGCGGGTTTCCGGATCGCCGATCAGACGAATCACGCCCTGCTTCAGGTCGCGCAGGCCGTCGACGTAATCACGCAGGGTGAAGTCCGCCACGCCGTAATACAGGCTGTTGATGGTGAAGTCGCGACGCTGAGCATCTTCTTCGATCGAACCGAAGATGTTGTCGCGCAGCAGCATGCCGTTTTGGGCCTGCTGGGAAGAGTTTTTGTCAGAATCCGGCGTTTGCTGTTCGTGGTGGCCACGGAAGGTGGCAACCTCGATGATTTCCGGCCCGAACATCACGTGCGCCAAACGGAAACGGCGGCCCACCAGGCGGCAGTTACGGAACAGCTTGCGCACTTGCTCCGGCGTGGCGTTGGTGGTGATGTCGAAATCTTTCGGTTTTTTGCCCAGCAGCAGGTCACGTACACCGCCGCCGACCAGATAAGCTTCGAAGCCGGATTTATTCAGGCGGTACAGCACCTTCAGCGCGTTCTCACTGATGTCTTTACGTGAGATGGAGTGCTGATCGCGGGGGATAACGGTCATTGGGCCGGTTCCCTCTGCGGCAGGAAAAGGTGGGCGTTTACGCGGTGCCTGCCGGCGGGCAGGAGTATCTCTGCCGCGATCGGCGGAACGTTGCTGCGGCGCAGACGGCTTCGCAGCCACCGCGCTTTCTTCGCGGACTACGTTTGTATCGCTGACCGGCGCATCGTCACGCGGCAGCTTGTCATCGCGGGTTAGCACCTTACGGCAGAAATTGGCTACTCGGGTAAAAATGGTACACCTCGATAGTGTCTGAAAAAAATGGCGCTAACAAAAAATAGCGGCTAATCATAGCTCACCATGGCTCTTTTGAGAATGCTGATGTGTTTTCGTCCAGGGGAATAGCCTCCTGACGCGGCACATCATCCAGCTTCCAGTGTGCGATCGCCCAGCTCAATAATAACGGCAGGTCAAGATCTTGCCAGCTTTCCGGCAGCGGTTGGCGCAGAAACTTCAGTGCGGCAACCAGCACCGGGCGCGGATCGCCTGCGGGCAGCGCGGGCGCATGGTTTTGCTTCGACAATTTGATGCCGTTGGCACCCAGCGCCAACGGCAGATGAACATAGGCGGGCACCGGCGCCTGTAACTGACGGTACAACGCAATCTGACGCACGGTAGGTTCGATCAGATCGGCGCCGCGCACGATTTCGGTCACGCCCTGAAAATGGTCATCAACCACCACCGCCAGGTTATAAGCGAACAGCCCATCGCGTCGACGGATAATAAAGTCTTCCCGCGCCAACGCCGGATCGGCCTGCAATTCACCCTGCAGGCGATCGTGAAAGGCATAAACCGGGCTGGATTGGCGCAAACGGATGGCGGCGCCCTGCGGGCCGAGATTCAAAGCACGGCAATGACCATCATAAAGACCGCCAATCTGCTGGATACGACTGCGGGTGCAGTTGCAGAAATAGCTCAGTCCCTGCTGATGCAGGTGTTCCAGAGTGGCGCGGTAAGCTTCGTGACGTTGGGATTGATAGATGACCTGGCCGTCCCAGTGGAGACCATAGTGTTCCAGAGCGGATAAGATACGATCGGCCGCACCGGCGACTTCGCGCGGGGGATCGATATCTTCAATGCGAACCAGCCATTGCCCGTGTTGGGCACGAGCCTGGAGGTAGCTTCCCAGAGCGGCAATCAGCGAACCAAAATGCAGATCCCCGGAAGGCGATGGGGCAAAGCGCCCCACATAATGTCTTTCTTGCATATCAGAGGGGAAACTTTCCCTTTTCTCTGTGCGGCGCACACTGACGCGCACGCCGCAGCGATAACAACTGTATTAGCCGGCCATCTGCTTTTCGCGGATTTCGGCCAGAGTCTTGCAGTCGATGCACAAATCGGCAGTCGGACGCGCTTCGAGGCGACGAATGCCAATCTCCACGCCGCAGGATTCGCAGTAGCCGAAATCTTCGTCTTCTACTTTTCGCAGCGTTTTCTCGATCTTTTTGATCAGTTTGCGTTCGCGATCGCGGTTACGCAGTTCAAGGCTGAATTCTTCTTCCTGAGTGGCACGGTCGGCCGGGTCAGGGAAGTTTGCTGCCTCATCCTGCATATGCGATACAGTACGGTCCACTTCATCCCTGAGCTGGTTGCGCCATGCTTCAAGAATGCGCTTGAAATGCGACAACTGGGCGTCGTTCATGTACTCTTCGCCCGGCTTCTCTTGGTACGGCTCCACCCCAGCGATGGCGAGAATGCTCAAGGACGAGGTTTTACGGGTTTGCCCTTCTTGCATGTTGCTTCTCCTACATACACACGCACTATCGAATCCCCAATGCGGGGGAAAAACAGGCCGCTATAAATACCAGATGGGGAGTAGGTTGGCAATTATTCCTGTCGCCTGCTTGACAATGGTGTGAAGGAAGGCGTATTTGGCGATGCGATAACCGGTAGTCGGATTATTTGTACCCGGTCAGCGCTAATCGATAAAAAACGGTAACTTATCGCAGAGAGATATACCGTCAGGTGATAATTTAGCCCCATAACAAACCACTTCTACGCCCAACTGCTGAACCTGTGCCAACAGTGCCGCATAACGCTCATCTATATGATGTGCCGGTGCGACCTGCTCAATACCGCTATGTAACACAGCAAAGAACAATACCGCCCGTTGCCCGTTTTCAACCACGCTTTGCAACTCACGCAAGTGTTTCTGTCCTCTGAGCGTTACCGCATCAGGAAAGTAACCACGTTGTTGTTGCAGTAATGTGACTGACTTAACTTCAATATAGCAGTTGGCTCGATTTTCTGCCTGTAATAACAAATCGATACGGCTATTTTCACTGCCATATTTTACTTCGCTGCTGATTTTACTGTAACCGGATAATTCATTGATTAGATTCTGTTCGATTGCCTCGCGTACCAGCCCATTGGCACGCAGGGTATTTACGCAGATCCAATCCCCCTGTTGGGTATGCGTCAGTTCCCAGCTGTGGGCGTATTTGCGTTTGGCATTATCCGAGGTGGAGTACCAAACGGTGTCGCCGGGAGTCGCACAGCCGGTCATGGCCCCGGTATTGGCGCAGTGCAGCGTGAAGGTTTCCCCTTCTGGCGTGACGACGTCCGCCAGAAAGCGTTTGTAACGTTTAATCAGCGTGGCATGGCGCAGGGGGGGCGTAAAAATCATGGGGTGTCCTGAGGGGCTAAGGGCCATTGTTCAAGCATCTGATAACGCGTGCGGCCGTTTTCAAAAACTGACTGGTATAAGGCGAATTCGTTGGCGCTGAAGTGCCAGCCCGGCGTTGCGGGCGGTATGGCGACCGGCTGGGTCGCGGAGCGCAGCAGGGTGATATGCGGATGAAACGGCATTGGGCTTTGGTAGCAGCCGCTGCGCGCCGCCTGCGAGCGCAGCAATTCCGCCAGTTGCAACAGCCCACGTGGTGCGCGCCGGGTGCCAAGCCAAACGACGCCGGGACGCGGCCAGTGACCGAGATCATCGAGCACCATGCTGAAACCGGGCTGACTGATGCGACCGGCCAGTTTTTTCAACGCCGTTTCTTTCTGCGCCGTGACGTCGCCGAGAAAGGCCAGCGTCAGGTGCAAATTGGCGGCCGCGACCGGCCGACCGGCTTCCGGCGTAAAGGCATCGGCACGCCAGCGGATCACCTGCTGCTGCAGCGCATCAGGCAAGGTCAGGGCGAAAAACAGGCGGCGCGAACTGGACATAGATACCCGGCAAGTAAATGAAACGCAGAGTCTAATGCTACAATGTGCGCCGTCTAATGTTAACCACTACGGAGAGTTCTGTGTCTTCACTGCCCGTCAGCGCGGTTCTTGATGAATTGCTCACTGCGCTGCAATCCGCTCCGCAGGTTCTGCTGCATGCGCCGACCGGCGCCGGTAAATCGACCTGGCTGCCATTGCAGATCCTGGCTAAAGCCGGATTGCCTGGCCGCATTATCATGCTCGAACCCCGGCGGTTGGCGGCGAAGAACGTGGCGTACCGGTTGGCGCAGCAGTTAGGGGAAGAGCCCGGTCAGACCGTGGGCTACCGCATGCGCGCCGAAAGCAAAAGCGGGCCGGAGACCAAGCTGCTGGTGGTGACCGAAGGCATTCTCACCCGCATGCTGCAGCAGGATGCCGAGCTGCAGGGCGTTTCACTGGTGATCCTCGACGAATTCCACGAGCGCAGCCTGCAGGCCGATTTGGCGTTGGCGCTATTGCTGGACGTCCAACAAGGGCTGCGCGACGATCTGAAACTGCTGATCATGTCGGCGACGCTGGATAATGCCCGTTTGGCGCAGCTGTTGCCACAGGCACCGGCGGTGGTATCTTCCGGGCGCAGCTTCCCGGTAGAGCGCCAGTATCAGCCCCTGGCCAGCCACCAACGGCTGGAAGACGGCGTGGCGGCGGCGGTGAAGCGCCTGCTGTCTGAGCAAACGGGATCGCTGCTGCTGTTCCTGCCCGGCGTGGCAGAAATCAACCGGGTGCTGGAGCGGTTGAACGGTGAAGTGGCGGCCGATACCGAGCTGTGCCCACTGTACGGCGCTTTACCGCTGGCGCAGCAGCAGAAGGCGATTCAACCGGCGCCGACCGGTCGCCGTAAAGTGGTGCTGGCGACCAATATTGCCGAAACCAGTCTGACCATCGAAGGTATTCGGTTGGTGGTGGACAGTGGCTTGGAACGCGTTGCGCGTTATGACGTGCGCAATGGTCTGACGCGGCTGGTGACTCAGCGAGTCAGCCAGGCGTCGATGATCCAGCGTGCAGGCCGCGCCGGGCGTCTGGAACCGGGCATCTGCTGGCATCTGTTTGCCAAAGAGCAGGCTGAACGGGCGGCAGAGCACGCCGAGCCGGAAATCCTGCAAAGCGATCTCGCTGGTTTTTGGCTGGAGCTGCTGCAATGGGGTTGCCATGACGTCGGGCAACTGACCTGGCTCGACCGTCCGCCGGAAACGGCGCTGACCGCCGCAAAAAGGCTATTGCAGCAGCTTGGCGCCACCGATGACGCCGATAAGCTCACGGCGCGGGGCCGACAAATGGCTGTTCTGGGCTGTGAGCCGCGTTTGGCGGCGATGCTGACCCACGGCGCAGAACTGGGGGCGGATGGGTTGGCGACGGCCGCTGCTTTGGCTGCGTTGCTGGAGGAACCCCCGCGCGGTGGGCAAATGGATATCGGCTACTGGCTGAGTCGTCCGCAGCCAAATTGGCAGCGCCGCGCCACACAGCTAGCTCGCCGTCTGCAGGTGAAAGCGGGGCGGATTGATGTCGAACTGGCACCGCGGCTGCTGGCATTGGCGTTTACCGATCGCATTGCCCAACGACGGGGGCAGGATGGCCGCTATCTGCTGGCCAACGGCATGGGCGCGGCGATGAATCAGGATGAAGCATTGTCACGTGCCCCTTGGCTTATCGTGCCAAGCCTGCTACAGGGGCACAACAGCCCCGATGCGCGTATCCTGCTCGCGTTGCCGGTGGAAATTGATGCACTGGCGGCGCAGTTGCCGGCGATGGTTTCCCAGCAAACGGCGGTGGAATGGGATGAAGAAAAGGGCACTTTACGTGCCTGGAAACGCCAGCAAATTGGTCGTCTGACGCTGCGTGCTCAACCGTTGGCCAAGCCGGCGGACGAAGAGCTGCAGCAGGCATTGATTAACTGGGTTCGCGCTCAGGGCATAGCGGTACTCAACTGGGATACCGCCGCCGAACAGCTGCGGCTGCGCTTGCAGTGCGCGCAAAACTGGTTGCCGGAGGCCGCCTGGCCGCCGGTCGACGATGAGTCGCTGTTGGCCTCGCTGGAGCAGTGGTTATTGCCGTCGCTCGGTGGCGTGCGGGACATGCGCGGATTAAAACAGGTGAATATCGCCGAGGCTTTGGCGCGGTTGCTGAACTGGCAGCAAAAACAGCGGCTGGATAATGCGCTACCCACTCATTACACTGTGCCGACCGGCAGCCGCTTGCCCATCCGTTATGATGCTGGAAAACCTCCGGCGCTGGCGGTGCGTTTACAGGAAGTGTTCGGTGAACAGCGCAGCCCGATGTTGGCCGAAGGTCGCATCCCGGTGGTGCTTGAGTTACTCTCACCGGCGCACCGGCCGTTGCAAATTACCGGCGATCTGGCGGCGTTCTGGCAGGGGGCTTACCGGGAAGTGCAAAAAGAGATGAAAGGGCGCTACCCGAAACACGTGTGGCCGGACGATCCGGCGAATACCGCCCCGACGCGGCGCACGAAAAAATATCAGTAGCCTCGTCATATTTGACGCCGCATCTGTGTTGGCTGTGTTCACTTACCCGAATCACTTACTAGAGTAAGCTCATCGGGATAAGCTCTCTCACCGCGTTACTCGGCAGAGCCTCGCCCCGTTGGGGCCAGCGCAAGCGCTGTTCAACAAAACCGTTGGTTTTGTTGTGATGCAACGCCAATTATTTAGAAGAAGAATTCAGATGTTTCTTCTGTTCAGCGGTCTGGCGCCGCGACAGATTAAGCGACTCATAATGGCCGGCAGTGCCGCCAAGTCTGGAGAACAACAGCAATGGCTGGGGATGACCGCGAGCCCATCGGGCGCAAAGGGAAACAACCAACACGCACCGCGTCGCGCAAGCCGCCGCGCCGTCGTCGAGATGACGATTACGATGATTACGAGGAAGACGAGTACCAGGATGACGATGATGATTATGAAGACGAGGAAGAACGCATGCCGCGTAAGGTAAAAGCGACTCCGCCGCGTAAAAAACGCCGTTGGCTCGGCCTGCTGATCAAACTGATTCTGGTGGTTGCCGTGCTGTTGGCGATCTACGGCGTGTACCTGGATTCGCAGATCCGCAGCCGCATTGACGGCAAGGTCTGGCAGTTGCCGGCGGCGGTTTATGGCCGCATGGTCAACCTGGAACCGGGCATGCCGTACAGCAAAAAGGAAATGGTCAATTTACTCGAGGGCATGCAATACCGCCAGGTAAGCCGCATGACGCGCCCGGGTGAGTTTACCGTGCAGGCCAACAGCATCGAGTTGCTGCGTCGTCCGTTTGATTTCCCGGACGGCAAAGAAGGGCAGATCCACGCGCGTCTGAATTTCCAGAACAACCGTCTCGCGAATATCGAGAACATGGAAAACCAGCGCAGCTTCGGCTTCTTCCGTCTCGATCCGCGTCTGATCACCATGTTGCAGTCGCCGAACGGCGAACAGCGGCTGTTCGTGCCGCGCGCCGGTTTCCCTGACCTGCTGGTGGATACGCTGATTGCCACCGAAGACCGTCACTTCTATGAGCATGACGGCATCAGCCCTTACTCCATCGGTCGTGCGGTGCTGGCTAACCTGACCGCCGGACGTGCGGTGCAGGGCGGCAGTACCCTGACGCAGCAGTTGGTAAAAAACCTGTTCCTGACCAACGAGCGTTCGCTGTGGCGTAAGGCCAATGAAGCCTACATGGCGTTGTTGGTGGATTACCGTTACAGCAAGGATCGCATCCTTGAGCTGTATCTGAACGAGGTTTATCTCGGCCAGAGCGGCAACGATCAAATTCGCGGTTTCCCGTTGGCCAGCCTGTATTACTTCGGCCGCCCGGTGGACGAACTGAGCCTGGATCAGCAGGCGCTGCTGGTGGGCATGGTCAAGGGCGCGTCACTGTACAACCCTTGGCGTAACCCGAAGCTGGCGCTGGAACGTCGTAACCTGGTGCTCAAACTGCTGCAGAACCAGGGCGTTATTGATGCTGAACTGTACGACATGCTCAGCGCTCGTCCACTGGGCGTGCAGCCGAAAGGTGGGGTGATCACACCGCAGCCGGCGTTTATGCAGATGGTGCGTCAGGAGCTGCAAGCCAAGCTGGGCGACAAGGTTAACGACTTGTCCGGGGTGAAAATCTTCACCACGCTGGATCCGGTGTCGCAAGATGCGGCGGAAAAAGCGGTTGAAGACGGCGTGCCGGCCCTGAAGGCGGCTCGTCATGTTCAGGATCTGGAAGCGGCGATGGTGATTGTCGATCGTTTCAGCGGCGAAGTTCGCGCCATGGTCGGCGGTGCCAACCCGCAGTTTGCCGGGTTTAACCGTGCCATGCAGGCGCGTCGCCTGGTCGGTTCACTGGCCAAGCCGCCGACGTACCTGACTGCGCTGTCTGAGCCGGACAAATATCGTCTGAACACCTGGCTGGCGGATCAGCCGCTGACGCTGAAATTGTCGAACGGTACCGTCTGGCAGCCAAACAACTATGACCGCAAGTTCCGCGGGCAGGTGATGCTGGTGGATGGCCTTGCCTTTTCACTCAACGTACCGACGGTAAACCTGGGTATGTCGGTTGGCCTGGATCAGGTCAGCGCAACGCTGCAGCGTTTGGGCATTCCGAAAGCTGAAATCAATCCGGTGCCTTCGATGCTGCTCGGCGCGATTGGCCTGACGCCGATGGAAGTGGCGCAGGAATACCAGACCATTGCCGGTGGCGGTAACCGTGCTCCGCTGTCTGCGGTGCGTTCGGTGATTGCTGAAGACGGCTCAGTGCTGTACCAGAGCTTCCCGCAGGCGGAACGCGTGGTACCGGCCCAGGCGGCTTACCTGACGCTGTATGCGATGCAGCAGGGCGTAGCGCGCGGGACTTCCCGCTCATTGTCGGTGAAATTCCCCAACTACAATCTGGCGGCGAAAACCGGTACCACCAACGACCTGCGCGACAGCTGGTTTGCCGGTATCGACGGTAAAGAAGTGGCTATCGCCTGGGTAGGGCGCGATAACAACGGCCCAGCCAAGCTGACCGGTGCCAACGGTGCGCTGACGCTGTATCGCCGCTATCTGGAAAACCAGACGCCGCTGCCGCTGATGCTGCAACCGCCGGAAGGTATCAACCAGATGACTATCGACGGCAGCGGTAACTTCGTCTGTGGCGGCGGTGGGCGTACCATTCCGGTATGGACCGATAATCCGCAGGGGCTGTGCCAGGCGAGTCAGGCCGCTCAGCAGCAGCAACAAGAGCAGCAGCAACAGCCAGCGGGCGAACAAAAAGATGCTGACGGCGTTGCCGGCTGGATCAAGGACATGTTCGGCAAGTAAGCGACCTTGCTTGTCACCGCTCAGGTGAAAAGTTTTTCTTTATTATTAAGCCCGTAACTTCCCGTTGCGGGCTTTTTTATTTCTTTGCGCAGTTTATTTCCACCTGCTTGATGTGGCTAAGCGGTTAATCGCACACCAATTTACCGGCCGAATTCGACTTGCAGTTTAATTTAGCTTCTGCATAAAATGCCGCGATTATAATAATTATTATCGTTTACATTCGTTATCAAATAATTCATCAGAGAAACCACCTATGTCGACCAAGCGTCTTCCTTCCGCGGCCAAGCAGAGCCGTTCTCACGTCAGTGGGTTAGCGATGACTATCGCTGCCGCCCTTGGCACGCTGGCTATGCCGGCATTTTCCGCCGATACCAAGTCCGCCGCCAAGGAAGAGACCCTTACCGTGGTGGGCAGCAGCCAATCGCAGCAGGAAAACGCCTGGGGACCGGTAGGGACCTACGCGGCCAAACACAGTGCCACCGGTACCAAAACCGACACGCCGATTGAAAAGACTCCGCAGTCGGTTTCCGTCGTGACGCGTGAAGAGATGGATATGCGCCAGCCGGATACGGTAAAAGGCGCACTGGCTTATACGCCGGGCGTAATGGTGGGCAACCGCGGCGCCTCTACCGCTTATGATGCCGTAAATATTCGTGGTTTCAGTTCGGTAGGTACCAACATGTACCTGGATGGGCTGAAGCTGCAGGACGATAACTATTCCATTTACCAAATTGACCCTTACTTCCTGGAACGTGCGGAAGTGTTGCGTGGCCCTTCGTCGGTGCTTTATGGCAAGAGCAACCCGGGCGGGGTTGTCGCCTTGGTCAGTAAGCGGCCGACCACGGAAACCCTGCGTGAAGTTCAGTTTAAAATGGGTACCGACAATCTGTTCCAGACCGGCTTCGACTTTGGCGGGGCATTGGATGATGACGGCATTTATTCCTATCGCTTGACCGGTCTGGCGCGAGATGAAGATCAGCAGCAGGTCGGTGAGAAGAGCAAACGCTATGCGATTGCGCCTTCTTTCAGCTGGCGGCCGGATGATCGTACGTCACTGACATTCCTCAGCAGTTTCCAGGATGACCCAAGCGTGGGCTTCTATGGCTGGCTGCCGAAAGAGGGCACGGTACAAAATGGGATTAACGGCAAGTTGCCAACCAGTTTCAACGACGGTGAGCCGGGTTATAACAACATCTCGCGTAAGCAACAGATGGTGGGATACGCCTTTGAGCATGGCTTTGATGATGTGTGGACCCTGCGTCAAAACCTGCGTTATTCCAAGATGGACGTGGACTACCGTTCTATCTATGGCCAGGGCATCAGCGCGACCAATCCTGCAGAGTTGACGCGTGGGGTGATGAACTCGAAAGAGCATTTGTCGAGTTTTGCAGTGGACACTCAGGCGCAGGCAAAGTTTGCGACGGCAGCGGTTGCTCACACCTTGCTGATGGGTGTGGACTACATGCGTATGCGTAACGACGTCGTTTATCAGTATGGCAGTGCTTCTAGCCTTAATGTGGTGGCGCCGCAGTACGGCAATCAAAGCTATACCATTACCGGCGGCGCCAGCCAGGTTAACCGCCAAGAGCAGACCGGGCTTTACGTGCAGGATCAGGCCGAGTGGAACAACTGGGTACTGACCATGGGCGGGCGTTATGACTGGAGCGACACCAACAGCACCAACCGCCTGAAACAGAATTTGGTATCAAAACAGAAGGACAACGAGTTCACCGGCCGCGCGGGTTTGAACTATGTATTTGAAAACGGCATTGCGCCCTATGTCAGCTACAGTGAATCCTTTGAACCTACTTCAGGGACTGACTTTAGTGGCAATACCTTCGCCGCTTCCAAAGGCAAGCAGTATGAAGCCGGGGTGAAGTTTGCACCTAAAGATCGCCCAATTACTGCCAGCATTGCGATTTATCAGCTGACCAAAACCAACAATAAGGTGGCGGATCCCGATCCGGAACACTCGTTTGCTAGCGTGCTAGGAGGGGAGATCCGCTCCCGCGGGGTAGAGCTGGAAGGCAAAGCCGCACTGACGGCCAACGTCAACCTGCTGGGGTCTTATACCTACACGGATGCCGAGTACACCAAGGACACCACGCTACAGGGCAATACCCCGGCGGCGATTCCAAAACATATGGCTTCAGTGTGGGCGGATTACACCTTCCATGAAACCGCACTCAGCGGGTTGACCCTGGGCTCCGGCGTTCGTTATGTCGGTTCCAGCTATGGTGATGAAGCCAACACCTTTAAAGTAAAGGACTATACGGTTGTAGATGCGGCGATAAAATACGATTTGGCGCGTTTCAATCTGCCAGGCTCCTCGATTGGCATCAACGTGAACAACCTGTTTGATAAAGAATACGTCTCCAGCTGCTTTGCCACCTATGGCTGCTACTGGGGCGCTGAACGTCAGGTGGTCGCCACCGCAACCTTCCGCTTCTAATCGGATTACCGGGGCGGCGCCATGTCGCCCCGGACAGAGTAGGACCTATGCAGGATAAACACCTCAATCACGACGCCACCTTTACCCTGGACAGCGCCAGCTTTGCCGTTCCCGGCCGCGTGCTGCTACAACCCTTGTCGTTGACCTTTCCCGTGGGGAAAGTCTGCGGGCTGATCGGCCACAACGGCTCCGGCAAATCGACCTTGCTGAAAATTCTCGGTCGCCACCAAAATCCAACCGCCGGTACGGCGCGGCTTAACCAGCAACTGCTGAGCCAATGGGACAGCAAGGCCTTCGCACGTCAGGTCGCTTATCTCCCTCAACAATTGCCCGCCGCGGAAGGGATGACGGTGCGCGAACTGGTGGCGATTGGCCGCTACCCCTGGCATGGCGCCTTGGGCCGCTTTGGTGTTAACGATCGCCAGCAGGTGGAAGAGGCGATTGCGCTGGTGGGGCTGAAGCCGTTTGCCAACCGCCTGGTCGATAGCCTGTCCGGCGGCGAGCGCCAACGCGCCTGGCTGGCGATGATGGTGGCGCAAGACAGCCGCTGCCTGTTGCTGGACGAGCCGACCTCGGCGCTGGATATTGCCCATCAGGTTGAGGTACTGGCTTTGATCCAACGTTTGAGCCATGAGCGTGGCCTGACGGTGATTGCGGTGCTGCATGACATCAATATGGCCGCACGCTACTGCGACCATCTGGTGGCGTTGCGCGGCGGCGAGATGATTGCCCAGGGCACCCCGCTGGAGTTGATGCAGGGTGACGTGCTGGAGCAAATCTACGGTATTCCTATGGGTACGCTGCCGCATCCAAGCGGCGGCGCGCCGGTGAGTTTTGTCTACTGATGCCTGATTCTTCTGATTTTCATCATGATGCCGTTCGCCGTCGCCTGCTGACGGCCATGGCGCTGTCGCCCCTGCTGTTTTCCTTGCCGAGCCAGGCTGCGGCAACGCCACCCGATCTTGCGCGCATTGTGGCGCTGGAGTGGTTGCCTGTCGAGCTGCTGCTGGCTCTGGGGATCACGCCGCTGGCCGTCGCGGATATCCACAACTACAACCTGTGGGTAGAAGAGCCGAAAATGCCGGCGTCGGTGATCGACGTCGGTCAACGCACCGAACCGAATCTGGAATTGCTGCAGCAGCTGCGCCCCTCGCTGTTGCTGCTGTCGCAGGGATACGGGCCGACGCCGCAAAAGCTGGCCCCTATCGGCCCGACCATGAGCTTCGGCTTCAATGACGGCAGCGGCAAACCGCTGACGGTGGGCCGGAAGTCGTTAGTGCAACTGGCGCAGCGGCTGGGCCTTGAGGCACGGGCAGAGCAGCACCTGATCCAGTTCGACCGATTTATCCAGGATGCGCGTCAGCGGCTGCAGTCTTACAGCCGACAGCCGCTGCTGCTGTTCTCCCTGCTGGACACGCGCCATGCGCTGGTCATTGGCCAGAAAAGCCTGTTCCAGGAGGTGATGGACCAGCTTGGGATCCAAAATGCCTGGGAGGGAGAAACCAATTTCTGGGGTACGGCGGTAGTGGGCATTGAGCGCCTGACGGCGGTAAAAAATGCGCGCGCGATTTATCTCGATCACGGCAATCAGGCCATGATGGAAAAAGTCAGTTCTACCCCACTGTGGCAGGCATTGCCGTTTGTCAGGCAGAACCAATTGCGTCAGGTGCCGGCTGTGTGGTTTTACGGCGCGACGCTGTCAGCGATGCGTTTTTGCCATCTGCTGGAGCAGGCGCAGGAGAGTTATTCATGAGCGCACGCATTCGCGCATTACCGCTGACATTGCTGCTGTTACTGTTGGCGGCGGCGGGCGGCCTGACGATCTACAATCTGCTGCAACAGCTGCCCTGGGCACTGTGGGGACAGGCGCTGAGCGCGCCGAACATCGACGATGTGCGCCAAATGTTGTTCCACTACAGCCTGTTGCCACGGCTGTCGGTGTCTCTGTTGGCCGGTGCCGGCTTGGGGCTGGTTGGCGTACTGTTCCAGCAGGTGCTGCGCAATCCGCTGGCGGAACCGGCGACGCTCGGCGTGTCAGCTGGGGCGCAGCTTGGGCTGACTATTGCCACTTTGTGGATGTTGCCGGGCGGTGAGATGACCCGGCAACTGGCGGCAATGGCTGGCGCCATCCTGGTCGGCGGGCTGGTGTTCGGCGTGGCCTGGGGCAAACGTATGTCCCCGGTGACGCTGATCCTGGCCGGGCTGGTGCTGGGGCTGTATTGCGGGGCGGTCAACAGTCTGCTGGCACTGTTCAACTACGATCAACTGCAGGGTCTGTTCCTGTGGAGCACCGGTGCGTTAAACCAGCAGGACTGGAGCACCGCGCAGTTTATCCTGCCGCGCCTGCTGATTGCCGGGGTGTTGGCTGTGCTGTTGTTGCGCCCGCTGACCTTGCTGGGGCTGGACGATGGTGTTGCGCGCAATCTGGGTTTAGGGTTGTCGATGGCGCGTTTTTGCGCGCTGGCGGTGGCGATAATTTTCAGTGCGATGTTGGTGAATGCGGTAGGCGTCATTGGCTTTATTGGCCTGTTTGCACCGCTGATGGCAAAAATGCTGGGCGCGCGCCGTCTGGCGCATCGCATGATGCTGGCGCCGTTGCTGGGGGCGCTGCTGCTGTGGTTGACCGACCAGGTGATGATCTGGTTGACGCAGGTCTGGCGTGAGATCCCGACCGGGGCGGCAACGGCGCTGTTTGGTGCTCCGCTGTTGCTGTGGTTGTTGCCGCGGTTGCGCAGTGCCGCTACGCCGCCACCAATGAACCTGGGTGACAGGGTACCTGCCGAACGCGGTCATCTGTGGGGGTGGGCAGCACTGGCAGCGACGGTGTTGCTGGCCGGCATTGCCGTGGCATTGATGTTTGGTCAGAACGCCACAGGCTGGCACTGGAGCCAGGGCGCAGAGCTGGAGTCATTGATGCCGTGGCGCTGGCCACGCGTGCTGTCAGCGCTGGCTGCGGGCATGATGCTGGCGGTGGCGGGGACCTTGATCCAAAAGCTGACCGGCAACCCGATGGCCAGCCCGGAAGTGCTGGGTATCAGCTCCGGCGCGGCCTTTGGCGTGGTGGTCATGCTGTTTATCGTGCCGGGGGATGCCTTTGTCTGGCTGCTGCCGGCCGGCAGCCTGGGGGCAGCGGCGACGCTATTGGTGATTATGATCGCCGCCGGGCGCGGTGGTTTTTCCACCGAACGCATGCTGCTGGCCGGTATTGCGCTCAGCACGGCCTTTACCACCACTATTTTCCTGCTGCTGGCAAGCGGCGATCCGCGTATGGGCGGGTTGCTGACCTGGATTTCAGGTTCCACCTACTCGGTGACGCCGGAACAGGCGATACGTACGGCGGCCATTGCTGCGCTGCTGATCGCGTTGGCGCCATTGTGTCGCCGCTGGCTCAGTATTCTGCCTTTGGGCAGTGCCACGGCCCGTTCGGTGGGGATTGCGCTGACGCCGGTGCGAGTGGTCATTCTGCTGCTGGCTGCTACGCTGACGGCGATGGCGACGTTGACCGTGGGGCCGTTGAGCTTTATCGGCCTGATGGCGCCGCATATGGCACGTATGCTGGGCTTCCGCCGTGCGTTACCGCAGATGGTGATAGCTGCGCTGTTGGGGGGCTTGCTGATGGTGTTTGCCGACTGGTGTGGCCGCATGGTGATGTTCCCGTACCAGATCCCTGCCGGGCTGCTGGCCACCTTTATCGGGGCGCCGTATTTCGTTTATTTGCTGCGTAAGCAAACCTCGTAACCGACGTCCTTCCTGCCGTTTCTATCCTCCAAGGCTCAGCATCGCTGGGCCTTTATTTTTTCGTCTTTTCATACCATTGCAAAGCTTTGCGTGCGGCTGCGCAGTACGGGTATTCAGTGTGGAAAGAGGGCTGAGATCTGAGGGGCGATGCATATACTGCGTGCGGGGCTCAGGATCCTATCTCGAGTGCCCATACTCACGTTAACTTGGTGTACATAGTACATTTTGTGGTGTACTTTGTACCTTAAATGGAGAGGGTGCCAGTGAGTCATGCGCTAGTATTTATTGAGACCCCGATGTTTACGCGGCAGATCAAGCTAATAGCCACGGACGACGAGCTAAAAGAACTCCAGAAAGAACTCATCGAATCACCGGGTAAAGGCGATTTGATACAGAAAACCGGCGGGTTGCGGAAAGTCAGGATGGCAACAGGCCCCCAGGGAAAAAGGGGAAGTGCCAGAGTGATTTACTTTCTGGCGACCAAAGAGGTGATCTATCTGGTGATGGCCTATCCGAAAAGCATTAAAGACAGTCTGACCGATATGGAAAAATCAGAGCTGAAGAAATTAACGAAATTGTTGAAAGATGAGGTGTGACATGAGCTTTTTTGACGATATGAAAACGTCTCTTGAAGAAGCTGTCGCCATTAAGAACGGGGTTAAGTCCCCTGCTAATGTTACGCGTTATGATATCGCAGATGTGAAGGCGATCAGGGCGCAGCTTAATGTTTCTCAGAGCGAAATGGCAAAGGTATTGGGTACCAGCGTTGATACCATTAAGAGCTGGGAAACCAAAAGACGTAACCCAACCGGGCTGGCTGCAAAAGTGTTGGCGGCGATCCAGGCTAACCCCGCTTTCTTCCGTGAGCTTGCCTCACACTAGACGATCTCCGGTGTTCTTATCCACGATGAAAGTGTCTGGGATGAGTAGATCATTACAGTCAAGTAAAGCCAGAAAATTGCTGGGTACACTTAAGCGCTAACAGCCAACTGTTGGCGCTTTTTATTTTCGTATTTTCATACCATTGCAAAGCTTTGCGTACGGCTGCGCAGAACGGGTATTCAGTGTGGAAAGGGGGCTGAGATCTGAGGGGCGGTGCATATACTGCGTGCGGGTGCTCTGGATCTTTCGTCCCGAGCATTCGTAAGGGATAGAAAGAGAAAAGCCCCGTGTCGATATACATCAACCCGAGGCCAACTCTAACGCCAGAGAACGTTAGGTTAGCTTCTTACCCGCCGAGAGGCAAGGAGAAGGAGGCATGATGCCGAACAAAGGGAGTGTCCTAAAACTGGTCGTTATTTGTGCCACTGTAATATTACTGGCATGGATAACACGCAGCAAACTTTGTGAGCTGCGGATCCGATCGGGCAACACGGAAGTTGCGGCCATTCTGGCTTACGAATCCAAAAGGTAAGGCAACCCAACGGCGGGAGTATTGCTCCCGCCTGTTGGTTGTTTGAGCGTGGATCCACGAGCACCCATCCGCTAAAAACAAAAACGGCAAGCCAAGGCTTGCCGTTTTCACATTCGATACGCAGGCTTATTTCAGGCCGGCAGCATCGCGCAGCAATTCTGCTTTGTCGGTCGCTTCCCAAGGGAAGTGCTCGCGGCCGAAGTGACCGTAAGCTGCAGTTTCGCGGTAGATCGGCTGCAGCAGATCCATCATCTGGATCAGGCCGTATGGACGCAGATCGAAGAACTCGCGTACCAGCAGGGTCAACTGTTCGGTAGGGACTTTCTCGGTACCGAAGGTTTCCACCATGATGGAGGTTGGCTCCGCCACGCCGATAGCGTAGGAAACCTGGATCTCACAGCGGTCAGCCAGGCCGGCGGCAACGATGTTTTTCGCCACGTAGCGCGCTGCGTAAGCCGCTGAACGGTCAACCTTGGACGGATCCTTACCGGAGAACGCACCGCCACCGTGACGAGCCATGCCGCCGTAGGTATCAACGATGATTTTACGTCCGGTCAGGCCGCAGTCGCCCATTGGGCCACCGATAACGAAACGGCCGGTCGGGTTGATGTGGTATTTGGTGCTGGCGCTCAGCCATTCTGCAGGCAGAACCGGCTTGATGATCTCTTCCATCACCGCTTCTTGCAGATCTTTCAGAGAGATATCTTCGGAATGCTGGGTGGACAGTACCACCGCATCGATACCGACGATTTTGCCGTCGTCATATTGGAAGGTGACCTGGCTTTTCGCATCCGGACGCAGCCACGGCAGAGTGCCGTTTTTACGGACTTCGGACTGGCGCTGCACCAGGCGGTGCGCGTAGGTCACCGGTGCCGGCATCAGCACTTCGGTTTCGTTGGTAGCATAGCCAAACATCAGGCCCTGGTCGCCAGCACCCTGTTCCAGAGGATCGGTACGGTCAACACCCTGATTGATATCCGGGGATTGCTTGCCGATGGCGCTCAGTACGGCACAAGAGTTGGCGTCGAAGCCCATATCCGAATGAACATAGCCGATTTCGCGCACGGTTTTACGGGTGATCTCTTCGATATCTACCCAGGCGCTGGTGGTGATTTCGCCGCCAACCAGAACCATGCCGGTTTTAACGTAGGTTTCGCAGGCTACGCGTGCTTTAGGATCTTGTTCCAGGATGGCGTCGAGAACGGCATCGGAGATCTGGTCAGCGATTTTATCAGGATGTCCTTCGGAGACGGATTCGGACGTGAATAGGTGTTTAGCCATGGTGTTCTTTACCTTGCATAAGACGGGTTAGAAATTACTGCACAGCGCTGGAGATCCGGCATCAAAGCGAAGGGTCTTCCGCTGATGGCGCGAGATGCTTCCTGCAACGCCCCTCAGGCAAAGCCGTTAAGCAGTTTATCAGTTAACCAGTATAGATGGATTAACATCTGGACGTCTATTTTAGGTCAGGCCTTAGCCGGATTGCCAGTATTTTTTTGCCCTTTCGCTCTTTTGCGCAAAGCTTCCGGCGCCATTTTCATCGCTTGAAACAGTTTCCGACAAATTTTCATTTTGCATTTTCCCCGTGTTATCGGTATAAACTGCGCGCGCGGCTCATTTGGTGCACAGTGCGGGGTACGAAGTTGTAAACTTCTGTGACGCCTCCACGGGTGGTCTGATTGTCAGCCGCAGACGCCAACCTTTGGCGTCGCCGCTTCATAGAACGGTCACGTTCTTACACTATTAATAGAGGCTCAGTCGTTCATAGAGGGCGACGTGCGTGGAGGTGGTTGGATTAATGATCCGTTGTCTACCGGTTGTTGGTTCTCAACAGCAGTGCCGTTCTGGCGCACATTCTTCTGCTATTTCCCGTCTTGTCTCTACACCACCTTCCAGGTGTGATAAACACTTGGGCGCTACTCAGGATTCTCGGGCCGGTTAACGGTCGTCTGAAGAACTGAACAAGGGTAGCCTGCAGCCTTCCTGTGGGATGTTTCTTGACCCGATTCACGAGGTTTGAACAGGGTGTCTTACAATTATATGAGTAATAAACCGATCGCTGACCGCGAACGGCAGTTTTATTCGCTGCCGCAAGGGCGGTTTGTTGGGTTGTTCTCGCGGGTTGTAGCTGCGATAGTGGCTGACTGTATCGTCAGTACGCGATGTGAGGCGAGTAATGTCTGATGATCTTTTGATTCACCGTCCGTCAGCAACGGGCGAATCTATATCTTTGCGCTCCATGCAGGAGGTTGCCATGAATGATCGTGATGCCAGCAAGATGCTGCGCACTTATAACGTCGCCTACTGGGGCAACAATTATTATGACGTCAATGAACTGGGCCACATCAGCGTGTGCCCGGATCCGGACGTCCCGCAGGCACGTGTCGATCTGGCCGAGCTGGTGAAGCAGCGTCAAAACGACGGTTTACGCCTACCGGCACTGTTCTGCTTCCCGCAGATCCTGCAGCACCGTCTGCGTTCGATCAATGCCGCGTTCAAACGTGCGCGTGAGTCGTTCGGCTATGAAGGTGGCTATTTCCTGGTTTACCCGATCAAGGTAAACCAACATCGCCGCGTGATTGAATCTCTGGTCAATTCCGGCGAACCGCTGGGGCTGGAAGCCGGCTCCAAGGCCGAACTGATGGCGGTGCTGGCGCATGCTGGTATGACCCGCTCGGTGATCGTCTGTAACGGCTATAAAGACCGTGAATATATCCGTCTGGCGCTGATCGGCGAAAAGCTGGGGCACAAGGTGTACCTGGTGATCGAGAAGATGTCCGAGATCAACATGGTGCTGGAAGAGGCCGAGCGGCTGAACGTGGTACCACGCCTGGGCGTGCGTGCGCGTCTGGCGTCGCAAGGCTCCGGTAAATGGCAGTCGAGCGGCGGCGAAAAGTCCAAGTTCGGTCTGGCAGCCATTCAGGTACTGAAGCTGGTGGAAACCCTGCGTGAAGCGGGCCGTCTCGACAGCCTGCAACTGCTGCACTTCCACTTGGGTTCGCAGCTGGCCAATATTCGCGATATCGCCACCGGCGTACGTGAGTCGGCGCGCTTCTACGTCGAACTGCATAAGCTGGGCGTGAACATCCAGTGCTTCGACGTGGGCGGCGGTCTGGGCGTAGATTATGAAGGTACCCGTTCGCAGTCCGACTGTTCGGTGAACTACGGCCTGAACGAATACGCCAACAACGTGATCTGGGGCATCGGCGACGCCTGTAATGAACACGGTTTGCCGCACCCGACGGTGATCACCGAATCCGGTCGTGCAGTGACCGCGCATCATACGGTGTTGGTATCCAACGTGATCGGCGTTGAACGCAACGAATTCAGCGAACCATTACCGCCTGCTGAAGACGCGCCACGCGCGCTGGAAAGCATGTGGGAAACCTGGCAGGAAATGAACGAGCCGGAAAATCGCCGCTCGCTGCGTGAATGGCTGCACGACAGCCAAATGGATCTGCACGACGTTCATACTCAATATGCACACGGCATGTTGGATCTGACCAAGCGTGCCTGGGCTGAGCAGCTGTATCTGAACATCTGCAACAAGATCCAGCAGCAGTTGGATCCGAGCAACCGTGCACACCGCCCAATCATCGACGAACTGCAAGAGCGTATGGCGGACAAGTTCTACGTCAACTTCTCGCTGTTCCAGTCGATGCCGGACGCCTGGGGTATCGATCAGCTGTTCCCAGTACTGCCGCTGGAAGGCCTGGATAAGCCGCCGGAAGGTCGCGCGGTGCTGCTGGACATCACCTGTGACTCGGATGGCACCATCGATCACTACATCGACGGTGACGGCGTGGCGACCACCATGCCAATGCCGCCGTACGATCCGGAAAACCCGCCGGCGCTGGGCTTCTTTATGGTTGGCGCCTATCAGGAGATCCTCGGCAACATGCACAACCTGTTCGGCGACACCGCCTCGGTTGACGTGTTCGTGTTCCCTGACGGTACGGTAGAAACCGAGTTGTCCGATGAAGGCGATACCGTTGCCGATATGCTGGAATACGTGCAGCTTGACCCTACCGCACTGTTGGCCAAGTTCCGCGATCAGGTGAAAGAAACCGATCTGGACAGCGAACTGCAGGCGCAGTTCCTGGAAGAGTTCGAAGCCGGTTTGTACGGTTATACTTATTTAGAAGATGAATAAGTAGAGCGCTTCTGAAAGGCCGGGCATCCAACGGATGTCCGGCCTTTTTTATACCCTGATGCCTGACCGGCTATTTTATTTACTCATCTTTCAATTTTAGGACGTGTTTTTTCCACCAGCGGCTGGTAACGAATAAATATCCAGACGCGATAAGGAAAGAGTAACCTAGCGTTTTAAGCATTATGCCGGTGCTAATGGTTTCCCCTTTAACCAGAAAGACAAGCGCATAGCAAAGAAAGAAAAGCGAAAATATTTTGAGAAATTTTATAATCACTACCGCCCCCTACAGATGCTGATAAGCGCGTTCATTACTACCACAGCGCTTGTTCACCCACAAGGCGCTGATAAAAATAGTCTACGGCGATCATGGATACGGGAACATAGATAAGCACTACCTCTATGGATATTTCATTCAGTGAGTCAAATTTAGAACAAAGATAACCCAACGGAATACTTGATAAGAAAGTGAGAATTTCTAGCGTGATATAAAGTTTTTTGTTTTTAATTATTCGCCATTGGCGCACAGGCATAATATTAAACATGGCTTTACTGATCTCGTGTTATCTAAAGGTGTAAAAATTACTTGTTAACATTTCTGTTGAACTATTTTTAATAAAGTGGGTTGCATAATTAACCTATATATTTTTCTTGCCAGCTAAAGGGATCAAAATCACAAAGTTCAAACCTCGGCGGACGGCAAGGGTCACACGACGGTAGGATTCAGGGTATATACTGGCTAACGACGAGCAGCCGATATGATGATGCGCGCTCTTGAAGCGCGAGCGAAATGCGGCGATAATCTGCTGCATAGGCAGTACTGAAACAGATTTCGAATGGATCCCTTTCTCGTCGGGCTAACGACGCGGGAGGGATTTTTTTTTGCCAGCGTCTGTGTGATTTTTCAACAGGCGAAACGTTGAAATATGAGGGTTTACTATGAGTACCTTAGGCCATCAGCCCGATAATTCCTTAGTGTCCAATGCTTTTGGTTTCCTGCGCTTTCCGCTGAACTTTATGCCTTACGACAGCGATGCAGAGTGGGTCATCACCGGCATTCCATTTGACATGGCAACCTCCGGCCGCGCCGGTGGCCGTCACGGTCCGGCGGCAATCCGTCAGGTTTCCACCAACCTGGCTTGGGAAGGCAACCGCTGGCCGTGGAACTTTGACCTGCGCGATCGTCTGAATGTCGTCGATTGCGGCGACGTGGTGTTCAACTTCGGCGATGCTCAGGACATGAGCGACAAGCTGCAGGCGCACGCGGAAAAACTGCTGAAAGCCGGCAAGCGCATGCTCTCCTTCGGCGGCGACCACTTCGTGACTCTGCCGTTGTTGCGCGCACACGCCAAACATTTCGGCAAACTGGCACTGGTGCACTTTGATGCCCATACCGACACCTATGCCAACGGCAGCCAATACGATCACGGCACCATGTTCTTCCATGCGCCGAACGAAGGCCTGATCGATCCCACTCGCTCGGTGCAGATCGGTATCCGTACCGAGTTCGACCATGACAACGGCTTCACCGTACTGGACGCGGCACAGGTTAACGATCGTAGCGTTGACGATCTGCTGGCTCAGATCAAACAGATCGTCGGTGATATGCCGGTTTATCTGACCTTCGACATCGACTGCCTGGATCCGGCATTCGCACCGGGTACCGGTACGCCGGTCATCGGCGGGTTGACGTCCGATCGTGCACTGAAACTGGTGCGCGGCATGCAGTCGCTGAACATCGTCGGTATGGACGTGGTAGAAGTCGCCCCGGCGTACGACCAGTCCGAAATCACCGCGCTGGCTGCGGCGACCCTGGGTCTGGAGATGCTGTATCTGCAAGCGGCTAAAAAAACCAAATAAGTTCCTAATAGTATTAACAGGCGGTTATGGGCGGTAAGCCGAGTCGCTTGTAACGGTACCATAGAGAAATACACACAACCGGTATCTATATACCCTATGGATTTCAAGTCGCAGCTAGGCACCCAGCTCGCTCATCCCCAGGAGCTTACTTTTGTAAGTTACTGGGGTGGGGGAGTGCAGGTAACAACGCTGTGACTTGAAAGACGACGGGTATGGAGAAAACATGCTGACCAAGCCTTCCACACGTCTTAACAAATATATTAGCGAGAGCGGCATTTGCTCTCGCCGCGACGCCGATCGTTATATCGAACAAGGCAATGTTTTTATCAATGGCAAGCGCGTTACGCTTGGCGATCAGGTATTCCCAGGGGACGTCGTCAAGGTCAACGGTCAGCTGATTGAACCTCGTAACGAAGACAACCTGATCTTTATCGCGCTGAACAAGCCGGTCGGGATCGTCAGTACCACTGAAGAGGGCGAGAAAGACAATATCGTCGATTTCGTCAACCACAGCACCCGTATCTTCCCGATCGGACGCTTGGACAAAGACTCGCAGGGGCTGATCTTCCTCACCAATCACGGCGATCTGGTGAACAAGATCCTGCGTGCGGGCAACGACCATGAAAAAGAATACCGGGTGACGGTCAACAAACCGGTCACCGACGACTTTATCCGTGGTTTGGGTGCCGGCGTGCCAATGCTGGGTACGGTGACGAAAAAATGCAAAGTGAAGAAAGAAGCGCCCTTTGTGTTTCGCATCGTGCTGGTACAGGGGCTGAACCGTCAAATTCGCCGCATGTGCGAGCATTTCGGCTATGAGGTCACCAAGCTGGAACGCACTCGCATCATGAATGTGAGCATGGCAGGTTTGCCACCGGGTGAATGGCGTGATTTAACCGACGACGAACTGGTCGAACTGTTTAAGTCGATAGAGGGTTCCACTTCGGAGGCCAAACCGGCGAAGAAAGCCAAACCGGCAGTGAGAAAACCGGCCGGCGGCGGGGCGAAAAGCGCCGACAAACCCAGCAACAGCGCGCCTGCGCGCAAGCGCTTTGCTCAGCCGGGTCGTAAAAAGAAAGGGCGCTGAGTCCCGGTAACATAAATACGGATCGGGGCGCATGTGCGGCCCGACTGCTTTACGCCCGCCTGGCTTCTCGCGTCATCCGCATCCGGCCAAACAGCACACAGCCCGCCAACAGCGTCACTAGCTGCGACACCATCAGCACCGCAAATCCTGAAGACACCTTGCCCTGGCTAGCCATTACCATGCCCATAATCATCGGCACAAACGCCGAGAACATATTGCCGATGCCGTTAATCAGTCCGTAGGCGCTGCCGACCGCCTGCGGCTGCGCATAATGTTGCAACAGGGTTGGGATCGCCGCCCCCTGAGCCCCCCAGCAGGCATTGGCCGCCAGCAGGAAGAAAGCAATCCAGCCGAGCTGATGACTGTGCATCACGCCATAGATACACAACGCAGTTGCCGCACCGCCAAAGGCGAAAATCAACGGTGCCTGATAGGGGCGAATGCGGTCAAGCAGCACGCCGCCGAGATATTTGGAGGCGATGCTGACGATAAACGGCAGCGAAGCCATCCAGCCCATCTGTTTGATGGAGAATCCTTTCTCGTCGGTCAGGTAAGCCGGCAGCCAGGAACTGGAGCCCCACAGGTAGCTCAGGGTCGCGATCTCGATCAGCATGATCCAACCCAGCATCGGGGTATGCCAGGCCAGGGCGAAGGTGTGCCAGACACGGCTCAGAACCGGCTGAGGATCGACGGCGCTCGGCGGTAACGAGCGCGGATGGATAAACAACCGCACCAGCGCTAGCCCCAGCAGCAGGTTGATCAGCGCCAGCAGATAGAAAGAGACCGCCCAGCCGAAGTGCGCCATCAGGAAACTGACCAGCGGAAAGCCTATCACCAGGCCCAGGGAAACGCCCAATGTGCTGACGGCATTGGGTTTACCGCGCTCATCGGCGGCGAAGTGATCGCCGATGTACATGGTTTTCAATGAGAACAGCGGCCCTTCGCTGACGCCAAGCAGTGCGCGTACCGCAAACAGCAGCAATAACGACCCCGCCAGCGGTGAGGCGGCAGTCAGTAGCGCCCAGAGCACAATGCTGAGCGTCAGCGCGCGGCGATAGCCCATCAGGGTTTCCAGAAAGGGCGTCAGCAGCATGGCGGAAAGCCCGTAACCGAGCAAAAACACCGTCATCAGCATGCCCTGATGCGCACGGTTACCGTCGAGCTGAAAGTGTTGCAAGAAGTCGGGGTTTACCAGCATCACGGCAATATTGACCCGATCGGCATAGGCGATGACGATCAAAAACAGCAGGGCCACAACCCCGAACCAGCGTTGACGTTGTTGCACAATGCGCTCCATGTAAGCTCCTTTGGCGGGCGAATAACGAATTTAGACAGCAGTAAACTAACCCGCTGATTTCACAGTGATGAAAAGCAGGTTTGAGTCGTTTTTATGTAAATTTATTGTTATCAAAAAGGGTGTTTCAGACAGCGAGATAGCACTTTTACTCGCATTGCATCAGCCAGATCAACGTCTTTTTATCCATGAATTAGTGATAGAAAGCACAGATTTCATCAGTTTTTCATATCGGTGCATTTTTTCGTGATCCTTCCCGCATTTGTCATGTTTAAACAACTTTCCATTAACAATTGCCGCTTTGCTCTCTTGACGAAAGTTTCACCAGACTTATAGTGAGTGTATTAAATAAGAAACTGAGTTTCATATATGAAACAATCAGATAGAGGACAAAAGCAATGAGCTGGACGAAAGTGTGCGAAGTGTCTCAGGTGAAAGAAGATTTTCCTTTCTCCGCCAACGTGGAAGGGAAAGAGGTCGGGGTGTATCTGATCGACGGCAACTATTACGCGCTGGAAGACGTTTGCCCACATGCCTATGCCTTGCTCAGCCAGGGGTTTGTTGATGACGGCAAGGTCGAATGCCCGTTGCACGAAGCATTGTTCGACGTACGTACCGGCCAATGCCTGCGTGAGCCAGGCGGCCGCGATCTGCAAACCTATGCCACCCGGGTGATCGACAATCAAATCCAAATCACCTTTATTGCGGAGGAGTAATCATGCAGCACATCACCGATTTCAATCCCTGGCTGCCGGACACCCAACAGGTGATCCCGGCGCGCGAAGGCGGCAATGGCCAAATCCATCAGCCGGGCCAATTTCAGAACGTCATCTGGCAAACCCGCGCTCGCGTACCCGACGGTTTCGAGACCGCGTTGGTCACGGCGCTGGAAGAGATCTTCGATCAGGGTGCAGAAGAGCTGGAGCAGATCGTCAGCGCCCTGAATCAGCGTCGCCTGTTCGATCGCAATGGCCAGCCGTGGAATGAGACGGCGTTCCGCGAATTCCTTCACGTTAACGGTTTCTGAGCAGCATCCGGGAGAAGACAATGACAGCAAACACAACATCCTCCGCACAGACCTTACAGGACTATCTCGACCAGGGGCTGCGCGGCATGTGGTATCCGGTGCTGGCCAGTTGGGAAATCGGCAATAACCCGGTGGGCATTACGCGTCTGGAGCAACAGATTGTGGTGTGGCGCGACGGCGACGGCGCGATCCATGCGCTGGAAGATCGCTGCCCGCATCGCGGTGCGCGCCTTTCCATGGGCTGGAACCTGGGCGATCGCATCGCCTGCTGGTATCACGGCGTGGAAGTGGGCGGCGACGGTACGGTAAAAGACGTGCCGGCGGTCGATCGTTGTCCGCTGGTGGGGCAGAAATGCCTGCGCTCTTACCCAGCCAAAGAAGCCTACGGTGCGGTGTTCCTCTATTTCGGCGTGACGGCGGATGAAGAGCCGGCTGAATTGACCTTCCCGCCGGAACTGGCGGACGAAGCGGCCTACAGCAACTTCCTGTGCACCGCCAGTTGGGACTGCAACTACCAGTACGCGCTGGAAAACGTGATGGATCCGATGCACGGCACCTACCTGCATTCGTCCTCGCACTCGATGGCGGAAGGGGATCGCAAGGCGGACATGGCGCTGGAGCCGACCGAAAACGGTTTCATCTTTAAGAAGAATGGTCAGATCGGCGTTAACTTTGACTGGGTGGAGTTTGGCAGCAGCGGCGCCTACTGGATGCGTTTGTCGATCCCGTACAAAAAGCGCTTCGGGCCGGGTGGTCACTTCTGGATCATCGGCATGGTGGTGCCGGAAGATAAGGATCACTGCCGGGTGTTCTTCTGGCGTATCCGTAAGGTGAAAGACTGGCAGCGTGACATGTGGCGGTTTATGTATCGCAACCGCCTGGAATCGCTGCACTGGGACGTACTGGAGCAGGATCGTATCGTGCTGGAAAATATGGCCCCGAACGCGCGTGGCCGCGAGTATCTGTATCAGCATGATGTGGGGTTGTCTCGCTTGCGCCGCATGATGCAAAAAGAAGCGCAGAAGCAGCTGGCGAAGCTCAGTGAGCTGGAGGCGGCGCAGTGAACGGCTTGCTGACGGGAAAACGCATTGTGGTGACCGGCGCGGCGCGCGGGCTGGGGCGGAGTTTCGCCGCAGCCATCAGCGAGGCCGGTGCCAGAGTGGTGATGTGCGATATTCTGGCGGATGAACTGGCAGACAGCGCCGCGAACCTGCGCGAGCAGGGCGCACAGGTTGAAACGCAGGTGATCGATTTGGCCGAACCGGCGTCGATCAGCGCGGCATTCACCGCCATTGCCGAAGGCGGTGCGATCGACGGGTTGGTGAACAACGCGGCGCTGGCTACCGGCGTCGGTGGCAAAACCATGATGGAATACGATATCGATCTGTGGGATCGGGTGATGCAGGTCAACGTACGCGGTACCTGGCTGGTGAGTCAGGCAGCGGTACCCCTGTTGGCGCAAACCCCACATGCCAAGATCGTTAACGTGGCTTCGGATACCGCACTGTGGGGCGCACCGCGCCTGATGGCTTACGTGGCCAGCAAAGGAGCGATCATCTCCATGACCCGCTCAATGGCGCGTGAACTGGGTCCGCAGGGGATTTGCGTGAACGCAATCGCACCGGGACTGACGCGGGTAGAGGCCACCGAATACGTGCCCGCCGAGCGTCATCAACTGTACGAACAAGGGCGTGCATTGGCCGGGGCACAGCACCCTGACGACGTTAATGGCTCGGTGCTCTACCTGCTGTCGCCGTTGGCGAATTTCGTGACCGGCCAACTGTTGCCGGTTAACGGCGGCTTTGTTTTTAACTAATCAACCTTTAGCCAGGAGCAGCACATGGCGGACGATCAAGCGTGTAAATATCTGATCCCAGGACTGGATCGCGGGTTACAACTGTTGCTGGCGTTTGGCGAGCAGCATAAGGAAATGACTTTTGCCCAATTGCATCGCCTGGTCGACATGCCAAAGGCTACCGCCTATCGCGTGGTGCAAACTCTGGAGCATCTGGGTTTTCTGGAGCGCAACCCACGGACCAACACCTTTGCGCTGGGCATCAAAGTGCTGCGCCTCGGCTTTGAATATATCGCTTCTCTGGACGTTGCCCAGGCCGGTCAGCCGGTGATAGAGCAACTGCGCGATCGCAGCCAGTGCAGCAGTCATCTGGCGATCCGTGATGAGCGCGACGTGATCTACATCGCCCGCGTCAGCGCCGCCGGTTCGCAAATCAATCAGGTCAGCGTCGGCACCCGCCTGCCGGTGCACCAAACCTCACTGGGCCGCATGCTGCTGACCAGCGCTACCCGCGACGAATTCGACCAGCTCTATCCGCAGGAACAATTGCCGGGCAGCGGTCCGGGGACCCCGGCAGATCGTGAAGCGCTGTGGCAGATGGTGCAGCAGGATAAGGCGCGCGGTTATGTGATTGGCGAGTCGTTTTTCCGCCATGGCATCTCTTCGATCGTCTATCCAATCTTTAACCGCGAGCAGCGGGTCGAGGCCGTGGTCAGCATCATGGTGCCGTTCGATGAGATCCCAAAAGCAGATCGCGAACGGCTGCGCATGGAAGTGCGTGACGCCGCAGAGAAAATCTCCGGCTTTCTGGGCGCGCCGCCGCAGGCTAACGTCGGCTAACTGACAACCCCTTGTTTTCGTAGGGGGGCTGCAAGCTGCGTTCGCATTAATCGGGACGACTGTATTCGTCCCCTACCAATGAATCAGGCAGGGATAAGGCTCATGGCAAACAGGGGCCGGGGTTTGTCATGCCTGAAAACCGCATTCAGCGAGAACGTGAGGCACAACAATGAGCGTAATCGGAATCGAAAAACTGGAATTTGGCGTCGAAGATCTGCCAACCTGCGAAAAATTCATGCAGGACTTCGGCCTGCAGGCGGCACAACAGCACTGGGGCGAACGTCAACGTGAATTCACCACCCTGAGTGGGGCGCGCGTGGTGCTGCATCCGTTGCAGAGCGAGACCTTGCCGGCGGCGTTTGAGGGCGGTTCGACTCTGCGCCGCATGACCTGGGGCGTGGGCAGCCCGGCGGAATTGGCCGCTTTGCAGCCGCTGTTGGCGCAGATGCCGGGCTTCCGTCAGGTGGGGGAAGAGCTGGAATGTATCGATCCGAACGGTATGACGCTGCGCTTTAGCGTCAGCCAACAGCGCGAAGTCGATTTACCGGTATCGCCGATCAACCAATGGGGAGATGTGCGCCGCATCGATCAGCCCAGCCCGGTATATGCGCAGGCACAGCCGATCAATATTGGCCACGTGGTGTTCTTCGTCGAAGATCTGGCCGCCACCGAACGTTTCTACCGTGAGGTACTGGGCTTCCAGGTCTCGGATCGCTATATCGATCGGGCAGTGTTCCTGCGCACTCAGGCGCGCGGCGGGCATCACAACCTGTTCCTGCTGAAATTGCCGAATCGTCCACGTGGCCTGAATCACGTAGCTTTTACCGTGCGCGACATCCACGAGGTGATCGGCGGCGGTATCGCCATGAACAAAGAGAAGTGGAGCACCTTTATCGGCCCCGGTCGCCATCCGATTTCCTCAGCCTATTTCTGGTACGTCAACAGCCCGACCGGCGGCGCGTTTGAGTACTACACCAACGATGACTATCTGACTGAAAACTGGCAGCCGCGCGAGCTGGAACACTCGCTGGTGTCGTTTACAGAGTGGGCGGTGGAAGGGGGGATCGACCACGATACGCGCCGCCAGCAGAAAAAACCGGAGGCGCTATGAGCCAGCCAGAAGCGGCGGGGATCGTCATTATCGGCGGTGGCCAGGCTGGCGGTTGGGCGGCGAAAACGCTGCGCGATCGTGGCTATGCGGGCCGGCTGACGGTGATCAGCGACGAACCCTATGACTTTTATGAACGCCCGCCGCTTTCCAAGGCGGCGTTGCTGGACGGCGAAGCGCCGCTCAGCCGATTGTTCAGCGAACAGGTGGTCGCCGGGTTGAATCTCAACTGGTGCCGGCCGTTACGTGCCGAATCCATTGATGCAAAAAAACAAATCGTCAGCCTCAGCGACGGTCGGCAGCTGCAGTTTGATCAACTGCTGATTGCCACCGGTGGCCGACCGCGCCTGCCGGACGCCCGTTGGGCCAGTCACCCTCGGGTGATGACGCTGCGTTCCTGGGATGATGCGGCGAAGCTGCGTCAGGCGCTGCAAGGATGCCGTCGACTGGCGATCGTCGGTGGTGGCTGGATTGGGCTGGAGATTGCCGCTTCGGCGCGGCGCCTCGGTGCTGACGTGACGGTCTTTGAACGCCAGCCGGCGCTGTGCATGCGCAGTGTCGGCGCGGATGTCTCCCAAGCGCTGCTGGAATTGCATCAACAGCAGGGCGTGACCCTGCACTGCGGCTGCGGTGACATTCAGCTGGAAGATCGTGACGGTAGCGCCTGGATCGGTAGCGGCGTCAGCGATCCTCAGCCGTTTGACCTGGTGGTGGTGGGGATCGGCGTCGAGTTGAATCTGGAACTGGCGCGCAGTGCCGGGCTGAAGATTGACGTGGGGATCGTGGTTGACGGCCAGGGGCGCACCAGCCACCCGGCGATCTTCGCCGCCGGCGACGTGGCGCGTCACCCGACGCTGGGCCTGTGCCTGCAGTCCTGGGCCTATGCGCAGAATCAGGCGATCAGCACCGCTTGCGCGATGCTGGACGCCTTTGCCGCCCCTTACGATGACGTGGCCTGGTTGTGGTCGGATCAATACGATGCCAATATCCAGATCCTCGGCGTGCCGACCGGTGGCGTGCACCATGTGGTGCGGCGCACGCCGCAATCGCAGGTGTTCTTTACGTTAAATGCCGATCGTCAGTTGGTGCAAATGGTGGCGTTTAACGACGCTCGTACCATCAAGCTGGGCAAACGCTGGCTGGCCAGTGGGCGCGTGCTGGAACCGCAGCAGTTGGCGGATGCGGAGTTTTCTTTGATGGCGTTGAAATAACGCCCGTAACCTCGGGAGCGTTTCATGACTACGCAAGAGATTGACGCCCGCGCTGAACGGGTGGGGGATGCTGTTGCCGAAAATCCGCAGCAACGAGTGCGCTGGTCGGTGCCCATCGCGCTGTTTGCCTGCGTGCTGCTGGCGTTTTTCGACAAGATCAGCATCGCGGCGCTGTTTTCCGATACTGAATTTCAGCAGGCGCTGGGCATCAGTTTTGACCCGGCGCGGCTGGGGTTGCTGATGAGCGCGTTTTTGTTCTCCTACGGCATCTCTTCGATGTTGCTGAGCGGAATTGGCGACCGCTTGAACCCGGTCAAGGTGCTGATTGGCATGATGGTGGTGTGGGGCGTACTGATGGTGCTGATGGGCATGACGCGCTCTTATCACAGCATGATGACGCTGCGCATTTTGCTCGGCATTGCCGAAGGTCCGCTGCTGCCAATGGCCTACGCCATCATTCGCCAGGCCTTCCCGCAGCGCCTGCAGGCACGCGCCACCATGTTGTGGCTGCTGGGTACGCCATTGGGCGCCGCGCTCGGCTTCCCGGTCACGCTGTACATCCTTAACACCTTTGACTGGCAGACCACCTTCTTCTTTATGGCGTTCCTGACGCTGCCGGTGATGCTGCTGGTGCTGTTCGGAATGCGTCATCTCAACGTGTCACGCCCCGCGGCGGCTAGCGTTTCCAAACCGGCTATTGCCGAACGTAAACAACATCGCCATGAGCTGCTGCGCAATCCGCATTTTTGGATGATCTGCCTGTTTAACATCGCCTTCCTGACCTACCTGTGGGGCATGAACGGCTGGCTGCCGAGCTACCTGATCAAGGGCAAAGGTATTCATCTGGAGCACGCCGGTTATCTGTCATCGCTGCCGTTTATCGCCATGCTGCTGGGCGAAGTGGTCGGCGCCTGGCTGTCGGACAAACTGGATCGTCGCGCGCTGGCCTGTTTTGTCTCGCTGTGCGGCGCCGGGCTGGGGCTGGCCGTGGTGCTGCAGCTGCAGGGCACTTACAGCGTGATCGCCGCCATGGCTTTCAGCACCTTTATGTGGGGGGCCGGTGCGCCAAACATCTTTGCCCTGCTGGCGAAAGCCACCAGCAGCAAGGTCAGCGCCACCGCCGGCGGTATTTTTAACGGATTGGGCAATTTTGCCGGTGCGCTGGCACCGGTGCTGATGGGGGCGCTGATCGCCGCCACCGGCAACATGGATAACGGCTTGCTGTTCCTGGTGGTGATGGCCCTGATCGGCTGCATCATTCTGCTGCCGTTGCTGAAGAAGTATTGATTTAACCGTTTGATTCAACAGAGGAGTTACAACATGTCCCAGGTTGAGAAGCAAGCCGGCGTCAAGCCGCAGGATCAATCGATTGAGCATTGGGTGGAATCGCGTATCGCCCGCTTTGAAGGCCGTAAATATGACTGGAACGCGTTGAAGTTCCAGGCCGATTACGACCCGAAATACCGCCGTGCGCAGATGCGCTACATCGGTACCGGCGCCACCGGGGTAGCCAGCGACACCAATACCATTCCGGCAGGCAACTTCACCTTCTCCACCATGGTACTGCCTTCGAAGTGCGAGGGCCCGCTGCACCTGCACGATGACGTGGAAGAGGTGTTCTTTATGCTGAAGGGCAGCATCACGCTGATGATCCAGGACGGTAGCGAATATTACGAAACCAAGCTGAAAGAGCGCGATCTGATCTCGGTGCCGGCCGGAGTCTACCGTGGGTTGTTCAACCACGGCGAAGAAGAGGCGTTGATGTGCGTGATGCTCGGCACCGCCAAACCGGAAACCCCGACCTACCCGGCTGATCACCCGTTATCCAAAGTGAAACGCAACTGATGAACGGCCTGGCGCAACGTCAGCAGGCGCGCTGCGGGGAGTTTACCCTGAGCTGGCGCGAGGCGGGTCACGGTCGCCCGGTGGTGTTGCTGCACGGCATCAGTTCCGGTTCGGCTTCGTGGATCAAGCAGTTCAATGACTCGGGGCTGGCCGACGGTCATCGCTTGCTGGCCTGGGACGCCCCAGGCTACGGCGGCAGCCTGCCGCTGACGATCAGCGAGCCGGATGCCGCCGCCTACGCCGCCGCGCTGGCGGCGCTGGTGGCGCACTTGCAGTTGGAGCAACCGCTGATCGTCGGCCACTCACTCGGTGCCTTGATCGGTAGCGCCTATGCTGCCGGTTATCCCGACGGATTATGTGGGCTGGTGCTGGCGGATCCGGCGCAGGGCTACGCCAACGCACCGCTGGAGAAACGCCAACAGGTTTATAGCCAGAGAAAACAGATGATTGAGCAGCTTGGGCCGCAGGGCTACGGCGAGCAGCGTGCGGCGGCGTTACTGCGTGAAGCTGCGGATCCCCAAGATATTGCCTGGGTACGCAACGGCATGCAGCAGCTGGATCCCGAGGGGTTTCTCAATGCCGCCTGGATGCTGGCCAACGACGATATCGGCCGCTATCTGGCGCAGTACCGCGGCCCGTTGCAGGTGTGGTGCGGTGACTGCGATCGGATCACGCCACCGGAAGCGGCGGCGGTGCTGGCGCAACAGCAGGACGCGGCACTGCGCCTGATTGAGGGGGCCGGGCATGCCAGCTATCTCGATGCGCCGGGGCAATTTAACCGCTATCTGCAGGATTTTACGGGAGCAATTCAACCATGAATTTTCAGCTTGAGAAACGGGTCGCGGTGGTCACCGGCGGTTCGTCGGGCATCGGTTTCGAAACCCTGCGTCTGCTGCTGGCGGAAGGCGCGAAGGTGGCATTTTGCGGCCGCAATCCGGACAAACTGGCCGGTGCCGAAGCCAGCCTGCGCCATGAGTTTCCGCAGGCGGAGATCCTGGCACTGTGCTGCGACGTGCTGGATGAGTCGCAGGTAACGCAGTTTGCCGCCCAGGTGACTGCACGCTTCGGCGGCGTAGATTTGTTGATCAACAACGCTGGCCAGGGGTTCGTTGCGCATTTTGATCAAACGCCGCGCACCGCCTGGCTGCATGAGGCGGAGCTAAAGCTGTTCGGCGTGATTAACCCGGTGCAGGCATTTTTGCCGGCGTTGGAGCGTTCGGATATCGCTTCCATCACCTGTGTGAATTCGCTGCTGGCCTTGCAGCCGGAAGAACACATGATCGCTACCTCGGCGGCGCGTGCGGCACTGCTCAACATGACGCTGACGCTGTCGAAAGAGCTGGTGGACAAGGGCATTCGCGTCAACTCGATCCTGTTGGGCATGGTGGAGTCCGGCCAGTGGCGGCGCCGCTTCGACGAGCGCAGCGATAAAGATCAAAGCTGGGAGCAGTGGACGGCGGCGATTGCCGAACGACGCGGCATCCCGATGAAACGCCTGGGGAAACCGCAGGAGCCCGCACGGGCGCTGTTGTTCCTGGCTTCGCCTCTGGCGTCCTTTACCACCGGGGCCGCGCTGGACGTCTCCGGCGGCTTTAACCGCCATCTTTAACCGCAGAGGCTGAAAAGATGAAGAAGATCATGATGATTGGTTACGGCGCAATGGCCACAGAGGTGCTGTCCCGCCTGCCGGACGGGGTGAGCGTTGGCTGGATTGTCGCGCGTGCGGCTCATCATGCGGCGATTGCCAACGCCTTTGGTGGCCAGGTGCAGGCGTTGACCCACCCCGACCACTGTGCTGAAAAGCCGGATCTGGTGCTGGAGTGCGCCAGCCAGCAGGCGGTGGCGGAGTTCGGTGAGGCGGTGGTCACGCGCGGTTGGCCTTTAGCGGTGATCTCTACCGGCGCATTAGCGGATGCCGCGTTGCAGCAGCGTTTGCAGCAAGCCTGTCGGCAGCATCGGGGCCAGGTGATCGTGCTGTCCGGTGCGGTGGCGGGCATGGACGGCTTGGCGTCGGCACGTGAGGGCGGTCTGGACAGCGTCACTTATCAGGCGTGTAAAAGTCCGGCCAGCTGGCGCGGCAGTATGGCAGAGCAATTGATTGATCTCGATGCGGTAAGCGAGGCGCAGGTGTTTTTCGAAGGCTCGGCACGGGAGGCGGCGCGGTTATTCCCGGCGAACGCCAATGTAGCGGCAACCATAGCGCTCAACGGCCTGGGAATGGACGCCACCCGGGTGCGGTTGCTGGTCGATCCCGCGACCCGACGCAATACCCACCGGCTGCAGGTGTGCGGCAATTTCGGTGAGTTTCATATTGAGCTGAGCGGCAACCCGCTGGCAAGCAATCCCAAGACATCAACCCTGGCGGCGCTGAGCGCGGTACAAGCCTGCCGCCGTCTGATCGACGGTGGTTTTATTGCCTGAACGGCAGGAGCGAGTATGGAAAGGTTAAAGATTTTTGTGGCTGGGCGTTGGTGTGAAGGGCGTGGCGATGAAATGGCCTCGCAGTTCCCGGCCGACGGCAGCGTGAATGCGCGGCTGCGTGCCGCCAGTATTGAAGACGTCAATGATGCGGTAGCCGCGGCGGAACGCGCCTGGCGGGCCCCCGAGTGGCGTGGGCTGGTGCCGCATCAGCGAGCCAACATTCTGTACCGCGTCAGCAACCTGATTATGGCGCAACTGGAAGAGCTGGCGCAGCTGCAGACCCGCGACAACGGCAAACCCCTGGCGGAAACCCGTGGGCTGGTGGCCAGCGCGGCGGCGACGGCTCGCTACTTTGCCGCTGCCTGCGAGGTGCTGGAGGGCGAACTGCCGACCCAGCGCAGCGCGGAGATCATGACGTTGAGCCAGTATCAGCCGCTGGGCGTGATCGCGGCCATTACGCCGTGGAACTCGCCGATCGCCAGTGAGATGCAAAAGGTGGCCCCCGCACTGGCGGCGGGCAATGCGGTGATCCTCAAACCGGCCGAAGCGACACCGCTGATGGCGCTAAAACTGGCGGAACTGTTTGAGCAGGCAGGCCTGCCCGCCGGACTGCTTAGCGTGTTGCCGGGCAAAGGCTCGGTGATTGGCGAGGCGCTGGCGCGTCATCCTTTAGTGAAAAAGATTTCTTTTACCGGGGGGACCAATACCGGTCGCCATTTGGCGCATATCGCCGCCGAGAAGCTGATCCCTACCTCGCTGGAACTGGGCGGCAAGTCGCCGACCATCGTGCTGGAGGACGCCGATTTGGAACAGGCGGCTCGCGGGATCTGCTACGGCATTTTCAGCTCCGCCGGCCAGGCCTGCATTGCCGGCTCGCGGCTGTTTGTGCACCGCTCGCTATACCAGCCGCTGCTGGCGCGCCTGAGTGAACTGGCGGCCGGGCTGCGGGTCGGCAATCCGCTGACGCCGGGCGTGCACCTCGGCCCGCTGATTAACGACAAGCATCGCCAAAGCGTGGCGGATTATGTGGCGCTGGCGCAGCAAGAAGGCGGCCGGGTGGTGATAGGCGGCGAAGCGCCGGCCGATCCGCTGCTGGCCGGCGGCAGCTATTACCTGCCAACGATTATCGAAGGGTTGAGTAACCGTGCCCGCGCTTGCCAGGAAGAGATTTTTGGCCCGGTACTGGTGGCACTGCCGTTCGATAACGAACAACAGTTGATCGAGCAAGCCAACGATTCGGTGTACGGGTTGGCCGCCGGGATTTGGAGCCGGGATTTCCCGCGGGCGATGGCGCTGGCGGAACAATTGGAAACCGGCACCGTGTGGATCAACACCTACAAAACATTCTCTATTTCTACGCCTTTCGGCGGTTTCAAAGAGAGCGGTCTGGGCCGCGAAAAGGGTCTGCACGGCATCAAGGCCTATATGCAGCAGAAAAGCCTTTACCTGGCGCTGAGCCATCAGGCGAACCGCTGGAGCGATTAGCTTTGATCGACGGTGCGTACCCCCTACAACGAACACAATAAGAAGGCAGATGATGAGCGATAAAATAACGGTTGGCGAGGCGATAGCCCGGACTCTGGAACAGTACGAGGTGTCGGCGATGTACGGCATCATTTCGATTCATAATCTGCCGATTGCCGATGCGGTAGGGCAACGTGGCAACATCCGTTTCGTACCGGCGCGTGGCGAAGCGGGCGCGGTCACCATGGCCGATGCCCACGGCCGTTTCTCCGGTCTGGGCGTAGCCTTGACCAGCACGGGCGCGGGGGCCGGCAATGCGGTCGGTGCCATGATCGAAGCGCTGAATGCCAACACGCCGTTGCTGCACATTACCGGCCAGGTGGAGAAGGCCTATCTGGATGCCGACGCCGGGTTCATTCATGAGACCCGCGATCAGTTGGGTTTCCTGCGCGCCTGCTCCAAACGCGCATATCGGGTCAACTCAGCGGAACAGGCGGTGGCCGTGATCGAACGGGCTATCCTCGATGCGCAGACGGTGCCTTGTGGCCCGGTGGCGGTCGAGATCCCGATCGATATTCAAAGTAGCCTGGTTTCCAGTTCGGTGCTGAGCCAGCCCGTGGCGCCTGCGCCGCTGCCGGCGGCCAGTGACGAGGCGGTTGAGCGCCTGTATCAGCGGGTGAAACAGGCCAAACGCCCATTGCTGTGGTTGGGTGGCGGTGCGCTGGCCTGCGCCGATGCGGTACGCAAACTGGCGGATGCCGGCATGGTGGTGATCTCCAGCACCCATGGGCGCGGTATCCTGCCTGATAGTCATCCGCGCAGCCTGCGTGCGTTCCACAACTCACCGAGCATTGAGGCGATCCTGACGCAGTGCGATTTGACGCTGGTGGCCGGTTCACGCTTGCGCAGCAATGAGACGCGTACCTGGACGCTGCCGCTGCCGCGCCCGCTGGTTCAAATTGATATCGATCCGGCGGCGGCCAACCGCAACTATCTGGCCGACGAGCAAATCAACGGTGACTGCGGCGCCTTGCTTAACGCGCTGGCTGCTCGTTTGAGCCCGGGTGAAAAAGTGAATGCCGAGTGGGATGCCGAGATAGCCACGGCGATACAGCAGGCGGAAAGTGCGCTGCGCCAGCAGTCGGGAGAGTATGCCAAATTGAACGACGCCATCGCCGCTGCGTTGCCGCAGGACGGTCTGTTGGTACGTGATATCACCGTTTCCGGCAGCGTGTGGGGCAGCCGTTTGTTCCGCGCCATTTCGCCGCTTTGCAACATTCACTCGCTGGCCGGGGCGATTGGCATGGGGCTGCCAATGGCGATTGGCACGGCGATCGCCAACCCGCAGCGCAAGGTGGTGGGGCTGGTCGGGGACGGGGGGCTGGCGTTAGGCCTGGGCGAACTGGCAACCATGGCGCAGGAGCAGGCCAATATTACCCTGTTGATCATGAACGACGGCGGTTACGGCGTGATGCGGGGCATTCAGGACAAGTATTTTGCCGGCCGTCAGTATTATAACGAACTGCACACTCCAGCATTTACCCAGGTTGCCGAGGCGATGGGGCTGAAGGCGTGGAAAGTGGACAGCGCGGCGCAGTTCAACGGCGTGCTGGCGGAAGCGATTAATTATCCGGGGCCGTCGGTGGTGGAAGTGGATATGAACAGCATCGGGCCGCTAACCTTCGCCGGGCCACCGCAAAAGACATTGTACTGATGAAATGAAAAACGCCCGGCATCTGCCGGGCGTTGTGTTTTACTTGCCTGCTGCGATGCGCTCGCGAATATGCTGTGCGCGCGCTTCGGAAGCGGGGTGATCGTCGAACATGCTGCTCTGACGGCCGGCCTCCATTTTAGCCAGTTTTTCAAAGCTGGTGACCAGGCCGTTCGGGTCGATGCCGCGTTGTTTCAGCAGATCGAACGAATAGTCATCGGCTTCACTTTCCTGTTTTTGGGAGAACTGAGCGTTAACCAGCTTCTCGCCCATATCCGCCAACTGTGACTGCGACAGCGAACCTATGATGCCGCCGGTCGAGGCCGCTGCGGTACGCAATGCCACGGTGCCGTAAGCGACCTGCATTGCTTTGCGGGTATGGCCCAGCGCCACGTGGCCCATTTCGTGGCCCAGCACGCCTTCCACTTCATTGTCGGTCATCATGTCCATCAGCCCGCTGTAAACGCGGATACAGCCGTTGGCCA
Organism: Serratia sp. GW822-FHT06D09; assembly: GCF_058799515.1. Lineage (NCBI taxonomy): Bacteria > Pseudomonadati > Pseudomonadota > Gammaproteobacteria > Enterobacterales > Yersiniaceae > Serratia > Serratia sp. GW822-FHT06D09. The sequence continues at coordinate 508,799 of NZ_JBXALO010000004.1, forward strand.
TTGCCCAGGCATTCACGTCTTTTGTGACGTAGACCTTATAGTTGGCCGGCGTGCCGTTGATATTATCTCCCAACGCCGCTGCGATTTTGTTCAGGCGTTTGGCATAGGTACTGTCGGCCGGCGCGATTTGTGCCTTGCTGTCCATCTCTGCGCAGGATTTATCACTCAGGATTTTTACGTCGTTATTGCTCAGCGTCGCGGCCTGGAACGCCTGCGCGCCAGACTGCATCAGGGTATCGGTGTTCAGGTTTTGACAGCCGCTTACCAAAGTGGCAATGCTTAATGCAATCAAAGAGGTACGGATCTTCATAAAGCCATTTTCCTGTGAGAGTAACAAGGGGGTCGTGTCATTTTAGTTTAGGGAAATCTTGCCGCTTGAGACTAGTGTACGCCGACAATCGGGAAAATAGTGTTATTCCGAAAAACCGACCAATTGTGCTAATAAGTTGTGAACTCGCTCTCATTTGGTATTAGGGATTGCCGTTTTAATGCGGAGTCTGAGAAAATAGAAAACTTGACTGATTTTTTAATCCGACCTGGAGTAAAACATGTCCTCTCGTAAAGAGCTTGCCAACGCCATCCGCGCACTCAGCATGGACGCCGTACAAAAAGCAAATTCCGGCCACCCGGGTGCACCTATGGGCATGGCGGACATCGCCGAAGTCCTGTGGCGTGACTACCTGAACCACAACCCGACCAACCCGCACTGGGCTGACCGTGACCGCTTCGTCCTCTCCAACGGCCATGGCTCCATGCTGATTTACAGCCTGCTGCACCTCACCGGCTACGACCTGCCGATGAGCGAGCTGGAAAACTTCCGCCAGCTGCACTCCAAAACCCCGGGTCACCCGGAATACGGCTACACCCCAGGCGTGGAAACCACCACCGGCCCACTGGGCCAGGGCATCGCCAACGCCGTCGGCTTCGCCATTGCCGAACGCACCCTGGCTGCGCAGTTCAACCGCCCGGGCCATGACGTGGTCGACCACCACACCTACGCCTTTATGGGCGACGGCTGCATGATGGA